>DHHD01000099.1 GCA_002403105.1 Anaerolineaceae bacterium UBA4781 | reverse complement strand
ACACCCGCAACACCCAGAGCTCCGTTTAGCACCACCAGTAATTTGAGAAAAACTTGCGGTGAAAATAGAAGCAGCAGTGGAAGAAATGGTGTGAACAGCATAGTCTCGGGATTGGCAGCGAAAAAAGCACTTTGATCCACCGCCGGGTAACCAGATAACTGTGCACTGTTCCATAAAAAAAGCGGGAACCGTTTGAATTCTTGCAAACTGGTTTTAATATACTCTGTGTAGAGTACTTCCTTATCCCAATCATAAATTCCCACATTGGGATAAAAAAGGAATACCAGCAGCGCTATGAAAAACAAACAAAGGTAGCCATGCTTCTGCAGAAATGGATTTATTTTCTTGAAAACCATCTTTTTGATCCCGCATCTCATTATAAAAGAAAAGCCAGTGCAGTGCATCCATTCCAGGAATGAATTTCGATTTACAATTGAGAAAATGATCTTTTATCATCATAAGAGTTGATAATTACAATAACAAATTATGATCAAAGCAAGAACCACAATAAAAATAATCCTGGTTTCTCTACTGTTTGGTCTTCTGCTGACTGCCTGTCAAACAGATGTTGTGCAATCATCTCAGAATTCCACTTTACAACCAGCAATCGCATCCCCCACCCGCACACCCACCAGCACCCCCACACTGGTAATCGTAAGCGCTATGGAGAACCTGGTCATTCACTGCGGAGAGAGCCTGCAGCTTCTGGGCAGTCTACAGCAGGGATTCACCCTCACCCTCTTTAAAGCCAACGGTCTGGAATATTATTCCGGCAGCAACTTTATTGACGGGAAGCTAGCAGGCGACATCCTGGTTTCTTCTGAGATCAAAGGTACCAATCTGCGTCTGCAGAATAACACCCTTACGAAGACCTCTGTCTGCTTCGTGGGTTTTCAAAATGGCGAGAAACATTTAGGGGTGATACTGCCAGTGGCACAATTGCTGAACGAACGCAAGGTGAGCGAACAATTCGAAGGCAGTTTTCTCATTCAAGCCAATGGAGCAGAATTTGGTTTGGAATGGTTGACCTATACATATACAACCAGTTCAAAGAAAAGCTGTCTGTTATACAGGATCATCAAAAATCCCTACCCATGCAGCCAGGACTGTGCCACGCTCGAAACCGAGCCCGGTTGTGAGTGTTTTTGCGCCAATTTTCTGTATTATGATGAGAACTGCATCGCCACTGAGATCAACCCCGACTGTATCTGTGTTTGTCGAGATGAAGGGACAGAACTCACACCAACGCTCGAGAAATAGGCGTGAATTGAGCATCATACTCCCAATTCTTCCTTTGGGTATTGAATATGACTCTTAATTAGATTCTCTACAGATAATCCTTTTTATAAATATCGATAAAAACATAAAAATAACCAATTTCGTGAAATTGGTTATTGAATTATTTGAAAAGCGCATCTATAATGTACTTAATTACATGTTATGTACATTTGTTTGGTAGAAGAAAATGGTAATTCATCGAAACCTGACCCCAAAATCTGATATTGACCCTGAAGAACTCTATCTCCTTTTAAGAATCGCCAATCTATATTATGAAAATAATCTTACCCAAGATCAAATTGGACAGAAACTTGGATATTCGCGAGTTTCAATCCATCGATTTTTAGATCGGGCAGTGAAACTGGGATTGGTTCAATTTTTGATTCATGACCCGGGAAATAATTTTCTTAATTTAGAAAATCAATTGATCGTCAAATACAATTTACGTGATGTCGTTGTCGTTCCTGACCCAGATGAAAACATGTCTCTCTACACACAATTAGCACGTGGGGGAGCAAAATGGCTTGAAAAGAAATTGAAACCTGGACTGCGCATTGGTTTGGGTTTAAGCCGGACGATATCTCACCTCCCCCAAGAATTTCACCCACAGAACAAATTTGATTGCTTCTTTACTGAAGTGGTGGGAAGCGCTTCAGATCATTCCAGTGGACTTGCAAAATACAATGTCACTGCAAATTTAGCAGGAATCGTGGGAGGTGTACCGGAAATCTTTTATTCCCCGAATTATGTTTCTGATGAAAAATTATTCGCCATGCTCATGCGCGAAGCCACCATTATTAACTCCATAGAAAGAGCAAAAAAGAGTGACATTGTTTTACAGAGCATAGGAACTGTGGATGAAAATGCGATTCTTTACACAGAAGGACATATCTCCAAACAGGAAGTGGAAGATTTAAAGAAGGAAAATGCAATCGGGGACATTCTCGGTCACTATTTCAATGCGGATGGGGATATTGTGCCAACTTTTATGGATAAAAGAGTGATCGGGATTAAACCCGATGATCTAAAAAAGATCGAGTGGAGTGTTCTGATCGCAGGTGGAGATGATAAAAAACCTCCTATTCGAGCAATTCTTAAAAATTCCTTCTTCAATGTTCTGATCACGAATTTTTCTATTGCTGAATATTTGCTCAATGAGGAGAAATAAATGCTACTTGATCATCTGAAATCTGAATTAGTTCAATTTCATGTTCGAACAGATAACTGGCAGAATGCAGTCCGTATTGGTGGTGATCTGCTCGTTCAACAGGGAATTTGTACAAAGGAATATGTTGAAGCTTGCATACAAGCTTCGCTTAAATTGGGACCCTATATGGTGCTCAGCCCGGGTATCGCGCTGGCGCATTCAAGACCAGAAGATGGAGCCCTGAAGGTTGGCATGAGCATCATCACCCTAGATCCTCCTATTTCCTTTGGGAATAAAGCCAATGATCCGGTCCGTTTATTGATCACTTTTTGCGGTATTGATCATGACAGCCATATTGGCATGTTGCAGGAATTGGCAACCTTTTTAATGGATGACCAGAATCAGCAGTTCTTACTGGCTGTAACTACCGTCGAAGAATTGACTGGCTATCTTCAGAAATCGAAAGGATGATAAGGGCTGATGAAAAAAATAAAAATCATGATGGTATGTGGCTTTGGCCTTGGCAGTTCAATGATTCTTAAAATGACTTTAGATAAGGTCTTAAAAAATCATGGCATTTCCGCAGAAACATTCTGTTCTGACGAAGCTACCTCACGTGGTGAATTTTTTGATATGGTCTTTACTTCTGAAGAGATGAGTCATCTTTTTCAAGGATCATCAAAACCAATCATTGTGATCAAAAATTTCCTCAACCCGGATGAAGTTGAAGAGAAAGGTTTAGAAACCATTAATAAACTGACTCACGAGGAATAATAAAAATGAAGTACCACAATAAATATTGGTATGGTTCTTCGTATTCACCGCTGGTCTTTCCAGAAAAAGATTGGTCACACGATCTATCTTTGATGGCAAAAGCTGGAATGAATATTATTCGGCTTGGAGATGTGCATGGTTCTTGGGATCGTATCGAGCCGCAAGAAGGAAAATTTGAATTTGACCTCCTTGAAAAATTCTACGAAGAAGCCGCCGATTTTGGCTTATCGATCATGATCAGCACCGGCAGCGCATCACCACCTTTATGGTTGGCAGCAAAATATCCCGATCTCCCTATTCTATCGAATAAAAATACACATTACCCCCTGGGTTCATCCTATGGATGGGCTTGTATTCACCATCCAGATTATTTAAAAGCTCTGCAAAGCTACATTGCAGCCCTATTATGTTTTACACAAAAACAACCCAACCATTTTGGATGGCAAATAAGCAATGAAATAGGCTTCCCTTTCCTTCCGTCTCGCGGAAGCACTGAACTGGATATTTTTTGTTATTGCGATCATTGTCAAAATGCATTTCGCAATTGGGTACAAGAGAAATACGGATTGCTGGATGCACTGAACCACGCATGGGCATGGGGAACCACTTATTTTATTCATACGGATTGGAATGAAGTTTTTCCTCCCGAAGGACTGCCCAGCGGTTGGTCAAGTGTTACAAAGTGGATCGATTGGCGATTATTCTGGCAGGATGAATTCATGAAATTTGCCGAATGGCAGCATGCGATCATCAAAGGGATCGATCCGGATCATCCCACTTCTGTGAATACCTTCAACTTCAAAGGATTCGATCGCTTTGGAACATTAACAGGGTTGGATCAATGGAAAATATCCAAAAAAGTGGATCATATCGGTTACGACCTTTATCCGGGAAGCGGAAACAAATTAGCGTCCAGACCAGAACATACTTCGATCTTTTTGGATCATGGAAGAAGTGTAGCCCAATATGCCAATACTGACTTTTGGCTGCACGAGATCGAATCAGGTCCGATCGGTGGATGGGTAATGGGGCCTGATCGCAATACCAATGAAGTGGATATCCTGCGCAATGGATTTGAAACCATTGGGCACGATGTGAAATTAATGATATATATGCCCTGGAAGGAATGGGATTACCAACCATTGCACTGGGGAGCTTTGGTAGATCTGGATGGGAGGGAAACACCCCGCTTAACCGCAGCAACGACTCTTGGTAGTTTTATCCACGAATATGAAGATATCCTGCTTTCTTCTCACCCGGCGCAATCGGAAGTAGCAATTTTGGAATCCAAAGCGAACGCCATTTTCTTTCAGGGAATAGGTCAGGAAGAAGATGTTTTTAATGCTCAACGTGGTGTATACAGCGCATTCTGGGATCTTGGTTACTCCGTTGATTTCATCATTCCCGATTTTTTGGAAATAGCAATTGAGAAATATCGGATCATCGTATTGCCGCTGTTGGGTTTGATCGATGCAGAAAGTGCGAATTTATTGAATCGGTTCGTGCGGAAGGGAGGGATTCTCGTCGGATTCGCTCGCTGTGCATCCTTGTCAGAAAAAGGCTGGTACAACCACGAAATCCCACCCGCTCCTCTTAAGGAAGTGTTTGGAATTGAATACATTGAGCCAGACCTATTGGATCAAAAAGAGATCTTATTCAACGGTCAGACCTTTCATGGGCTCTGGAATCGTGACAAAGTCAGTATTGCACAAGGGACACAAATTTTGGCTTCATTCGAAGACCAATATCCTGCTGCAACAATCCATGCGCACCATGCTGGAAAAGGGATCTATATAGCGACACACAGTGACGCCGCTTACGTGTTATTGCAGGATCAATTGTTGTCAAAAATAATTGGAAAATTAAATCTTCCTTCTCCTCATATTTCTTTAGACTATGCGCAAAAATCACGGAGAGATATTGATGTGCATCTTTTAATGAATCAAGGAGGAGGACTGGTCATATTTACAAATTACCGGAAGAGCCCGGAAAGAGTAACTGCCTCGATTCATTTGCCCGACGCGTGCATTAAAGAAATCTCTCAAATCTTCCCCCAAAAAGAAAAAATTCTGCTGACCTCAAAGAAAAAGGATTTTGAGATTTGTCTTGATTTTGAAAGAGAGGAGGTGAAAGTCATTCAATTTCATTTTTAACTTTTGCAGTCAAGAATATTATTTTAAAAAAGGAGTATTGAAATGGATCTTAATCTCATCTTTAGTATTGTCCCTCGCTTACTGCCAACTTTCATTTTAGGTTTGGTAGCCTTGATCGGTTTACTGCTACAGAAAAAAACCTTCAGCGAAATTGTTACCGGGACCGTTAAAACCATGGCAGGTGTGATCATTCTATTTTCCGCAGTTGACTTGATCGGCACCGCAGTTGCTCCAATTTCCGAAATGTTTGCTCAAATCTATCAATATGAAGGTGCCGCAGCCACAGCAGATTGGACTGCCTTTTTAGCAACTTTCGGACTTGAAGTTGTCCTGGTTATGGTCTTTGGCTTCCTGGTCAACCTTCTGTTAGCAAGGGTAACAAAGTGGAAATATGTATTCCTGACCGGTCACATCATGTTTTGGAATGCCTTCATGGTAACGGCAGCACTGGCAGACGGTGGTAAATTATCAGGAATTCCGCTCATTGTTATAGGCGCAATCGTCCTGGGCATCATCTTAACCGCATTGCCTGCCTTAATCTCACCTTTTGTTTTCAAATTAACTGGCAACCGTGATTTTACAATTGGGCATACGACCACGATCATTGCTGTTATCGGCGCTTATTTAGGAAAATGGTTTGGAGATCCAAAGAAGAGTACTGAGGATTCAAAGATTTCCGACAAATGGTCATTTATGAAATCAATGACTGTATCAACCACCCTGGTAATGTTCCTCTTATTCATCGTATTAGGGATAATCTCTGGTTGGAGTTGGACCGCAACCACGTATGGCGCAGGCAGTTCCTTAATCACTATTCTGGCGCTTTTCTATAAAGCAATTTTGTTTGGTGCCAGCTTGACCATCCTGCTAACTGGTGTACGCATGATGCTGTCAGAAATTACACCTGCCTTCAAAGGTCTTGCAGATAAAGTCGTCCCCAATGCCATTCCCGCACTGGATTGCCCGATGATCTTCCCCTATGGCCAAAATGCATTATCCATTGGTTTCCCGATCGCTGTGATCAGTTCCATGGTTGCTCTGGTTATTTTTGGTTTGACCGGCTACCCCTATATGCTGCTCCCCACGATCGTTGCAGCGTTCTTTGATGTTGGCCCTGCATGTATTCTCGCCAACTCAACCGGTGGGCGGCGTGGAGTGATTATCACTGCGATCATCGGCGGTTTCTTGATGATCGGATTCCAGGCTGCAGCGCTTCCGTTCGTGATGAACAGCGCAGCCGGATTTGTGAACCTGTATGGTGGAAACGACTTTGGCATAATCGCTGTTGTCGTTGGTGGTATTGCCAAGTTATTTGGCTTATAAAGATATTTTCACCAAGAACCCCATCTCTCTCTTTTTTGGTAAAGAGAGAGATGGATTATTGATACTCTTTACTATTTTTCAATTTTCCATGATAGTAAAGAGTCTTAATAATAAGACATAAGGAGAATTATGCTATCCATTGGTTTACATCTATCGTTTTGGCAAACGCAGTGGAATGACGATCTTGAGCCTCTCATTCTTCAAACCAAAGAAGCTGGTTTTGATGTATGCGAATTTCCATTACTGACTCTTGATCAAATGCCATTGGATCAGTTACGAAAAGCCTTAGAAAATAATGGAATGAAAGCTTCCTGCAGCATTGGGCTCAATCAATCACAAGATGTGACTTCTCCTGATAACCAGATGCGAAAACAAGGTATTCAATTTTTGCGCAGATGCTTGGAGGCAGCACAAAAGTTAGGCAGCCCGGTACTGGTGGGCGTAACATATACTCCCTGGGGTTTCTTTCCAACCGATCATTTACTTGAAAGAAGAAAAAACTCAATTTCAGCGATGCAAGAAGTATCGCATATCGCTCAAGACCTTGGTGTTACATTATGTCTGGAAGTGATCAATCGCTTTGAGGGATATTTGATCAATACTGTAGAACAAAGCCTGGAATTCCTTGATGAAATAAAAAGTCCGGCTGTAAAGCTGCATCTGGATACTTTTCACATGAACATCGAAGAGGACGATATCGCTACTGCCATTCGAAGCGCAGGCAGCCAGCTCGGGCACCTCCATTGCGCGGCCAATAATCGAAAAGCTCCCGGGAAAGGACATATCCAATGGGGAGAAATCTTTTTAGCACTGCGGGATATTCACTACAAGGAATATATTGTCGCGGAAGTCTTTGTTAACCCGGAAGGGGAAGTTGGTCGCGGATTATCCATCTGGCACCCACTTGCAGCAGATCTGATCGAAACTGCAAAAGAAACTGCTTCATTTTTAAAAAAAGGATTGGCAGATGCTCACTTATAAACAAGGAAAAAACTTCTTTGCACTCTTGAAGCAAGTCTTCGACCAGCATTTTGACGAGTTAAATACTCTTGATTCGGTTGTTGGAGATGGGGATCATGGTTTCACCATGCAACGTGGAGCAAATGAGATTTACCGCAAACTAATGAATTTGGATTGCCAGGATTTTGCAGAGCTATTCGATCTGGCAGCAGTGGCGTTTGCTGAATGCGGTGGCGGTACGATCGGTCCAATATTATCTGCATTCTTTTCAGAAGGAGGTGTGCTTTTCAAAGGAAAAGTTACTCTTTCAACCAAAGATCTTGCCCGATTCTTCAAACAAGGTGCTGAATCGATCAGTCAGGTTGGCAGCGCTTCTCGTGGAGATAAAACAATTCTGGATAGCATCTTACCGGTATTTGAATACATGGAGGAACATCAAGAACAATCACCGGAGCAGGTATTGGAAAGAGCTTGGGAAATTTCGAAAGAAGCAGCTCTGGCAACAAAAGCGCTGGTTGCAAAACAAGGCCGGGCTCGTTTTCTCAAAGAAAATTCAAAAACATATCAAGATGCAGGCGCCACCTCATTTTCATGGATGATCTATGCGCTCTGGAGAGCAGCAACAAATGAATCCCCCATACTCGTAAATGATACGACGCAGCCATCTACATTCCATCCACATGGGAAATTCATCAATTCCCCGGATGAAATTATCAGGCAGGATAATAAAGGTTTAGCTTTAGCGTATCCCGAGTTAGTGGAATTGACCGAGGATGGTATTCTAATCCGAGCGAAATTAAAGGATCCTGGAAAAACTGGAATTGCCATTGGACATGGAGGAGGGCATACCCCCTCCATGGGAGGTTTCATCGGTCCAGGCTTGCTGGATGCCGATGTATATGGACCCATTTTTACCTGTGCTTCTGGAGTCAACATTTTCAAAACCATCCAATATGCTGATAGAGGTGCGGGGGTTGTACTCATGGTCTCCAATCATACAGGGGATGTGCTCAATGCTCGAATCGCGGAACGAAGGGCAAAACAAGCAGGCATCCCTGTTGAGTTTGTGCTCTTAGGAGATGATATTGCCACGGCATCCCGCGATCAACTCACCGAACGAAGAGGGCTGGGCGGCTTGCTTTTTGCCCTTAAAATCGGAGGGGCTGCAGCCGAGCGCGGGTATCCTCTTAACCGGGTCGCAGCCATCATGCGAACCACGAATGAACGTACCGCAACGTTATCCGTCGGGTTAGGCGCCCCCACCCACCCCATCACAGGTAAACCACTTTTTAAATCGAAAGAAGATCATCTGGAAATTGGAACCGGAGTTCATGGTGAAGCGGGTGTATATCGCGGCAAGCTTCAATCAGCAGATGAAATCATTGAGCTAATAATGAAGCCATTAATTCCAGATCTGGAATGCTTCGACGAAAAAAAGTATCTTCTATTCATTAATGGTTCGGGGGGAACCTCGAGAATGGAGCTCCATATCCTATTTCAAAAAGCATATACTTTTCTAGAGCAGCACGGAATTCAACCGATCGGATCAGTTGTGGATTCTTACTTCACCAATCAGGAAGCGAAAGGATTTTCACTTTCTCTTTGTGCCGTAACGGATGAAATGGAAATGTTTTGGAATGACCCTGCTTCTGGGCCTTGTTTTCATTGGCCTTATCAATAAAATGTTGGAGACTGGTATGAGCAAAACAAAAAGAGTAAAGATCGGCATGGCCGGATTAATGACCAGGCCCTTTCGCGGTCCGAAAGAAACCTATTTCGCCGAAGATTCACAGGAAATGCGGAAAATCGTTCAGGACCTGGAATGTGATCTGATCATAGTCGAAAAGGGGATCTATGATCTCACCACAGCGAAAGAAGCAGCTTCTGAATTTCTCAGCCAAGAAGTAGATCTTGTTATTCTACAAAACAGCTCTCTTTCAGGTGGTGATTTTATTCTTCCTTTTTTGGAAATCAATTCCCACATTGCGCTTTGGGCAATTCCTGAAGGAAATCCGACCTCTGAGGGTGGATTGCCATTGAATTCCTTCACAGGCATGAATCTATACAACAGCATCATTAAGACGAGGAAGAAATCGAACATTGAACCAGTGAAATGGTTTTTTGGAAGAGCCAACGAACCCGATTTCAAAGAACGTTTTGAATCTCTCATCCGCGCAATCTATGCAGAGATCAATCTGCATGAAGCGCGGATCGGATTAATTGGAGGTGTGGCCCAGGGATTCAGCAATTTAATCGTTGACCAGGACCTTCTTAAATTAAGAATTGGAGCGAATCTGGTCGAGGTTGACCTGGAATCGATCTACGCATTGGCAGATTCAATTTCGGATATGGGATTGATTAATCATCATTATCAAAAAATGATCAAACAAACAAAAACCTATTCTGCCAGCATGGAGAAATTTTTCCAATCAACAGCTCGTTTTCAAGCTGCCTTTGAGATATTCTCGAAGCAAAATGATTTGGACGCGGTTGCTGTTAGCTGTTGGCCCAGTTTTCAAACCGATCGGCAATTAGGGGTTTGCACATTGATGGGGCAACTCAATGATGCAGGTTTGGTTTCTGCTTGTGAAGGAGATATTCCGGGCGCTTTAGGAATGTTTACTTTAAATTTATTGAGCCAAGGAAAGGTCACCACGATCATGGATATGGTAACCATCGATCGTGAGGATGACAGCGTTCTACTTTGGCACTGCGGGCCTACCGCTCCTTCACTTTCGGATGAAAATGGTGTGGAAATGCAATCTCTTTGGTTGTATGATACTGATCCGCATGGTCCGCTGGGATTGCATAATAATCTGCGATTAAGACCGGGAGCAGCAACGGTGCTGGGATTCAATCCTGATTTTAGCCAATTACTGGTTTTTGAAGGCGATCTGGATAATAAAAAGCCCTCTTATACCGGCAGCAGCGCCTGGATGCGTGGTCTGCACATGCACGACAAACCTCTTTCCAACATGGATCTAATCCAGACGATCATGGATTCTGGTTATCAACATCATTATCCTTTGGTACATGGAAAATATGAGAAACCAGCGCATGATCTGGCACGTTTATTAGGAATGAACATTATTAATAAAACATCGTATTAAAGTTTATCGAAACAGGAGAATAAATGCTTTATACACTTTCTGAAGTATTAAAAACTGCTCAAAAGAATAGCTATGCCGTGGTGGCTCCCGATTTTTTCAATCTGCATTTTGCACAGATATTATTGGATTGTGTAGAGCAAAAGCATGCCCCGATGATCCTTAGTTTTTGCGACAGCAAATACAATACATTTGAATTGGATGATGAGGTCAAGTGCATCCATCTGGTCAGAGAACTCTCTGTCGCAGCCTCCGTCCCGGTGGTATTGCATCTGGATCATGCTCCGAGTATCGAAGTGATCCATAAATACCTGGATCTGGGTTTCACCTCGGTAATGATCGATGCAAGCCTGCGCCCTTTTGAAGAGAACGTGGCGATCACACAAAAGGTGATGGAGCTTGCCAGAAGTTATCAAGCCAGCGTTGAAGCCGAATTAGGGCATGTCGGAAACGGAAGTGATTATCTCATCCATGATCCATCTGATGCTGACCTGACCAATGTGGAACAGGTTCAAGATTTTGTCGTGAAAACAAAGGTGGATGCGCTGGCTGTTTCCATCGGCACTCAACATGGTTTTTATCATGCTTCTTCTGAACTTCATTTTGACTTGCTTGAAAGGATATCCACTTCGACCAGTGTACCGCTTGTACTGCACGGCTCATCCGGTACGGATTATGAGCAGATCAAGAAAGCGGTCAGCCTTGGGATCTGCAAGCTGAACGTTTTTACTGATCTGTTCACTGTCTACCAACAAGCCACCAAGAAAACACGTCCGGTTAATCTGGAAGAAGTATACAAATTGAATGAAACATGCAGAAACGAAGTGTACAAAATGTTTAACGCGTTTCTGGAGATAAGTGGAAGCATCGGAAGAGCAAGCGATTTTGCTACTTCGCTAAAGCAGAAATAAATTCTATGTGCAATTGAAAATATCGCTAACTTAATTAATTTGGGAATTCAATCATAAAAAGAGGTTGCACTTCAAAGTACACCTCTTTAATTTGTATACACCAGAAGGTCTGCCCGCTGCGACCGATTGGGGAATTACCAAGCCAATGGAGAGATTCCTCCTTCGCTACGCTCCATCGGAATGACATTAGAAAAGGTTTGGGGATTCTCCATTTCCTTATCTATACGTCATCCGAATGGAGCAATGCGAGGGATCTCACCGTAAGAAAGATTTACCAGCCAGCACTACAGCAGACAATGAGATAATCTCCATACATCAAAAAGTCTGCCTGTTGCGACCGATTCAGGAATTACCAAACAAATAGAGAGATTTCTCAATTGCTGCGCTTCTTCGAAATGACGTTAGCTTAAGGACAGAAAGGGCAACTCCAATTACTGAACTCATCACATCATCCCGTGCATAGCGAGGGAATCTCATCTCAATTTATTCAAGAACAAGCAGCACTTTCTGTTACTTTTGGAAAATGCTGTCAATTTTCGCTTATTGGTTCTTCTCGAGCCTATATTTCTTCTCTTCCCTCTTGACCCATTTTTCCAGTTCACCACCTGGCATTGGTTTCCCCATCCAATAACCCTGTCCGTACTTACAGCCAGCTTTCCTCAACCAATCATAATCCGCCCGGGTTTCAATTCCTTCCGCCACAGTCGCCACCTCAATTGACTTAGCCAAAGAAATGGCAGTTTGTACAATCTGTTGTTTTTTGGATTCCTTATGTACATTTGCGATAAATCTTTGATCAATCTTCATATAGTCGATGGGTAATATTTGGATATATTCGAGTGAAGAATAACCAGTACCAAAATCATCCAATGCAATTGAGGAGCCAATATTCTTCAAGCGATGAAGTGCTTCTTTTGATCTTTCAACATCTTTCATGATAGCAGTTTCTGTGATCTCAAAAATAATCCTTTTTGCATTCAGATTGAAAGCGCTTAATAGACTCTCGAATCTCCCAATCCAGGTATGATCAAGTAATAAGCGAGTAGAAAGATTAATCCCCAGATACCCCTTATAAAAATTCCATGCAGCCAGTTGCTCGACCGCTTCGTGTAATTCCCAATCATGGATGGAATACAGCAAAGACGTTTGTTCCAGAGCAGGGAGAAAACTCATGGGTGGAATCATGCCCAGATCACCATGATTCCAACGCAGTAACGCTTCAACACCTTTTATTTTCCCATCGCTCAGCTTGATGATCGGCTGGTAATTCAGACTGAATTCATGTTTCTCTATTCCATAAAGCACATCCCCCAGCAGCGCCTGACTATTGCGTGCATTTTCAAATTCTTCCTTTTTGTAGATCCAATACCTGAGTTCTTTCTCGCTGGCGATCTGTGCTGCAACCGTGGCATTCTGCAAGAAGAATTGAGGAGAAATTTCCTTTAGACTGTCAACTGCAATACCGATACTGATATTGATAAATACCGGAACATGATTGATCTCAAGCGGTTCTAAAAGTGCATTGTGAATTGAACTAGCAATGGATTCACAGAGTTTATCACTTCCCTCTACTTGCATCTTGATGCAAAGTAAATAGGGAAGTATCTGATACAGAACCGCGGATTCTCCCAAAATACTTTTTAATCTGTCAGAGACCATCCTATTTAGCTTGTTCATCTCTTCCATCTCAAGAATGCGGGTAATTTTTGAGTGGTTATCGACCAGGATCACAAATACACCGTAGCGTGTATCAGGTTTCTCTTCATTTTTCAATCGATCCAGATCAATGATTAAGCGAGATCGGTTCGGCAGGCCGGTGTACCGATTGAATAATGCTTGCTGCTGCATCTCTTTCACCTGTCTCTTCACAATAGAAAAAATGAAACCTTGGATTCCCCCAATGATGGTAAAGACACCCATGCGATAAGCCCAATTCACAACCGTTTGCATCTCCCCTGTTTCCACATCCATCGGCATCCATGGGCCCAGCAACAATCCTCCAATGATACCGACCAGTATTCCTCCAGGTATATTGAAAAAATAGCCTGCCAGGATGATCGGGATATACATACTGTGTGAATAAACGTACTTCAGCCCACCAGTGGTATAAACAAGTAATCCCGCACAGCAAATTAATAGGATGATAAAAATCACCTGCCAAACACGCCCGATCTGTGACGAAGGTTGAATGATATCTTCGCAAATTGATTTTTGGATTTTCTTTTTTATCTTCATAGAGTCCCTCTTCATTATCAATTTCTATAAACAGTAAGCAGCCGCATCATATTAAGATGACTTTTTATATTATATACACGCACCCCATTTCATTATCGTTTGTTTTTTGATTTATTGCTTGGTCTCCGTTATAAACAATATCAAACATATACTTATACCCTCCAGACAGAAAATTATCGGCGGGATGTGAATCCCGCCCTACCTTGAACCAAGGTATTCTAAATTTCCACTTAATATTTCAAATTACTTCGTACTATAATCAAAAAAATTAAACTTAATGGATAGGGAAAATGACTTCTATATTAATTTGCCCCAAATGTAAATCCACCGACATTACCGTCCAAGCGATCGCGGATACCCACACCAAAAATCACAGCTTTTTCTGGTGGATCTATTTTCTTCTCATCGGCTGGGTTGTTGAAGTGCTGATGTGGCTGTTCGCCACCCTGCCCATGCTGCTCATCCGTATTTTTCACCACCGCGGCGTAGAAACCACGGTGCAGAAGGTTGCCGTCTGCCAGCAGTGCGGGCACCAATGGAAAGTGCGCGGAAATTAATTAGGAATTAATAATTACTTTGACATTACATAAAACGAGTTTTTTTAGTTCATAGCATATAATAAAAAATATGACAATAGAAGAACTTGAAAATTTCGTTTTTAATTGGATGTTAAAAGATATTGAAAGAGAAATTGAATTTACAAAATCAGGCTATGGAGGTGGCAATGTTCTTTGTGCATTAGGTTTAATGTCATACACAGAATTTATGGGACGACTTTTACCAACAAATAATCAGAAAAACAATAGAGAGACTTTTAACGACTTCTTTCGAATCCTTGGACCAAAATACAAGAGTCTACTCGATGAAGAAAAAATTGATATATATGGTATTTTTCGATGTGGGCTGGTACATGAGTATTTTATCAAAGGCGATTGCACGATTGCAATGTTAAATTCAACTCCGGGTGAAATTGAAGTTAAAGATGGATTAAAAAGCAATAATAAGTTAAACAATGAAACCAGCTCGATGATTAAAAAACCTGTTGATTGTGGAATAATCATCGCTGAAAATGGGAATTTTTTATTTAATATAGAGAGATATTTTGATGATTTTAAAAATGCGTGTGAAGAACTATTTATAAGGCTAAAATCAATCAAAGAATGGAAACCACCATGTAGCTTTTCTGAATTTTCAGATACTTGCTAGTATTTTGATCAAGTTAACTACGCATTGCCTGTATTTTTTCAATCACCATTTTCTTGTTTTCAAGAGTAATTGAATCAATAGTGCAAAATTTGAAATATTCGTCAAGTTCATTTATTGAATCAAATATCTTTGTTTTATTTA
Organism: Anaerolineaceae bacterium UBA4781; assembly: GCA_002403105.1. Taxonomy (GTDB): domain Bacteria; phylum Chloroflexota; class Anaerolineae; order Anaerolineales; family Anaerolineaceae; genus UBA4781. Next base: position 3,955 of record DHHD01000099.1, on the reverse strand, counting down.
TTAATGAGATAATTATTAAATCAACGAACTTTTTTAAAGCAAAATAATATCGGTCACTATTTTCTGCAAATTTTCCATAATGCACAAATCTATTTCTTTTTTCACATACAATATCAAACATTAACGCCTCATTTGTAGATAAATGTATAAGGTTTTTTACTCTCCCCTTAACCTCATTAAAATCAATTCTTCTCTCATTGATATTTATACTATTCTCTAATACTTGCCACATTGCCAAAAATGCAGAATCTATATTCTGACAATCCAATGACCTTTGATATAACAAAATTATTTTTTGTAAATGAAACCATATGTTCTTTGAATCAATATCTTTACCAAATTTCTCTGTAAGAAATTTAATGTTTTTAACAAATCTATCATTCTCTAATTCTCGATTGATTCTTGGATATACATATTTTTCGGAAGGGTGGAATAATTTAACTAATTTTTCATCATTATTAAGCACTAGAAAAATTGGACTTGGTGGTACCTTTGTTAAAGATGTTTGATAATCCCTAAAATAATATATTACCCCTATAATAAAAGCCAAATTTATAATGCTTCTGAGTAGATCATGAATTCTATTTACAATTTCAGCAACTTCAAATTCATTTTCCCCTTTTAATTTAATTCTATACGGTATAAAGTGATGAGAATTTGGAAAATTTTTGTTATTATCTTGATTATGAATAATTATTGGATTATCTCCATCATAAAACCATATTTGGTACCACAAATTATCATTAGAAACGTTTTCTAATTCACACCAATTAATCTTTTCAACTTTATATCCGGATAAAACTAACTTTTGTAAATAATTGGAAATATCAATGTTCAAAAAAAATATCACTGAAAAATTAGTACGTTTTTTCCGATATATTTCTTCCTCTTTAATGACTGCTCTCATGAATGAGCCATATTCTTTTTGAATTGTGTTTTTTCGCGTGTAGGCTAACCATCGAAATATCGCAGAATTTACAATTTTTCTTCTTTCACTTTCTGTGCTATCTACATGAAAAAGTAATAATGATTCGAGTATTTCCTTATAATATTCTGTCTCTCTATTCAAAATAATTGAATATTCTTTTTTTTCTGACACGTTAATATTTTTTATTAATGATTTCAGGCAATTGATTATTTTTTCTTTATTTTTATCTTGAACAATCGGTTGATTTTTTATCATAATCACCCCATTTAGAGAAAAAACACATTGTGAATAACTATTTGCATTAATTTAAATTCTGATAATATCAGCCACTACAAATTTTTTTATTTGAAATCTATTCTGATTCAATAATAATGCTTTTTCTCAAAAATACAAATTATATGAGTGGAACTCTAAGAGCTATAAGTATATAAACTCAATAATTATTAATCCTCAGTGAGATGACTAATAAACGCACTTGAGGCTTTGAGCAATTACAAAAATTACATAAGCAACTATTGTGAAGGTTAGAAAAAGGCGAAACCAGGCTTTGAACGCGCTGCCGTATTTCAATTTGCGCAGATACCAATTATTTTGAGGATCGTTGCTGCGGCCTACTCCAGAAAGAGGTCCCCACATGATGCTGGATACAAAACCGATGATGACACAGGCTGGTAATACAGCGATAAATGCATTCATAACACAGGTAGACATGGTCACGCTCCTTCAGGGAATAACCGTTAAAAATTCACGCTTCAATAAAAATAATTACCCATTCACGTGATGATTATATTCTTCTTCGTCGCTCGCATGCGATAACTTGAAATTGTGTGCACAATTATAAATTCAACAAAATCGAATGAGAAAGTAGCATGGAATATTGCAGTTTTCCCCTCATTAAAACCCAAGTAGCGCGGGTGGGACTCGAACCCACAAGGGTGTGAACCCGGAGGATTTTAAGTCCTCTGCGTCTGCCTAATTCCGCCACCGCGCCACAAGTTCCAATATTTTACATCAAATCGCCCACCTTTCAAAGGGTTGTGGAGCGATTCATTGAAAATTGAGAGCTATTCCTTCTTCGATGAGAAGAGTTTGGATAATTTCACGAAGCCAGCGGCTTTGACATGCTCCAGCGGCGCCAGGCGTTCGGTGTGCATATTGGCATGCCGGATGCTCTCGCGCAGCTCCTGCGCAGAATGGAAATCAGGCAGGCTGAGGGTTGCCAGACCCACTTCAGGGTAGGTATGCGCATCCGAGCCAACCGTGAAAGGTTTGTTCCATTTTTCCGCCAATTCCAGCGCCCGCTCATTGAACTCGGGTTTGAAGCAGCGCGCGTTAAACACCTCCACCGCATCTACCAGTGGCAGAATCGCATCCAATTCGCCCGCCTTCCAAAAAGCGCGGTAATCATCGCAGGGGTGTGGAATGGTGATGAAAGCGCCCTGCTCTTTCATCAGTTCAATGGTTTTCAACACCGGCAATCCAGCCGGGATCTCTTCTTTCAGGAAATACGCGATCAGTTCACCGCTGGCGGTCAGCACCTCTTCAGACACCACCACCAGTTCCTTATCTAATGCATGTGCTTTCAATGCACCTTCCACTGTATCGTGATCGGTAACACACAAGCGCTGGATGCCATTCTCCCGTGCGGTCTGCAGCAAATGCTCCAGCCGGTTGATACTATCGGAGGAATAGATCGAATGGCAGTGAAATTCTGCCCGTATCATTTTATTCGCCATCTTGATAGAGATCTCCACCGGGTGGTTCCAGGGTTACTTCCGGGCGGCTGATCTTGGTCAGATAATTACCCCACGGATAAGCCTGTACCACGCTGTCGCCATTTTCCAGCGTACCTTCACAAAATTTCTCTTTATCATGTGCCTGGTATCCACTCAACACAAAGGGCAACCCGCCATCCGCGAGCACCCACTCACCATTGAATTTGCGTGCGATATGAATATGGATGCCGGAGGAACTACCCCCCACGCAAGAAGGATGCCCAACGCGTTCATCCTGCTTGACCCACTGCCCAACCTCCGGCTTACCAGTGCTGGAAAGATGCAAATACAGCAATTCCCAACCGGTTTGTTCATAGCCATCCCCATCCAGATCAAGCACCAATAATCCGGTCCCACTGCGCACCACCAATCCGGTAGCAGCAGCCAGCGCCCAGCGATTGGATGTGCCGCAGCCGGTTCGATCCAAGGGTGGTGCAAAATCCAACGCGGCGGCTGGTCCATCATCCCCCCAGGCTTGATGCGGTCCGCAGGTGTAATTCCACACCTGCCCTTCCGCGAAAGGCAAATTCATCTCCGGTTGGGTTGTACCTGCCGGGAAGAGCGGCTCTACTTGTGCAGCACGCGCCCAGGCATCCCCAAACAGAGCGGAATGCACCTGCGGGATGGAATTCTCGCCATACAGCGCCATCTGCCATTCCGCCGGGGTGGAAATACTGGCAATGTACACCATCACCGCTACCGTACCTGCGTTCAGATTAGGGGCCAGGCGCAGGGTAGTGCCATCGCTAAAGGTCAGATCGGTCAACGTACCAGCGCGCCAGCCATAATAGCCGATCTCCAACTGCCCAATCACCAAACCCAACTGCTTATATAACTGCGTTTTATCCGCTTTGATAAATCCATATGGGTATTGTTTTTCATCCTGCGTTTGCGGATCGCCGGTCACCCAGCCGCTTTGATATTCCAACAAGGTCAATAGAATACGCGGATTGATGGAGTGCTCCTCTGCCAGTTGGTAGAGGATCTCTGCACCGGGGGTGGTGCCGCGCGTCATTAATTCCGTATAGGTAGATAATTTCCCGGCTTTTTCGTTCACAAATGCAACCGTATCAAAACCGACAGTCGAAGGAGAAAAGACCACATCACTATCGGGGATAAGCAATTCATCGGGCGTGATCACATTTAATACAGAGGGGATATACAAACATGTTTCGGGCGGAAGAAGCAGATCTTGCACCTCATCATCCGCAAAGATGATGGTATCCACATCCACCCCAAAGTGACTCGCCAC
>DHHD01000085.1:6083-20374 GCA_002403105.1 Anaerolineaceae bacterium UBA4781 | reverse complement strand
GAAAATTGGGTAAGAAATAGAGTTGGATAGGGATCATATGCACTTTGCGTATAGTTAATAATAAACCAAACAGCCGGAATAATCACTATGAGGAAGGTGAGGAGTTGAATCTTGGCAGGTTTGTTCTTCATTAGAAATTTACAGCCAGATCCATTCCGTTATACAAATCGCTTACCTGATCTTCGTACCCATTAAAAAACAGGGTATCACGCCTGCCTGATTCACCGATGCGCTGTTCGCTGGCTTGTGACCAGCGTGGATGCGAAACAGAGGGATTTACATTGGCATAAAAACCATATTCCCTGGGCGATAATGCCATCCAAAAAGAGGTCGGCATATCTGCCACCAGCTCGATCTTTTTAATGGCCTTAATGGATTTAAATCCATATTTCCAAGGGACAACNNAACCGCAAAGGTGCTCCATTTTGTGGGGTCAGATCCTTTCCATAAATGCCGGTTGCCAGCAAGGTCAGGTCATGCATGGCTTCATCCAAACGCAAGCCTTCCACATACGGCCAAGGGTAAGCAGAATTGAGCTGCCCCGGCATCTGTTCAGGATCCAAAACACCTTCAAAACGCACAAATTTTGCAGCTGTTGTGGGTTTAGCCATATCCAGAATTTCTTTTAACAGGATCCCAGACCAGGGAATCACCATGGACCAACCTTCAACACAGCGCATTCTATAGATACGTTCAATGACGGAGTGCTGTGCTTTCATCTCATCGACCAGTATTTCTTTTGGTTCATCCACCAATCCGCTTATCTGAATACTCCAAGGAGATGTGCTAAAATCTTGCGCTAATTTGGATGGCTCCTTTTTATCAGACGAGAACTCATAGTAATTGGTGAATCCATATACGTCTACGTCTGCGGTTGAGGGATTCCCAAGCTCATCGGTAATTCCGCTGAGTGTTGGTTGCATCTGCAATTCGCTCGTTTTTGCAGTGCATGCTGCCAGGAGAGCTGCGGAAGAAAAGGTAATGGCATTTTTCATAAATGCCCGACGTGATAGATAGATTGCTTCCGGTGTAATTTCGTCTGGTTTCTTTTCAGACATTATATTTCCTGTGATCTTATGGCAGATTCCAATAGGCGATTTCATCCATCTTGATGAACATACCCGCAGTCTGTTTGGAATTACTGAACAAGCCAAAATAACCTGAAACCAATCCGGCATTATCCTCGAATTTTGCTGCGAAAGCATCGTTGATATAAAGCTTGTAGGTATTTCCTTCTGCCCATACGCCCAGCGTATTCACCGCATTCGGTCCTTTGGCAAGGTCTTCGCTGGCTGTCCAATCCCCAAGCAGGGTGGAGCCGCTGGCAGTCCAACGCATGAGGTTGAATTTCCCTTCACCGGTAACCACGAAATAATAACCTGCTTTGTCTGCATATTCAGGCTTTCGGAAGAACAATCCATATTCATCCACACCATTGCAGCTCTCGGTTTCGAATTTCGCTTCCAGATAAAAATCGGAAATATTCGGGTAGGCGGAATACCAGATATATCCCCCTGAAGTAGTTGGTCGAAGCATATTGATACTCCCATTTTCAATCCAAATGGTGGCATTGGTGCCGCTGATCTGCTCTTCTTCGGTTCCTAATCCAAAACTGTTTCCGCTGGCCAAAGAATCTTGCCATGCAGCATTGCCTAAAAGCGCTTTTGGATTATCCAGCTCACTGGTGGGAGTTAGGGTTGGGATGATGGGCGCAGGCGTGGCTGTGACGCTGGTTGCAAGGTATTGGTTTTGCTGGGCAGTTTGCGTGAATGCGAATGCAGCTTGCGTTGCAACTTTATCGTCAAACGAACTGTTTTGTGATAACGGGAAGTTGCATGCCTGCAGCAAGATTAACAAGGAACTGATTAGAAGAACTTTTCTTATGCTTAAGGAATGTTTTTTATTCATAATCCTATTATAAGGAAAACTGATGGGAAATCATCGATTTTCAAGAAATTAATAAATTTCCTATCATTCCAACAACCAAGCAAAAAATTATATATTTCGCAACCCAATTCAGTAAGCAATGAGTGTTTAGCATAATTGGTAAGCTAAACATTGATAACTTACCACAGTTTGAAGTGACAATACTACAAATTTCTAAGACAATTTACGAAGATAAAAAATAGAAGTTTTACGTTTGTGTTTAGAAGCATATTTAAATAATCAACAAAATTAGATTATCTTCTTTTTTTCTAGATGAATATTTCTTACAGCCACATATGCAGTGGTAACCATCTTGGAACTTTCTAAATTATCACCTATTCTTAAATTGCCAGTTTTAAAATGTAACTAACTATATCCCAAGCAATTAAGCATTCGGCTATCTCTCTGTGGTTGAAACATTTGAAAATAATTGGTCAGCCATAAAATTCTCCTGATATTTTGACCAATTAAATTTCTATTCCTCTTTCGGTGGGGATGCTTTTATCAATGCATATATGACTTCATTAAATATTAGTGGGTGAAGAGAGATCGATTTTTTGTTCGTGATTTTCTTTATTCTTAGTACGACCTTTCTATTTAAGTAACTTAAGCAATAAATATTTCATTCTATTTGATTATTATTCACTGTTCGATTTTTTCTTCTATCCATGTTGATAAATCTGTTTTTGTGATTTTAGATTCTCGATAATTGGCAATACATCGTGCCATTTGGGTTATTTCATCATTTGTGGCATTAAATTGATAACCATTGTTAAGTATAAGTATCCTAATTGTTGCCATTCCCGTACGTTTAACGTTTGGATTAATATTTATCTTACCGGTAAACAAGAAAGGAAAAACTATTCCTATAATTTAAGTAATGTATAATGCCAGAGATGGAAAAGAGTAAAGAATCAAACCGTTTCATGGGTATCGACCCAGGTGAAAAACGCATCGGAATTTCCATTTCTGATCCATGCGGTACGATCTCACGACCGCTGAGTGTGATCAAGAATATTTCCTACCAGGAAAGCGCTCGTTCCATCATAAAAATATGCAAGGAATATGAAATCAGGAAGATCATCATCGGAATCAGCCGGGATGAGGATGGCGAGGTCACTTTTTCAGGTCGGAAAGCATTGCGCTTGGGAGAGGCGATCCTGGGCATGTTGGATATTCCCCTGGAGTACTGGGATGAGATGAATACCACCAAAGCTGCCCAGCAGTCGCGCCGGGAAATGGGCGTGAACCGCAAGCAGCGCCAAGGTCATCTGGATGATGTGGCAGCCTGTATCTTGCTGCAGACCTACATTGATTCCCATTTGGAAAAGGAAGATTGAACCATGCGAAGATGGAATGTGCTTTTTGGGATATTTCTTCTGGTACTACTTATCCTTCTTGGTCTATTTTTTATCTATTTTCCCTTTCAAACGGCAGGTGTGTTCGGTGAGCCGGATGCAAGTTTGAGTTTGAATCAGAGCAGCCGTTTGGCGGTGGTGCTGTTTTTCCAACATAGAAAGCTTACCACTCCAATGCTGGAAGGGGTTGAGGAATCACAGGAATTTCAGGTTCTGGCAGGGGATACTGCCAGCCAAGTCAGTACAAAGCTGGCCCAAGCCGGATTGATCTCGAATGAGCAGGTTTTCCTTAATTACCTGATCTATAAAGGATATGACCGAATTTTGCAGAGCGGCACTTATTTCTTTTCTCCTGCGCAATCCCCGCTGGAACTGGCGGCTGCCATGATCGATCCTACTCCCGAAGATGTACGTTTTGTCATCCTACCTGGACTGCGGCTGGAGGAGATCGCAAGACTCATTCCCACCTCAGGGTTAAATTTCTCATCCAACGATCTGCTCTCGCTGTCCGAATCGAAAACCGGATTGGTTTTACCGGAAATATTCAAGGATGCCCCCAATCTGGAAGGTTTAATTCTGGCGGGAGAATATACGATCATGCGCGATACCAGCCCATTGAATTTTTTGCAGTACTTGATCGACCAATCTGTCGCACAATTCACGCCTGAAGTGATCAATGCTTTTTCACAACAGGGATTAACCCCTTATCAAGCTATTACGCTGGCATCTATTGTAGAGCGGGAAGCAGTACAATCTGATGAAAAAACTACCATCGCGTCGGTATTCCTCAACCGGCTGCTGGTAAATATGCTACTACAGAGCGATCCCACTGTACAATATGCTTTAGGTTGGGATGAACAAACACAAACCTGGTGGAAAACACCGCTAACCGGCGCTGATCTTGAAGTTGATTTTCCGTATAATACATATAGGTTCAATGGATTACCGCCCACGCCGATCTGCTCTGTGGGAATTGACAGTTTAATTGCGGTAGCTTTTCCAGAGCAGACGAACTATTATTATTTTCGATCGGCTTGCGATGGAAGCGGAACCCATGTTTTTGCTGAGGACTATGAGGAACATCAATCCAATGCTTGTCAGTAGGAGGAATCATGGCTAAAGTGCTGGGTATCGATGTGGGGGGAACGGGTATCAAAGGAGCTCTGGTGGATACCCGAAAAGGCGTGCTGATCAGCGAAAAAAAACGCTATCCAACGGAAGGTAAGATCAAACCCGAAAAGATCATGGATCTCATTGCCGAATTCGTGCGCGACCTGAAGTGGACCGGGATCATCGGCATCGGTTTTCCAGCGATCGTGAAGAATGGGGTTGCTTTAAGCGCAGCTAATATCAGTAAAAAGTGGATCGGTATTAATATTGATGAGCAGGTTTTTCACAAAACAGGCTTGAAGGCTTATTCCATGAATGATGCAGATGCTGCCGGCATCGCCGAAATGCGTTTTGGCGCCGGCAGGCCTTTTCAAAAAGAAATTGTCATTGTCCTGACCTTGGGAACGGGCATTGGGTCGGCGATCTTTGTACGTGGTGAACTGCTTCCAAATACCGAATTAGGGCATTTGGAGATCAGAGGGAAGATCGCTGAAAAAAGAGCTTCAGATGCCATTAGACAAAAAAAGGATCTGCGGTGGAAAGAATGGTCTTTTTTATTGCAAGAATACCTTGATCAGTTGGAATTTCTATTCAGCCCGGATGTACTCATCATTGGCGGTGGGGCAAGTAAATATCATGAAAAATTCTTTCCCCATTTAAATGTGAATGCAAAGCTTCTACCTGCCGAACATCTCAACCTGGCAGGCATCATTGGGGCAGCCTGGTACGCAGAGCATATAAAAAAATGAAGGAGTAGAATTTTCTACTCCTTCTTGTAATGCTACTCGGGCAAAGCTCCTTCTTGGAAACGGTGTTCCACTTCATCCCAATTGATAACATTCCAGAATGCGTCCACAAAATCTTTGCGTCTGTTCTGATATTTCAGATAATACGCATGTTCCCAGACATCAATCCCAAGTAGAGGGAACAATCCTTGAGAAAGGGGGGAATCCTGATTGGGAGTGGATTCGATGATCAACTTCTTATCATTGCGTTTGCTCAGCCAGGCCCATCCACTGCCAAAACGACCCATGGCTGCAATGGTCATTTGCTCTTTCAACGCAGAGAAATCCCCGAAATCTTTTTTGATCGCTTCGGCAAGTGTGCCTACCGGCTCGCCGCCGGCATTAGGAGCAAGTTGAGTCCACCACAAGTTGTGATGATAAAATCCGCCGCCATTATTGCGAACGGCTGTGCGGATCTCTTCCGGAATGGCTTGCAGATCGACGAGAATTGCTTCAATCGTTCTATCATAAAATTCAGGATATTTCTCAAGGGCTGCGTTCAGATTTGTGGTGTAGGCTGCATGATGTTTGTCATGATGAATTTCCATGGTCAGTGCATCCATATAAGGTTCCAGCGCATCGTATGCATAGGGAAGTTCGGGTAAAATAAAGCTCATGGTTTCCTCCTTGAAGTTAATTATATAGTGTTTATATTGGATAAATATAGTCCAAATTACGCAGTAGAAGTATATGAAAACTCTTAATAAACCAGGTATCATGCTGTTCCTCGGAATTCTGGCTGTCTCGACTGCTTCCATATTAATTCGCAACGCTCAAAATTTCTTGCCTTCCAACCTGGTTGCAGCAGGCCGCTTGATCTTTGCGACGTTGATCCTTGCTCCTTTTACAGGAAAGAGCGCTTTGCGAGAATTCTTTTCCCTGGAACACAAGCAGCAGGTTCGTATTCTATTCGCCGGGATTTTTCTGGGTATTCATTTTCTGGTTTGGATAAAATCATTGGAGTTAACCAGTATCGCCAGCTCTGTCATTCTGGTGACCACTACTCCCATCTGGGTAGCTCTTTTTTCCCCTGTTTTTCTCAAAGAAAAGATCGCCAAAAACGTGATGCTTGGATTGACAATTGCCATGATCGGAATTGTCGTTTTATTCATCGGCCCTTCCACCCGGCTGCAATTAGCTGCGTTGGATTTGAAGACCCTGTTTGGAAATTTTTTGGCTCTGGTGGGAGCGTGGATGGCGGCTGCTTATACCATGGTGGGGCGCAGCATTCGCAATGATATTCCGCTCAAAAGCTATGTCTTCTTAGTGTATGGGATTGCAGCACTGGTGGCAGCGCTTTTTGCAATTCCCGATATGAGAAGCTACTCCAATGCATGGATAGCCGGTCTACCCTGGATCTTTCTGTTAGGTTTGGTTCCACAGGTTATGGGGCATACACTTTTCAATGCCGCGGTAAGAAAAATGGATGCGGTTTATGCATCCATTGCATTGTTAGGCGAACCGATCGGATCTATCCTATTAGCCTGGATCTTTCTGCAAGAGAAACCCGGCAGGTATGACCTGATAGGTGGATTATTTGTGATTACCGGTATCCTGCTCGCTTTTTTGTTACCAAAAGCTCCTTCTCAAGAGCGGTTATAAAGCTGGTTGATCTCCAACAGCCACTTTTGCAGTTTCGGTGAGTTCCACTTTTTATGCATTTTCCATTCCCAATTTCCGCCCAGGGTACCGGGGAAATTCATCCTGGCTTCATCACCCAGATTTAGCAAATCCTGCATAGGGGTGATCGCAAACAGAGCAACGGATTGCCAAAGAATGCGGATCATGGCATGAGAAACCGATTCTTTGGTTCTGCCCGTATAAGCTCTAAAATTCTCCTGAGCGGTTTTAGGAACTGAGTGAAACCAACCAAGTGCAGTTGAGTTATCATGGGTACCGGTGTACGCAACAGCGTTATTATCGAAGTTATGGGGGATGAAACCTGTTTCAGGGTTGGGGTTAAAACCAAATTGAACAATTTTCATACCGGGTAGCTGATAGCGTTCCCGCAATTCGATAACATCCGATGTCATCACACCCAAGTCTTCGGCAATGAATGGCAAATCACCGAAATGCTCATACAGTGCATCAAACAGATCTTTTCCGGGTCCTTTCACCCATTTGCCAAACTCAGCGGTCTTTGAACCGGCAGGAATTTCATAATATCCGGCGAATCCTCTGAAGTGATCCAGGCGGATGATATCAACCATATTCATGGTTTGTTTAATGCGTTCGATCCACCAGGTATATCCATTCGCTTTATGCTTTTTCCAGTCATATAACGGATTTCCCCACAACTGACCGGTCTTGGAAAAGAAGTCAGGGGGAACTCCTGCCACCGCTGTTGGTTTGAGATCTTTATCAAAATGGAATAAACCCGGATTTGTCCAGGTATCTGCACAATCGTATCCTACAAAAATAGGAATATCTCCAATGATCTGTACTCCTCGTTCATTGGCGTATATTTTTACCCTTAACCATTGGGTAAAGAAAAGAAATTGCAGGAACTTTTGTTCTTCAACTTGTGCGCTGTGTTCCTTTTGGAATTTTTTCAATCCGGCAGGATCACGAAAACGAAGTTCTTGCGGCCAGGTATCCCAGGCTTGTAAATCCTGTTGTTCTTTAATGGTCATGAAGAGTGCAAAATCATCAAGCCAGCTTTTGTTCTTTCGGCAAAAACTCTTGAATTGGCTTACCAGTTCAGCAGGCTGCTGTTTCTGGAAATTTAGAAAAGCTTGATGTAATCTTCCTGTTTTCCAGGGGATCACGCTGCCAAAATCTATTTTCCCGCGAGAAAAGTTCGGGCGGTGAACAAGATCTTTTTTAGCTAATAGACCCATTGAGATCAGGTCATCCAGTGCAATAAATAAAGGATTGCCGGCGGTTGCGGAGAGCCCTTGATAAGGTGAGTTTCCATAACCGGTGGGATTCAATGGAAGAACCTGCCAAAACCTTGTTTTGGTACTGACCAGAAAATCAACAAAATCAAAAGCGGGTTTCCCAAGGTCACCAATTCCATCAACTCCGGGCAAACTGCTGACGTGTAATAAAATTCCAGAAGAACGATTAAATTTCATGATCGCTTCCTTTCGGTAAAATGAATTCTCCAAAATGAATCGTTTTATTACTGAAATCGCGGGGCGCCACATCGCATCCAATCATTCCACCATCTTCAAGGATAATCCCTTCCGGCAAGATGGCATTTTTCCCGATCATGGAAACACGGATCTTCTTGCTTTTTGTATACCCGATCATAGAATTGGAACTAATAAAAACGTGTTTATCGATGATCGCTTTTCGGATCGCTGAATCATTTGCGATCACGGAGTCGGTAAGGATGATGGATTCTTCAATGGTTGATCCCTTTTTAATAACTACCCCGGGGGAAATAACACTGTTATTTATGGAAACATCAGGCTCGATAATACAACCATCGCAGATCAAGGAATTGCTGATCTGTGCATGAGGATGGATGTAGGCAGGTGGTCGCTCCTCAGAGCGAGTATGAATAATCCAATTCCTTTTGTGGATATCATACATAGGTGGATCCGTCAGTAAGTCCATGTGAGCTTTCCAGTAGGATTGGGCAGTGCCCACATCCACCCAGTAATCCTGATAGGCAAAAGCGAAGATCCTCGCTTTTGCTTTAACAATGGCGGGCAACACGTTCTTCCCAAAATCGTGCTGTGATTTCGGATCCTGGCTATCCTCATAAAGAAATTTCTTTAATGTTTTGGTATTGAATAAGTAAATGCCCATATTGACCAGATTCGTTACCGGATTTTCTGGTTTTTCGGTGAATTTGATTACTCGTTTTTGTTTGTCGATATCAACGACTCCAAAACGACCGGCCTGTACTTTAGGGACGTTATGAACACAGATGGTAACATCCGCTCTGGATTGTTGATGGAAGTCGATCAATTCTTCAAAATCCATGGAATATACATGATCCCCGGAAAGGATGAGAATATAATCGGGATCGCTGCTCAGAATGAAATTCATATTTTGCAGAACAGCATCCGCGGTACCTGAAAACCAATTAATTCCTTTGGCTTTAAATGGAGTGAAGATCTTTACACCACCCGTAAATTCTCGATTTAAGTCCCAGGGACCACCTGAACCAATATGATGGATCAGGGACTGCGGGAGGTATTGAGTAATGATGATGACGTCGAAAATCTTTGAATTGACGCAATTTGATAAGGGAAAATCGATGATGCGATATTTCCCCGCAAAGGGAACCGCTGGTTTTGCCCGTTTTGCGGTTAATACTCCCAACCTCGTTCCTTCTCCCCCCGCTAAAATTACCGCACGTGTAAACATACTTCACATCCTTAATAATTGCCGATAGACCTTGAGATACTCCTCTGCCGATTTTTTCCATGAAAAGTCTTGCTGCATGGCTCTTCGCTGAATCTTACCCCATTCCATGGGTTTCTGATATTCTTGAAAAGCTTGTTCCAGTGCACTCAGAAAAGCATCCCGCTCGGGTTGATGGAACAAGAAACCGGTGCGGCTTTCTTCGTTCTCATCAATAGAATCCACCAATCCGCCGACAGCATGTGCAATGGGGATGCAGCCATAACGCATGGCAATCATTTGCGAGATTCCACATGGTTCATATAAAGAGGGCATTAAAAAGATGTCACCTCCTGCCGGCAACTGATGGGAAAAAGGGGAATCAAATCGATTCAAGAATCGGACAGTATCAGGAAATGTTTTTTCCAAGGCGTAAACAAGCTCTTCCTGATCGCGACTGCCGGTTCCCAGGATGACTGCCTGCCATTTTTCGTTTTTGAAATGTCGCAAAGTATCGCATAACAGCCGAATCCCTTTTTGGCGGTCCAGGCGGCTCACCATAACAAGCAGAGGCAGATCGGGTTTGATTTGAAGACCGAGAGACTGCTGGATAAAAACCTTATTTTCCTTGCGTGCTTCTCTATTTTCGGAATTGAATTGCTTTTGAATAAAGCAGTCTGTTTCCGGATTCCAAAATTGATCATCGATCCCGTTTAAAATACCGATGATCTTTTTCTTCTGGGTAGAGAGGTAATCTTGCAGATCATTCCCAAATTGCGGCGTCAAGATTTCTTTGGCGTATGTGGGTGACACGGTGATGACCTGGTCGGCATAGTCAATTCCAATCACCAGAGGGAGTTTTTTCCCCCACTCTGGAAGAGCCTTCCCACGCGCACCGGAAATTTTATACTTTTGAATGAAAGGCTCAGCGCCTGCCCCCATGTAGGGCAGGTTATGGATCACAAAAACACTTTTTGTTTTAAATTGAGAAGCCTGTTTGGTATTTTTCAGTGCACTGCAAATGACCCCGGTTTGCCAGTCATTGGCATGGATAATATCGGCTTTCCAACCAATCTGCTTCATCAGGTCAAAACAGGCAAGAGAGAAAGCGGTGAACTTCTCGCCATCCTCTGCCGGATCAGCAGTGTACACTACATCTTGCTGTTCCTCGAGATCTTTGTTTTCCAGAATATAGTAGGTGATCGCATCGAATATGGTGGTATACACCTGAAAAGTATTTGTTTTATTTCCATGAACGCTTGAAAATGAAAGCAAATTGGTCGTTTCCAAGAAACGAGTATCCATCATCTTTGTGTATGGAACAGCAATGCGGATATCGAGTGAGACATCCGCATTGTGATTTTGTGCCGCATCGAGCAGTGCTTTGGGCAAAGAGCCAACGTAATCTCCCAATCCACCAATTTTGATGAGCGGCGCTGCTTCGGCAGCCATAAAGAGGATCTTTATGCTTTCTTGCGAGTCAGAATGCATGGTTATTTTAAATATTCCTCTACCATCTCCAAATAATCCTTGCTGATCTTTTCTTCTCCGGAGATTCCAAGGAATTCAATTAACTTCACGATCTTTTTAGATTTTTCTTCTGCGTCATGCATGCTCCAGGTCGTGGATTTAATTTCAAGGAAACTCCCCATATCGGGTTTGTTGAGCTGGTCGAGGTTGATAAAGAATTCCTCTCCTTCAAATTCGATCAAGAAACGCAAGCGATCCTTTTCAATTTCGACCTCTGAATCAGGTTTAAAGTATTCCTGATAGAAACGCAGACTTTGTGTGGCTGGGGCAAGATAACGGCTGCGAGAAAGCAGCACATCTTGCGGGTAGTGATGTTCCCTAGAAGGACCGATCAATGTCAAGCGGGAGCGTACATGAGAAACCTTTCCATCCGCTTCGACAAAATGATCTTCCCTGAAGCGCACCATACCTTCATCGCTGTTCTCGAATTTAAAATAAGTGTCATATTCGCGATAATGGCGTTTACGTTGAATAGTGATCTGAGAACTTTCAAGTTTTTCAATCACCTTGAAACGGTCGGGAATAGCAACCTTGGCTTGCACCTCAAAACTCTCTTCCTGGCTGGCGCCACCGATGGCGATCAGCTTGGAGAGAACGGATTTTTCTCTGGATATGATGAAGGCATCCATTTTTTCTGCATATACCTGGCTTTGTGCGATCAGATCTTTTTCATCGATTGCTAAAAGTTTATGATCGCGCATCAACCATTTTCCATTGACCATCACATCCGCAACATCCGATGATTTCCCGGCATATACCAATTGCGCATAGACACCATATTCGCTGTGTTTAAAGCTAGGACTGTTATGTAAAGTCACTATGTCAATCAAGATCAAATCAGCTTTTTTCCCAGGTTCCAAACTTCCAATCTGATCAGCCATATGAATGGCTTCTGCTCCGATGCGAGTAGCCATCTCTAATGTTTGCTGGGCAGGTACCACTGTTGGATCCCCGCTGGATCCTTTCGCTAAGAAGGATGCCAGGCGCATTTCTTCGAAGAAATCCAGGTCATTGTTCGAGGCTGTTCCATCCGTACCGATGCCCACTTTCAAACCAAGCTCGAGCATGCGGGTAATGGGAGCGATACCTGAGGCTAATTTGAGATTCGATGACGGATTATGGGCAACTCCAACGTGGGAATGCTCCATCGTTCGCATTTCCCCTTCATCAATATGGACACAATGGGCGGCAATTGTCTTGGCTTCAAAGACACCCTGTTTTTTTACGAAAGGTACAACCGGCATGCCTTTCTCTTTGCGCATATTTTCTACTTCCTGTGCAGTTTCAGCGATATGGATGTGCAAAGGAATATCAAATTCGAGCGCTAGATCTTTAGTAGCTTTAAGGATCTCTTCACCGGTGGTGTAAGGGGCATGTGGTGCGACCGCCGGTGTGATCAATGTATGCCCTTTCCAATTTTGGATGAAGCGCCGGCAATATTCCAGTGATTCTTCATAGGAATGTGCATCAGGAGTTGGATATTTCATGACAGTTTGTGCAAGCACCCCACGCAAGCCAATGGCAGCGGTAGCTTCTGCAACCACATCTTCAAAATAATACATATCCAGGAAACAGGTGACACCAGTTTTGATCAATTCGGCACAGCCGAGCTGTGTTCCCAAGCGTACAAAATCAGGTGTAACAAATTCGCGCTCGACCGGCATGATATATCCGTTCAACCAAACATCCAACCGTAGGTCATCTGAAAATCCCCGGATCAGATTCATGGCAATATGGGCATGCGTGTTTACGAATCCGGGCATCAAGACCTTACCCTTACAGTCGATCGTTTCTGCATCGGGATACTGTTTTAGAAGATCATCCTGGTTTCCTACCGCTTTGATCATTGATCCATCAATGGCAACGGCTCCCCGATCATATTTGGTGAGGTTCGTATCCATTGTTAAAACGATGGCGTTCTTTAAAATCAGGACTTTTCCCATTTTCACCTATCCTTTTTGGTTTATGTATTTGAAAATAAATCCCATGGTTCTCGTGATGACCCATTCTTCAAAATCATCAAGGCTGTTTAGAAATTTATGACTCTCTGTTGCTTTTAATTTTTCATCATCGATGGTGAGCGTCAATTCCCTGGTTTTCTTAACATCTTTCGCGGCTGCGTTTATTGTCAGAAATTTTGTTCCTTCCATATTGTACCGATTTTTCAGTTTATTTTCTGCATAACTGGTATGAATTTTTATCATTACATCAGCGAAGAGCTTTGATAAGAATGACAGATTTTGTTGATTGAAAGATATCTGGCTATAACCTTTTCGAACCAGCTCATCACAAACTGCATTAACAAGAGTTGTATCATCATAGCCATATACAAATTGACCAACAAGATTATTAATCTCCTCAAGAATTGGGCTTATTAACTCTTTTGCAGTCTGTCGATCTCTGGCTTTGGCAGTGATTCGAATATCCACACTTCCAGCATGGGCTGCCAATCCGACGGTTGGATTTTCCAATTTTTCAAGGTGCCCGATCAATTGATCAATCTGTGATTCTCCAATACCTATGGTATGCACAACGGTGGTAACCAATATTGCTTGGGTTTTAAAGGAACGATGGATAAATGGAATGATCTCATTCTCCATCAAGAAATGCATCTCAGAAGGTACACCGGGTAAACAACATAAAAAGGATGCATCCTGCTGGATATAGAAGGCTGGTGCAGTTCCCACCAAATTCCTCACTCCTATGGCATTTTCTGGTAAGTAAGCCTGTCGTTCATTATTTTCCGTGGGCTTTCGGCCAAGTTCCCGAAAACGATCTTCAATTTGCGTCCAGAGTTCTTTTTGAAAAACAAGCGGTACATTAAAGGCGGCTGCAGCGGCTTCTCGCGTGGGATCATCAATGGTTGGACCCAATCCACCGGTTGTGATCACAAGAGCGCTACGCTGCATTGCTTCCTTCATCACCTGAGCAATCCGTGCGCAATTATCCCCGACGGTGGTAACACGATACACGTCAAAACCTTCTTTATTCAAAATTGCTGCAAGGTATTGGGCATTGGTATCTGTGATCGCACCTAATAACAATTCTGTTCCGATCGTAATGATCTCAGCTGTAGCCATAAATCACTTCCTTAAAATTTCACCAATTTTAGCAGAACTTTTCAGCGTGGGATATGAGGAATATCTTAATCTTTCCATTCCGGATAGGTACCAACTTCCACGTAGTACCATTTTCCAGCCCGGCTGGCATAGAACCAGGTCATGTAGGCATTCCCATTCGGATTGAAGGCGCCTGGTTCGCAGCATTGATAATGCGCAATATC
>DHHD01000085.1:0-6060 GCA_002403105.1 Anaerolineaceae bacterium UBA4781 | reverse complement strand
ACCCTGGATCACCTGCCAATCGAAGATCTCTTTGAATCCCAGTTCTTTGTTCAGCGATTCTCCATCTATGATCAATTCACCATCTTTTTCCAAAATCCAATGTCCATTCCAGCTTTGGAAGGTTTGAATGGGATTCATTACCGGATTGGATGGTAATGCAGTCTTATAGATTACCTGACCACTCTCTGATATGATCTGGATCGTAGATGCGATCACTGGATAGATCAACTCATCCTGATAATAGATGGGTGCAAAAGTAATGCTTTCACCGGTTTGCCATTCTTTCACTCCCGCTTTCTGAAGCAGGAACGATGATCCAGCATTGGTTTGCAGCAAAAGCGCAAAATCACTTTGAGCTTGATTTTCGGTTGCAAAACCCAAAGGATATACTCCATCCAAAAGAATGGTGTATCCCTTGAAGATACGATAAGTATAGGATGACATCATCGGATCGTGTTTCAAACTGTATCCATATTTCGTAAGAATCCCATTGATATCCTGAACAGCACGATCAGGAGTAAGGTATTTCCATTGGGCTCGTTTTTCAGTAACAGCAGAAGGTATGCGCTGCAAGAATTCCAGGTGAGTGGGTGAGTCGGTAAGGGTATCCACAATTTCATATTCTTCAATGATCAATTCAGCAGGTTCATTGGAGGTCGTTAATAAAATTGCGTCGGTATCCCGCACACAGCCAATAAGGAGAATCGCGAACAGAAAAATGCAAGAGAGTACTGCGTTCTGATTCTTCAATTGAGAGCGATTGTACAGCTTATTCATAATTTCAATTTTACTCTCCCATTCAAAGGATTTTCTATTATGATAATAGAGTGACTAAAAGGACCATGCAGATCGGCAGGAGCGGTGAACGACAAGCTGCCCGATACCTTGAAGAAAACGGCATAGAGATAGTAGGGATGAACTATCATACACCCTATGGGGAAATTGATATCATTGGAAAAAAAAGTGATCTGTTTGTTTTCTGTGAAGTGAAAACTCGCACCTCACAGAAATTTGGGTATCCTGAGGAAAGTATCACTCCGAGGAAGAAAAGTGCTCTGATCAATTCAAGTCTGTATTATTTGCAGGAATATGATCAGTTAGATCATCCCTGGCGCATCGATGTGATCACGATCCTTAAAGAAAATCATGAAATTCACTATAATTGGATTGAAAATGCCATTACCAGTGAATAAACCAGTTATTGTCCTGTTAGGTCCAAGCGCGGTTGGTAAAACAGCTCTTTCGATCGAAATGGCGCAGCAGTTTTCAGGGGAGATCATTTCTGTAGATTCACGCTATCTCTACAAAGGGATGAATATCGGTACCGCAAAACCAAGTAAAACCGAGATGAAAGAAATTCCGCATCATCTTATTGATATTGCAAATCCGGACGAACCGATCAGTTTGGCGCAGTTCCAAACAGCAGTCTATGAACAGATTGAAGCAGTTTTCGGACGAGGAAGTATACCCTTTTTGGTAGGCGGTACGGGGCAATATCTGTGGGGTGTGGTGGAAGGGTGGCTTCCCCCGAAGACCCAACCTGATTCACGATTCCGTGAAGTAATTGAAAAAATGGCACACGAAATGGGTACCGAGCGTGTTTATCAGATGGTTGTATCTCTTGATCCAGAAGCAGCCAAAAAGATCGAACCTAATAATCTACGCCGATCCATCCGCGCGCTGGAAGTGATCTTTTCAACCGGAGAATTATTCTCGAAGCAAAAGGAAAAAAATTCTCCACCCTATCATTTCAAAGTCATCGGTTTGCAGCGTTCGCGCGCGGAACTGTATCAACGCGTGGATGCCCGCATTGACCAAATGCTGGCAGATGGTCTTATTCAAGAGACGGAGAAACTGATCGCGAACGGGTATGGTCCCAACCTGCCTTCGATGTCTGCCATTGGTTATAAAGAGATCTCCAGTTATATAAATCAAGAAATTTCATTGGATGAGGCGATTGCCTTGATAAAAAAACGCACGCGCATTTTTATTCGTCACCAGGCGAACTGGTTTAAAAAAGATGATCCGCGTATCCGATGGTTTGTTATGTCGGATACCGCGGGTCAGGAAATAAGCGAATATATTCGATCCAAAGAGGGTTGGATATAGAAGGAGAACAACATGAAAAATTCATATGCACAAAAGCCATGGCTCAATCAATATGATAAATTTGTTCCGCAATCCCTTCTGTATCCCAATCTTAATATTCCGCAAATCTTTGAACGGTCGGTTGAGGAGTTCCCCAACCAGATCTGTCTAAAATATCATGGTCAGGGATTTACTTACCAGGAGATTTCTGACGCTACTGATAACCTGGCTAAATGGCTGCTCTTCTTAGGAGTTGATAAGGGTGATCGAATTGGATTGATATATCCTAATTCACCACAATTTATCATTGCTTTTTTTGCAGTCCTAAAAGTCGGCGCAATTGTAGTTGCCATGAATCCTTTTTATAAAAACCCCGAATTATCAAAGATTATTAAAGAATGTGATGTTCGCTGTATTCTTTGCATGGAAGAACAAATCAGTATCTTAAATGAAATATCAGCGACCATACTCATTGAGACAATGATCGTTTCTTCAAAGGAAGATTTTGAGAAAAAAGATTTTGGTAAACGCATCAGTAAAGAGACTTTGGATGATCATGATATCAGCGCCATCGAGTCTCCCCTTTCTTTCATGAGATGTATTGAGCAAAAAATCAAAAATATTACCCTGGATTTCTCATTCAGCCCTGATTCCCCGGCCATCTACCAATATTCCGGAGGGACAACAGGAACGCCGAAAGCAGCCATCGGGTTGCACCGTAACCTAGTTGCAAACACAGTACAATTCATGACCTGGTGTGATCTGCAGGTTGCCGGTGAGACTTTTCTAGCTGCCATTCCTTTATATCATGTGTATGGGATGGTTCTGGCCATGCTGCTGGGAATTCGCTTGGCGGCGTGCATCGTTCTGATCGAGGATGCTCGCGACATTGACATGATGCTTCAATCCATCACAGAGCAGCGAGTGACATTTTTCCCTGGTGTACCGAGTTTATATGCAGCCATCATTCGAAATTCTGCTGTTCGAAAAGGAAAATATGATCTGGAATCAGTAAAAGCCTGTATTTCTGGTTCTGCACCGTTGCATTCACATATAAAAGCTGAGTTCGAGAAACTGACCGGAGGAAAGCTGGTGGAAGGTTATGGATTATCCGAGGCACCCACAGCCACGCATTGTAATCCTCTTTTTGGAGAAAAGAAAACAGGATCCTTCGGCTTACCTCTACCGGATGTGGATTGTAAGATTGTGGATGTAAATGAGGAAAGCAAATTAATGGGTATAGGGGAGGTGGGCGAACTGCTCATAAAAGGTCCTCAGATAATGGCAGGCTATCATCAAAACTCCAAAGAAACTGCAGCAACATTGAAAGGTGGTTGGCTGCATACAGGGGATATTGTTCGAATGGATGAAGATGGTTTTTTTTATTTTGTCGATCGTAAGAAAGACCTGATCAAGATCAGTGGGTTTCAAGTGTGGCCAAAAGAGATCGAAGAGGTTCTCATGACCATGAAAGGAATCCGTGGAGCGGCAGTGGCCGGGATTCAAACAGAACTTGGAGAGGAAAAAGTGATAACCTGGTTGGTCTTGGAAGAGGGGGTTGAGATCAAAAAAGTGACCATTCGAAACCACTGCCGAAAATTCTTGACAGCTTATAAAATTCCAAAAGAAATCTATTTTATTGAGGAGATCCCTCGTTCGAGTGTGGGTAAGGTTCTACGAAGAGAGTTGGTGCGGGCATATTATGAAAAACGGCTTTGAAAAATCAAAGCCGTTTTTTCGTTAAGCGTGATTGACCTGTGGAATTCCACCACTGTTCTTTTGGATGGATGGTGAGAAGATTGCTTCGAATTCATCTCTCGATAATGTTTCTGCTTCCAGAAGTTTGGTAGCAACTTGATCCAGTTTGGTCTTATATTTCAATAAAATTCTCTTGGCATCTTTGTAAGCCGCATCAACCAGAGTTTGAACTTCGGCATCAATTTTTTCTGCAACCGCTTCAGAATAATCGCGCTGTTCGCTGATCTCTCTGCCAAGGAAAACCAGCTCTTCTTTTTGTCCATATACCATGGGACCGAGATCTTTGCTCATTCCCAGACGAGTGACCATTCTTCGTGCCATTTTAGTCACATTCTCAATATCATTGGCAGCACCTGAAGTGATGTCATTGAAAATAAGTTCTTCAGCCGCCCGCCCGCCCAGCAAACCGGTCATGTCGGCGATGAATTTCTTTTTTGAAATAAGCGTGTGATCATCATCGGGCAGAGCGATCGTATAACCAGCAGCCATACCACGTGAAATGATGGAAATCTTTTGCACCTGATCGGCTTCTGGCAACGCAGAAATGACAATAGCATGCCCGGCTTCATGATAAGCAATGATGCGTTTTTCAGCTTCGCTGATAAGCCGGCTTTTACGCTGCGGTCCAGCGATCACTCTTTCAATGGCTTCTTCAAAATCAGTTTGTTCAATGATCTTCTTATTACCTCGTGCAGCCAGAATAGCGGCTTCATTTACAAGGTTTTCAATATCTGCCCCAACAAAACCAGGGGTGCTCTTTGCGAGAACAGATAAATCGATTTCTTTTGCAATCGGTTTTCCACGTATATGAACCTTCAGGATCTCTTCGCGACCACGCACATCCGGTCTATCCAAAACCACCCGTCGATCGAACCTACCCGGGCGCATTAATGCCGGATCAAGAATATCGGGTCGGTTGGTTGCTGCCATGATAATGACATTCGTATCAGTATCAAAACCATCCATTTCAACCAGCATTTGGTTGAGGGTTTGCTCGCGTTCGTCATGACTTCCACCAAGACCTGCACCACGATGGCGTCCGACAGCATCGATTTCGTCAATGAATACGATGCAGGGTGAATGTTTCTTTGCTTCTGCAAACAGGTCACGCACACGGCTGGCGCCTACACCTACAAACATTTCCACGAATTCTGACCCGGAGATCGAGAAGAAAGGTACACCAGCTTCACCGGAAACAGCTTTTGCCAATAAGGTCTTACCACCTCCGGGAGGACCAACAAGAAGAACACCTTTTGGAATACGAGCACCTAAAGTGATAAATTTTTGTGGCTCACGTAAAAATTCAACCACTTCTTGCAGTTCTTCTTTCGCTTCGTCTACGCCAGCGACATCCTGAAAAGTTACTTTCGGTTTATCACCGGTGAACATACGAGCTCGAGATTTACCGAATGCCATAGCTGAATTATTACTACCTTGAGCTTGGCGGAAGATGAAAAAGAAGGAAGCGCCAATAATCAAGAAGGGGAGTAAATAACTGACGATCGATAAAAGATTAACCCATGCTCCGGGTTGTTCAATTTCGATTGTCACGTTCGAAGCTTGTAAGTCTTCTGCGGTTACTCCATATTGAAGCAATTGTTCAACCAGTGTTGAACCGCTTTCCTTGGTTGAAGTGAATTCCTGCTCATCTTTTGTGATGATCGTCAAGGCATCTTCGTCTTCGGAGATTTTTTGTATTTCTCCTGCTTGAATTCTGGAAGCTAATTCATTAATGGAGAGTACACCCTGTTCCGCAGTCTGATCGAAATTAAGAAAAACCATTGCAAGAATTGCAATGAATATCAGTAGATAGACAAAATTTGTTTGAAAACTCGGTTTCACGTAAACCTCCGGCTATTGTTAATTCTTGAGAGATTATACCAATCATTCATTAACATAATCTAAATATATGGGCATGATGGAATTATTAAGAGAATTCATATAAAAAAGAATCCCACAGCACTATCCTTTGTGGGATTCTTTCTCCAAGCATTATTACCATTAAGAATTTTGAACACGGGTCACGTATTCGCCAGTGCGGGTATCAACGCGGATAGTATCCCCAACGTTAATGAAAGCAGGTACGCTGAAATCTTGCCCTGTTTCAACTTTAACTTTCTTGTTTACACCGGTTGCAGTATCACCACGCACGGCAACCTCTGATTGGATTACTTTAAAATCGACGGTGGTTGGTAATTCAACATCAATAGGTTC
>DHHD01000061.1 GCA_002403105.1 Anaerolineaceae bacterium UBA4781 | reverse complement strand
TCTTGACTTTCTATAGCAGGTCTGATGGTCATAGAAATTGATCAATTCAGTTTCAACGTCGTTATTATGTAATACATCCAAGGTAAATCGGGCAAAATCATAACAATTACCATGTTCTCTAGCGCTGACCACCAGGGCGATGGCTTTCATAAATAGACCCTCTTTTCATTATTGCAGTTGAATCAGCTTATTTTACTGTGAGAAAGGTAAAATATGCGTTTTCAAATCATGAACTGAATATCGCTTTTTGATATTCAGCATAACGCTGGCTGCATTTCATACCCACACTTTCATATAAACGGAATGCGTTCACGTTTTCCGATTCCACAACCAATCGCACTGAAGAAAAACTAAGTGCATAGAAAACACCAAAAGCATGCTGCAGCAGTGCAGATCCGATGCCTTTTCCCCGCCAGGCAGGTTCCACCCCTAACTGCCGTACCCATCCATATTCGGGGTACGTAAAGCACAAAGCCGCACCCACCAGTTCATTGCTGTGATAGGTTAAAAACCACACATCACTTCTGAAGTTGGATGCTCCTAGCATGAAATCACGCCAGCCCTCAAAAGATGGGGCAATGCGCCCGGGGCGTTCAAAAGCATTCTGGATGAAATTGTAGATCAGGCGATCATCCTTTTCAGGATCGACGGTGCGCAGGCTGATGCCTTCCAACCAGACGGGCGCAGAGGGTGGGTTTTCAAAATGGATGGCCATTCCAAAGTGATAGATAAGAATCGTATATCCCAACTTTTCGACAAGTTGTTTGCTTTTCTGGTTACTGCCAGCGACGATAATGGATGTGGTAGCTTGTTCCCATTTTTTCTCGGAGAGAATGACCTGAGTGCGCTTTTCGCACTGATCGATTAACTCTTCATTCAACCCTGGTTTTGCCAGGGCGGGATGCACATACAGGTCAAAGTGGAATATTTCTCTGGAATCCTGATAGATGGCCGCATAGCCAACCAGCACATTTTGTTTGTTGTATGCCAACCAGGCATCCCGGGGAAGGTCCATATCAGACCAATTATCCAGCAAGTCGTCAATATCAGAATCCGGTTCTCCATATTCGGTGATATCGCAAGCGATCATTAGAAGGAATAGTACTCCCAAACATAATACTTGAATAATACTTTCTGATGATGCTTTTATTTTGCAGCCTTATATACTATATAATGAATCAAGTTTCGTCATTACGGAGGTCAGCTTTGAAAAACCTAAAGGGCATTCTCTTGATAAGCTTTACAATGATCATCACTCTGGTTCTTTGGATTACCGCCATTCCCGCTCAAGAAATCATTCCTCTGGATAGAGTTAGACAAATTGTAGCCGGGGTTGCGCTTTCCGGATTTTGCTTGAATTTTCTTCTTTCAACCAGAAATCGAACCATCGAAAAATGGTTCGGCGGATTGGATAAAATGTACATCTACCACCGCTATCTGGCGATCGCTTCTCTCGTGCTGCTTTTTGTGCACATTGCAATCAGCGATCAAATCAAAACCAGTGATCAGGTGAATTTAAGAATTATTCTGGGTGGATTGTCGCTTTTCATTTTTGTGGTGATCGCCGCAATAACGCTGTTCGATAAAAAGATCAATTATGGGAAATGGAAAAAGATCCATGCGCTCATGCTCATTCCATATATTATCGGCTTGATCCATGTTCTCATTTCCGCCACGTATGCTTTGCTTGATTTCTCACCTCCCAGCATCTGGTTTCTTTTGACCTCGGTAATTGGCATTGCCTCTGCCATATACACCCTCTTTTTCTATGAAAGAATACAATTCAAACACAAGGGTACGGTCACCAAAGTAACCCATCTAAATCCCAGCGTTTTGGAATGGGAAATTGCCCTCGATAAGCCAGTCTCTTACAAAAAAGGTCAATTTATCTTTATTAAGGTATTTCAGGAAGGAATTGATGTCGAATCGCATCCTTTCTCAATTTCTGGTGGAGATGGCAGTCGAATAATACTGACCACAAAAAATTCCGGCGACTTTACGAAACAACTCTATGATTCGTTGAAAGCGGATGCCAAAGTTGAGATCGATGGACCATATGGGTTTTTCGACTTCGATCAGGGAAATCAAAATCAACTCTGGATTGCCGGAGGAATTGGGATCACTCCGTTTATGTCTTATTTGCGAGAAAACCAACTCAGCCATACTGTCGATTTCTACTATTCTTATCAGGGTGAAGCGGTCAGTGTTTATATACCCTTTTTAGATGAGTATCAACGACAAAACAAGAATTTCAAAGCTCACTTCATTGATACCTCAACAATGAAAATGCTTGATTTTGAAGGATATTCATTGCAAGAAAATACCAGCATTTACCTGTGTGGGCCACAAAAAATGATGGACCATTTCATTAAATTCTTTAAAAAGAACTATAAGAACGTTGACCTGCATTACGAAGCTTTTAAGTTCAGATAGTGTTTTTTGTTGACAGTTCCTCCCCTTAAACTCAAGTTTAGGGGGAGGAGAGTGGGGATAGGTTTTTTAAGCCCTATGTATATAAAAAATCCAATTTCTTGTATTTTGAAAATTTCAACTTGCTTTTGTTTCGTTCTCCATATTTTAAAAGAGAATTAAACTGAAATATTTGTCATCATGCTTTAACTAAACCAAGAGGGCACGCGCGTGCTCTCCATCTGATGATATATTGCTATTCTGTAGTTTTTCCGTCGAATGCTTCGTCGTCCTGCTCCGCTTCTGCACGCGTATGGTGAATAACCCCATCGCGGTGATTGGGTGGAGCATAGATGGTATACAGTTTCAGTGGAACGCTGCCTGTATTGATAATATTATGATTGGCTCCAGCTGGCACTATTACAGCATAACCCGCGCTGATAGGTGTGGTGACTCCATCCAGGATCGCTTCGCCGCTTCCTTCTTCCACTCTGAAGAACTGATCAAGATGATGTACTTCCATCCCGATCTCTTCCTTTGGTTTTAAAGCCATGACCACCAGTTGGCAGTTTTTGGCTGTGTAAAGCACTTGCCGGAAGTCGGTATTTTTTACAGCAATGTCTTCAATATTCTTAATATAGCCTTTCATAGCAAATCCTTTCTTTCTCAGGATCCTTTACGCGGATCGCTTGATACTGCATACTTTGCTTTTCAAGCTCGGTACACATTTACGTTCCCTATATATTCATTATACAGGACTGATATTTCCATATTTGTTATTTTATTTCTCAAAACTTGTTTTTATATGAGAATTGTTTTTTTAATCATTTTCTAATATTGTCATCTTTTCAAGTTAGTGATATTATTCGCAAACGATTGAGTATGTGTTTAATCGTTTGAGGAAAAACTATGGAAAAAAATTCTTATATTCTTGACGAACATACCGCTGCGCATGTAGCAGAACTGTTCAGTGTTTTCAGCGATACCAGCCGGGTGCGCATCCTCTCCGTGATCGTAGAGCAGGAAATGAACATCCAGGCGCTGGCTAAACAGATCGGTGTAACTGAATCTGCCGTTTCTCACCACATGCGTGGATTGCGCCAAATGCATATTGTTCAAGCGCGCCGCGATGGCAAAGAAGTTCATTACAGTGTAGTTGACCCGCATATCATTGCACTCTTTAAACAAGGAGTCGAACATGTTAAAAATGGATAAGAAAACAGCTACCGGATTAACCAGTACAGAAGTGTTGGAACGCCGCCGCCAATTCGGTGAAAACCGGCTGCCGGCTGAAAAACCAACCTCCCCCTGGACTCTGCTGCTCAACCAGTTCAAGAGTCCATTGGTCTATATCATCCTGGTGGCTGCATTGGTCTCTCTGGTCGCCAAAGAATACAGCGATTTTGCCATCATCATCGTGGTGGTTATCGTGGATGTCATTTTAGGTTTCGTTCAGGAATACCAGGCACAGAAAACGTACACTGCCCTCAAGGGACTGCTGAAACCAACCACCACCGTAATTCGCGATGGCGAACGCTGTGAGGTGGAGGTATGGGAACTGGTTCCGGGTGACTTGGTGATCTTGAATGCCGGAGAAAAAGCACCCGGAGATGGAGTTTTGGTCGAGAGCATCAAACTGACCCTCGATGAAGCCATTCTCACCGGAGAAAGCGAGCCGGTTGCGAAAGCCGTAGCTGATCAGGTCTTTATGGGCACCACCGTTCTGACCGGACGCGGCTTGCTTGAAGTAGCTGCCATAGGCAGCAGCACAGAATTGGGCAAGATCGCCACCAGCTTGCAGGAGCATGTTGAAGAAGATACTCCACTGCAGGTGCGGCTGAAAGCTTTCAGCAAAACACTGACTTTGATCGTGATCGGATTCACACTCGCCATTCTGATCTCTGGTCTGCTCATGGGCGGCACGTTCCTTGAAATGCTGCGTACTTCTATCATTCTGGCGATCGCCGCTGTTCCCGAAGGGCTCCTGATCGCTGTAACCGTCATTCTGGTGCTGGGTATGCGCAAGATCCTCAAACGCAATGGTCTCGTCAAACGTATGCAGGCAGTGGAAACACTGGGTTCCGTAACCGTCATCTGCACCGATAAGACCGGTACCCTCACCGAAGGGCATATGCGCGTTACCCGTGCTGACCTCAACGATCAAGCCCGCGCTTACCAAACCATGGTGCTGTGCAACAATCTGGAAGGTCCGGTGGATGTGGCACTGTGGGAATATTCCCTGACGCTTGCTTCGGATGACCCTCAGAAACTGGTCGACCGTTCGGAACGGCTTTCAGAGGAACTCTTCAGCAGTGAGACCAAGTTCATGGTGACTGCAAACAGTTTGGAAGATAAAAAATTTAATTACCTGAAAGGCGCTCCGGAAATTGTGCTGGAAATGTGCAAGCTGGAGAAAAAAGAAAAAGAGCACATCCTCGCTCAGGTAGAAGATTGGGCAGGCGAAGGATTAAGACTGCTCGGTCTGGCATATCGGGAGGATGGAAAACTGGAAGATCACACTGGTTATCACTGGCTGGGGCTACTGGGCATGGAGGATCCTCTGCGCGAGCAGGTACAGGAGTCCATCCGGGTGGCTCAGAAAGCCGGTATCCAGGTGAAAATGATCACCGGGGATTATCGCGTGACCGCTGAACGCATCGCACGTAACATTGGTCTCATGCATGATGGTGATGAGATTCTTGAAGGTGCACAATTGGAAGCCATGAGCGATGAGGAACTAGGAGAACATGTTAAAAAGACCGCCATCTTCGCACGCATTCGCCCGCATGACAAGCTGCGTATCGTACGCGCACTGCAGAATAATAAAGAAGTGACCGCCATGATCGGCGATGGGGTGAATGATGCCCCGGCACTGCAGCAAGCCAATATTGGCGTTGTGGTGGGAACTGCGACGGATGTGGCGAAAGAAACCGCTGATCTGATCCTACTCGATAACAACTTCCGCACCATTGTGGCAGCCATTGAGGAAGGACGCATCGTCTTTGAAAATATCCGCAAAGTGGTAGCGTACACCCTGTCGAACTCGTTCGCTGAAGTGTTGACCATTTTCGTTGCCATGCTGTTGCGCTGGCCAGCCCCCCTGGTGGTCGCCCAAATATTATGGATCCACCTGATCTGCGATGGACCTTCAGATATCGTGCTGGGGTACGAGCCGAAGGAAAGAGGCATCATGGATGAAAAACCACGCTCGTTGAAAGAACCCATCCTGAACAATCTGGGGCTTTCACTGATCGCCATCATCAGTATTGTCAGCGCCATCGCAGCTCTGTACCTGTTCAACCACATGTACACGATCCATGGGAACGAAGCGGAAGGGCGCAGCATTGTCTTCGCTTCCTTTGCCATCAACTCGATGATCTACATCTTCGCTTACCGCAGCATGCGCCTCCCACTTTTCCGCATGAACAAACTGACGGTCAATAAACCACTCATTTTGGCAGTAAGCGCCGGGTTGGTCACAGCCGTCTTACCTTTCCTCATCCCTGCTTTGGGTAATTTACTGGGGATTGTGCCGCTGAACCTGCAAGAATGGCTGCTGGTGGCTGGCATCGCACTGGGCTTGCTGGGAGTAGTGGAATTAGGCAAGTGGTTCAGCAATAAATTCCATATTCAAGATTAAACGTTCATAGAATATCTGCTTCTTGAATTTAAAAATCTCCCTGAAGTTGGATTATAGGGAGATTTTTTGCTTTGAGATTCTCGGGGTTCAAGCTCGCTGATTTATCACCGTAGAATAAAAAACTTCTAAATTACGTAATGGCACACCGGGTGGAATATCGCAACCAGATGAAATAATGAAATTCTTGTGTGATTTTGCTGTTTCTACTAATTCAAGCGTTTTCTGCCGTACATCATCTTCAGTCCCCTGAAAGAAAATCGCAACGGGGTCAAGATTACCGCTCAAAATGATATGCTCATCTACCTGCTGCAACGCTTGGGGAATATCCATGGGAGTGCTGAAATGGTATATTTCAGCCCCTGATTCAAGCACTTTCGGCAGATGAACCAGCCGGGCTCCACAATTATGCAAGATGATCGTGAACTCAGGTGTTTGGGTTTCCTCAACGATCTGTTTCACACAAGAAGCAGAATATTTCGCCAATCCACGTGGAGATAACAGTCCGGCTGCCGGTTCAGCCATAATGACACCTGCCGCACCGACCTGCCGAAAAGCCAGAATATATTCGATCAAATAATGGGTTGTTTTTTCCACCAGTATCTGCATCAGATCAGGATCCAGCATCGTCGCTTCAAGCGCTTCGCTCACTCCAAATAAGCGTCCTGCGAGTGAAAATGGTCCGATGCAGCCTCCAAAAACAGGTGCTTTTCTTGTAGCCGCCAGGTTTTCCGCTGTTCGTAGATGCACGGCTGTACGTAATTCCCCCGCTTTCGGCATACGTATAGCAACGACCTGTTCCATGCTTGTGACGAGCCGCCCAAGCACAGCGGGGATCTCTTCATCTGACATGCGGATCTGGCATCCGAAGGTTTCCGCTTCTGCGCTCAGATCCATGGCTGTCATCATCACTTCTGAATGAAAATGCTCTTGCATCGCCAGCACAGCTTCCGTTTGAACTTGAGCATCGCTCACAACCTGCCGCACAGAAGCATGGATGATTTCAAGCCCGGAATAGACCCCGATGGGCATTCCCAGGGGATGGTCACGGTGAAGGACTGATTGTGAGAATTTTGTCAGCATGCTGCCCTCTTTTTTGAGATCGAATCCTGTAATTATCCCCTTTTTCTTCTTGTTTTTGGAATAATTTAAGAATTCTTTTCAATTATTTACAAAAAACCACGAAAAGAATTGGCGTTTTAAAAAGCACAGGGCAAGAACCTCCCATGCAAATGCAGATAGTACCTATCTATTTTTCTTTGATTTGGTAATGGCGGCTAAAGACCTTCGTTCCCGCTCTCAGTGAGAGTTCTGACCTGTTTCAGATAGGTCAGAACGCGTTGGTATTCTTCATCCGGATATTCCAGTTCAAAATGTTTCGCCACTTGCAGCACAAAGGAACAGAAAAGATCTGTCATTGTGAATAGCGCAGTCCAGTATGTCACAGAACTTAGAAACCTAATTGCACGTCAAGAGAACAATACGGTGATCAACATCATCACCAATAAAAATTTACATTTTTAACACCCGTAATTGTATGCGAGAATCTTTTATATTTAAGTTCGCTGTCCTCGTATAGTCATACACACCGAAACGGTATGTGCTTAATCCTGCAATAATTTTTCCACATCCAGCCAAATTTCCGGTAATTCCAGTGCCTCTGCAAATTGTCGCAGCCAATACTTGATTCTTTGCTTGTCGAGGTTTGGATTCGCATCCACTACACCTTGGATATCTAAAATATCTTTCGCTCGATGAGCAACTGCTTTCATAATGATCAAATCTTCTACTGTAGGTAAGCGGATGCTGATTTTCCCGATGTTGATCAACTGGCTACGTTCCACAACTTCTTCTTCGAAAGGCAGGTTGCCTAAAGTAATATCAATATTTGTTGCACTGTCGCGATGCCGAAGGAGGAGAACGCGGTTCTTCCGTGCAAATTCATCCGCATTTCCAATCCCGCTTTTCCGGCTTCACGTATGAGATCAGGAATATCATTTATTGATAACAAGATCATCACATCCAGGTCAGCGGTTAACCTTGTTTTACCCAGAAGACTGGATGCAATTCCACCGATAACGACACCGCGATTATCAAATTTCTCGATCAGTTTTTGAAGCGCCTCTAAAGGCGCAAGGAAGCTTTGCTTTTCGCTTGTGAAAGTCATGGGACAATCTTTTGCTGTAAACGCGACCAGCGTTGGCGTGCGACCTTTTCTTCGTTTTCATCCGATATGCTGATTCCCAATGCATGCGCCATGCCAACCAGGTTGTTCAATTGCTGCCAGCGCTGTTCACACGAAGCCTCGCGCGCCTCCTGTTTTTCAATCTCTTCAACGGCTGTCCAACGCTGCCGGTATGTCTGCAGGGAAGTAATATCCATATACTAATTATATCGTGTTAGAGATCACTTTTAGTTTATTGGTAACAGGAGGGAAGATTTTTCACTGCATAAATGGCGAACATATTCCACTTTTCTATAACCTTATACATTATTTTTCATCTCCCCACCTGTTTCACCGATTTTTTATATTTCCTTGACTGGATCATACCAAGAAAACTCTCATACTGAGAGCTCTTTCTATTTACGTGGTTATTTGATTTTTTATTCCAGTAAAGTCGGATGCTTGTATTCATGAATCGGTCTGTGTTGGAGATGCAAGAAATGAAATTTTAATTAATACCCAAATCAAGGTCTTATAAAACTTCTACGTTGTCTTTATTAAGGGTATCAGCCTTCCATTTTTGAAGATTGTTATTTCTAGTATTCACAGACGAGTACGACGATCAATACTTCTAGAGCATACCATCTTTAAATCATAGAATAATCAAGTTTACAATATACCGGATGCCTGCTGACAAACCGATTCATATATACGATAAAACTCGTGAACTTTTGATTAGCAGACGGTATGAATGTACAATGACTCCATGGCAGAAATCTTTGATATTGAGCAGAGAATCGCGGAGATCGAAGCGGAATTAACAAATCTGGACCAGCATCGCAGCCAGTTGTTGGATGAGCTTGCCCGATTGCGCCGGCAATCTTTTCAGAAAGACTCCTCAGCTCAACCACACCTGCCTCTTCAAAATGCTTCTGTCAACAACCAATCTCTTCAAGAAGAAAAGATCCGGTTGTTCTGTTCGTTATTCAAAGGACGCGAGGATGTATTTCCGCGCAGGTTTGAAAATTCAAAAACAGGAAAATACGGCTACGCACCGGTTTGCCACAACGAGTGGAAGGCAGGCGTTTGCCAAAAGCCGAAGATTGCCTGCCAGGAATGCAATTCCCGTGCATTTGTACCCGTCACTGATGAGATAATCCGAAATCATCTAAGGGGAAAAGATATACAAGACCGTGTGGGTAAGGATTTTACCATTGGTGTCTATCCGTTATTGAATGATGAAACTTGCTGGTTTCTGGCTGTTGACTTTGATAAATCAACATGGGCTGATGACGCTAAAGCATTTCTAGAAACCTGTGCAAGCTATCAGGTACCTGCCGCTTTGGAACGATCAAGATCTGGCAATGGCGGGCATGTCTGGATATTCTTTGAAACACCCGTCCTTGCAGCATTAGCTCGAAAACTTGGAACAATGTTGCTAACGAACACCATGAGCAGGCGACCTGGAATCGGCATGGATTCCTATGATCGTTTGTTCCCCAGCCAGGATACTTTACCCAGAGGGGGTTTGGGTAGCTTAATTGCCTTGCCATTGCAAAAGAAACCGCGTGAACGAAATAACAGTGTTTTCGTAGATCATGATATCAATCCATATTCTGACCAATGGGCTTTTTTATCCTCGATCCAAAAGATGGCAAAGCTGGAACTGGAGCGGATTTTTAAAAATATTCAGGATGAAAGTGAAATTACTGGTGTTCGAGCGGTAGTTCTAGATGAAAACGAGAACGAGCCCTGGAAGATGACCCCATCTCGAAAATACGTGGAGCTTCCCATAACAATGCCATTACCAGATCAGCTCAATCTGGTCATCAGCAACCAGATTTACATCGAAAAAGTAGGGCTTCCGGCGCCTTTGCGAAACCGTATTATTCGATTAGCAGCCTTCCAAAACCCGGAATTCTACAAAGCACAGGCGATGCGCCTTTCCACATTTGGAAAGCCCAGAATTATTAGCTGTTGTGAGGAATATCCGAAGCATCTCGCCTTACCCAGAGGGTGCCTTGAGGAACTTAACCAGTTACTTCATGATTTAAAAATTCAAACCATAATTCGCGATGAAAGAGTAAACGGAAATCCTCTTTCTTCATCCTTCCAAGGGATATTGCGTCCTGAGCAGCAGCTTGCTGTTGACCAATTGCTCCAGCATGATATTGGTGTCCTTTCTGCGTCCACGGCGTTTGGTAAAACAGTGATCGGAGCTTGGCTGATCGCCGAAAGAAAGGTAAACACCCTGGTGATTGTCCATCGCAGGCAGTTGATGGATCAATGGGTAGAAAGTCTCCAATCGTTTCTGGAATTGGGGAAAAAGGAAGTTGGACAGATTGGCGGTGGAAAGCATAAAATCACAGGGGCAGTAGATGTAGCGATGATTCAGAGTTTGGTGGATAAAGGTAGAGTAAATGATCTGGTAGAGAATTATGGTCAAGTCATTGTCGATGAATGCCATCACATATCGGCTGCCAGTTTTGAGCAGGTGATTCGTCAAGCGAAAGCCAGGTATATTACCGGGCTTTCTGCAACCGTTACTCGGCAGGATGGTCATCACCCCATTATATTTATGCAGTGTGGGCCAGTTCGTTACCGGGCAAACGACCGCCAACAAGCGGCATCCCGCTCATTTACTCATAAAGTAATAGTCCGCAGAACAAGTTTTACATTGCCGCCCCAACCGGATGACAATCTGCAACCCGGCATCCAGCAAATCTATACATTGCTGGCAGAGGATACGGTGCGGAATCAAATAATCGTTGACGATGTTATTGAAGCAGTTCGTGCCGGCCGGTCGCCTGTTTTATTGACTGAACGGCGCGAACACCTCACTCTCTTTGCTGACGCCTTGACAGGAAAAGTTAGAAATATCATCGTTTTAGCCGGCGGCATGGGGCGCAAACAACGCGCTTCATTGACGGCCCAGTTGAAACAAATTCCGCAAGATGAAGAACGGTTGATCATTGCTACCGGCCGTTATCTGGGGGAAGGATTTGATGATGCCCGTCTGGACACATTATTTCTAACTCTACCAATTGCCTGGCGCGGAACAGTAGCACAATATGCAGGTCGTTTACATCGTCATTATGACCAAAAAAATGAAGTGCTCATCTACGATTATGTGGATGACCAAGTTCCAGTCTTAGCAAGAATGTTTAAAAAACGAATAAATGGATATAAAGCGATCGGTTATTCTGTGGTAAGTAATTAAGACATGTACTTTAATCATTCTGTATCAGAGGATTCAGGTACATAAGGGATCAAACCTTTCTGATAAACTTCCTCCTGGATAGCACGCGGTAGATATCGCGCATCCACAATAAATCCATCTACCGAGATCATCCATCTCATTGGATCTTTTTCAACAATGCTAGGTACTGTCCATTTCCCATCAAAAGGAAACATGTTAAACATTTCTCGAATCTGTTTGGCTTTGTTTCCTCCGGTACTGGTTGCAACACGAAACCAGGCGCATAGTTCATCTGAACGCATGTAAGGAGTTTGGGATTTGTCAAAAAGAAAATTAACAGAACCAAGTGCATATACAACCCCGCAAGCCCATGTTTTTATCTGTCCTTTATTGAGCGGCGAAGGACGTTTACGAGCTAATGTAGCTGTTAATTCTCTACATAAATCCCGATATTCACTATTTAACTTTTCCTGGCACAGAGTATCGGTCAATGCAATGATTTCTTGATAGCGCGCTTGCATAGTTTGTGGAACTGATACTCTTTTGTTTTCTGAAGAATTCATTATGTTGCTTCCTTAGTTTATTTAGCATAATAATTTTTTATTATACTTAGAAATTTTTTACCCATAAAAATAACACCATCTCTATTCATTTATGTAGCATAGGTAATTATATAAACTGTTTGATATTTTACCTTTACGTATAAAATATTTCTACAACTAGAGAGCTTACCTTAGTTCTAAGTCTTTTCAGCCGTAGATCAGCATGTCCTTTTTCCCCTCCCCCAAAATCCATCTTTTGGATTTTTAGAGTAGGTTGGGAGGGGATTATCTTTTCTGCAATTCATCTAAAACTTGGTTGCACATATCATTTGTTCGGTTATCGATTTTATTGTGTTGATAAGAAACTCTCCACATCCGTAATAAATTTCAGGGTTTCGCTCTCTAGTTGTTTTGTTAAAATATCCAAATTATTAAAATCCGGATTGTCAACCAAAGTGTATTCTAAAATGGAATCAACGCCCTCTGTCGTGGACACGAGGGGTATTTGTTCTTGAAATACGTCTTTAAGTTCATGATGTATTCCGTCAATCCTCGATATGCTTCCTGGATCGTTCCCTGCTTCAACAATTTTTTATATTCATGCATGCTTTCCTGAAATGAGCTCATCGTTTACTTCTCCATAGTAATAAATCGTTTTTTATTATCATATCCATCTCCTCCCCTAAAATCCGTTTTCGGATTTTGGGGGAGGTTGGGAGGGGGCTCTATTTATCTAATTCTTCCACTATTCTATCTACAACTCCTTGAATATTTTCCAACACCTCCTTATTCCAAAACCGAATAACTCTGCAACCTTTTAATTCAAAGAACGCAGTCCGTTCTGCATCCTGTTCTTCTTGTTCAGAATGCTGCCCGCCGTCCACCTCGATCGCCAGCTTCTTCATGGGGCAATAGAAATCCACAATATAGTTTCCAATTGGATGCTGCCTTCGAAATTTGTAGCCTTCCAGATTCTTCTTGCGCAATACATTCCAGAGAGCTCTTTCAGCAGGGGTTGGATTCTTCCGCATTTCTCGTGCGTGCTGAAGCAATTCATTCTTTTTGCCCCCTCCTCCCTCCCCCAGAGTTCCTCCAGGGGAGGTTTTTTCTTGCTTATCTAGAATTTGTATGGAATGGATGACACTAGGTATGACTCTTAATTTTTCTGTATTATCTGTTTTATTAAAAACTGCTTTCTCAATATATTTTAGCAATTATTGCCGCAAGATTTTATAGTAATTGGTTTAAACAAAAAAGCTTTCGATTAGATAGCTTTTCGATTAATGTTATTTAATATTGCGGTCATTCGAAATTTCTACTTTAGTATCTTATCTGATTTACCCGATTGAATTCAATCATCTTATTATTTTATAAATTTGAGTAATCTTCTGGATAATCACCATAACATAATATAGTAAGTCTATTATCGACCAAGGAATACTGAGGCTGTCTATACTCTAGTCTATATGCTCCTATCCCTGTTCCTATAAAAATAGGGAAAGAAAAACCATCATGATAAGTAATAATGGCATGTTTCGGCCAATTTTCCATATGTCGTGTACGATATGCAAACCAAAAAACATGATGATATCGGAGTCCAAATCCATGCAATCCCAATATATCATTTGGAATGTTAACCATGTCATCCATATGAAAGTCGATTTGAAAATCAATGGTAATTCCTTGTTGTGGAACTGCAAAAAAGACAAGGACAAATGGTTTTAATTCTTCGGTAGTTTCCAAGCAATAGTCACTCCCACGATTAAAAAGAGGTGAATCCTCCGGTTTATATTGAGGTTCTTTCATAAAGATTGTAAAGAGATGACGTGCTCCAATTACACCTTCGGATTTATTAAGCAAATAGTTACCTTTGACAATTAGTTTATGTCCATGAATATCATCGTTAGCTCTGATTGCTACCATTCCCGAACTATGAAAACTAATCTTCCCTTTTCCAATCTCTTCTGATGCAATTTTTTGTAATCCTTCTTCGGTGAATTCGACACTCAACCATTCGGCATCTGCAAAGTCTGGTGAGGAACAGTATATACTTCCGTCGTCTGTTTGTATAAAACTGAAGAGTTGACAAACCCTATCTTTTGCCTTAATAAAAATTCTTCTTTTAAAAGAGAGTTTATTCTCATCCATGGTAATTCAATTATATGGGATTATGAATAGATTAGTACAATTTTTTTAGCAGACGAATAGGTGTAATATCGTTTTTAAAAAGAGAAGTTTTTTGGTAGAAGAAAAAAAACTTGAGGATTTAGTCATAAACAATATTATTCTCTTAACATGCTTCATTCAAAAGAAAAATCAGAGCATCATTCAACATCACTCTGATTTTCCCTATTTTTAAAATCGGTTTCTATCTTATTAATCATAAAGCACCCTACAATAAATCAGGGCGCTTTTTTAGACATCCAATTGCAATTACTTAATTATTCTTACCCCAGCAACAATGGTCTAAACTTATACCCGTAGATCAACATACCTCTTTCGTCCCCATCCTGGCGGATGCGGCGTGTGACCATTTCCACCGGCGTGCCGATCTTCACTTCGCGTTCGCCCACATCCGTGAGCTGAGCGGTGATGATGGGTCCTTCTTCCAGTTTGACCAGCGCTACCGTATACGGAGCATTCTCTTCAAAGCCAGCCGGGACACTATGCAACGTGGTAAAGGAATACACTTCGCCCTTCCCGCTGAAACGGAAAGCGGTTTTCGCTTCTCCGCCGCACTCGGGGCATACATCGCGCGCGGGGAAGATCTTGGCCTGGCAGTGCGGGCAAACTTCACCCACCAACCCCAGACGTTGTTTTTGTAATCGCCAATGGCGTGGTATTTCCATAAATGCTCACTCCTTTATGAGAGTGATGCAAGTGTACGAAAAGAATTCTCTCAAAAGCTATCAGATTTTGGGTCAGCTTGAGGGTTCAAGCTTTTCGGAGAATGTGAGTGATGGCGCTGGCGGCTGCACCACTGAGCGCTTGCGTCATGGCGACCTGCGCACTTGCGACCTGGTTCTGCCCGGCATCCCCGCGTAACTGCTGCACAGCATCCAGCACCTGGTAAACCCCCGCCGCACCTGGGGCAAAGCCATGTGCTTTTATTCCGCCCAGTGTGGCAATCGGTAATCGACCGGTGAGCGCTAGATTTTCTTGGGTGGCAAACTGCCAACCCTGCCCGCGTTCAGCAAATCCGCCTGCTTCCAGTGAGAGCATGCCATAAATGGAAGGTGCATCCCAACATTCGAATAGGTCCAAACAGTCGCGTGTGAGACCTGCTTTTTCCAGCGCCTGTGTAACGCTGATGCGTACTGCCTCAAATGCCAGTGGGTCCGCGCGGTCGTGTACCGCCAGGGTATCGGTGGCAATTTCAGATGCGCTGACCAGCACCGCTTGCTGTCCTTCTTTAATCAGCTTCTGGCTTACCAGCACCAATGCTGCTGCTCCATCCATATAGGATGGTACATCATACAAAGTCAGCGGTGCGCTTACCATGGGCGCTTTTTGGTAGGTTTCCAAATCCAGCCCTTTTCGATACATGCCATACGAATTGTTCACTCCGTTGCGGTGGGCTGTAATGGGGAAGCTGGCAAAACTCGCGCGCGGTGCTTGATATTGATCGAGATAGCGCTGCATAAGCAGCCCAGCCATTCCATTGGGGGTCAGCCCCTGCATACCTTCGAAATCATAATCGCCGCTCTGTGCAGCGAAGGCTTCCACCTGATTGCCGACCATGTCGGTCATCTTCTCAACACCCACCACCACCACACAATCTGCCAATCCTGAACCAACCGCCAGGTAGCCCATATGCAGGGCAGCGGCACCCGAAGCTTCACCCGCTTCCACGGTCGTCCCTTCCACACCATTCAAACCTGCCGCATCGCACACCAGCGCGCCCAGGTTGGCTTGATGAGAAATGGAGGAAGCCAGAAAGTTGCCAATATACACGATCTCCGGCTGTGGGCTGCCTGCATCGTTCAACGCAGCGCGGATGACAGCGGTGCTGAGATGGCTGAGTGTTTTATCCCAATGTTCGCTAACCGCCACCTGCCCAATGCCAGTTATATATACTTTTTCCATACCAGCCCTACTTCATCACAATATTGCCGCGGTAGCGCGCGTAGGTGGCATAATCGATCTCAATACACCGTTTGATATATTGCTGAGTGGATGGGGCTTTCTTGCATCGCTCCTCGATCAGATCGGTCACAGTGATATCAAAGGCATCCGAACCGGCGCCCGACCCATACGAAACCACCAAAATGCGATCACCGGATCTGGCAATATCCAACACAGCGGTTAACCCTACCAGCGATGAGCCGGCATAGGTATTCCCTATGACTGGCGCCAACAAACCGGCTTGGATCTGCTCTTTACTGAAACCCAATTCTTTGGCAACGCGCTGTGGAAATTTGGCATTCGGTTGGTGAAAAACAGCATAGGTATAATCAGCAGCAGCAGTGCCAAGCTGGCTGAGCATGGTCTGCGCCGCTGCAGTAACATGTTTGAAATAAGCCGGTTCACCGGTGAAGCGCTGCCCGTGTTCAGGATAGACCTGGTTCTGGCGGCGCCAGAAATCAGGGGTATCCGTTACATATGAGTAAGCCGCATTGATGGCAGCCAGCGCATTTTCGGCCGGGCCGATCACAAAAGCAGCTCCACCGGCTGCGGCAGTGAACTCGAGCGCGTCGCCCGGCTTTCCCTGTGCAGTATCCGCACCGATCGCCAGGGCATACTTACCCATACCCGAACCGACCAGTCCCATAGCAGCCACGATCGCTTCGGTGCCGGCTTTGCAGGCAAATTCCAAATCTGCCGCTTGAATATGCTCCGGCGCTCCCACCGCTTCTGCAACGACCGTGGAGCTGGGTTTCACTGCATAGGGGTGCGATTCGGAACCAACCCACACCGCGCGCAGTTCCAGTGGGTCAATGCCGGCTCTGGCTAGCGCATTGCGAGAGGCTTCAATGGAGATCGTGATAGTATCCTCGTCCAAACCTGGGACGGCTTTCTCTTTTACAGGCACGCCGCCTTCATCACCGGACCAAATGCGCAGCACTTCACTGGCTGGCAAGCGATATTGCGGAATGTACGCTCCATAACCAATAATACCCACCGCGCGTGCAGGTTTTAACAACAGATCTTCTTTTTCGTTCACTGTTCGCTCCATTCGTTCAGTATTGCGATCGCACGTTCCATGCGAATATTTCCTTCTTTTACAAGCTGTTCTGCCAGAGCTGCCACCTTCTCGGGTGGAGCGCCGGCCGCCACTGCTACCTGCCTGGCATGCAGCGCCATGTGCCCGCGTTGGATGCCTTCGGTGGCCAGGGCGCGTAGAGCACCCAAATTTTGTGCCAACCCAACCGAAACAATGATCTCGGCCAGGTCGGAAGCTTTTTGCACACCCATTAATTTCAATACAGCACGTGCAGTGGGATGTACACGGGTTGCCCCGCCCACGATGCCCACCGCCATGGGCATTTCCAGTTCGCCGTGTAGATTACCTTTTTCATCAACTGACCAGGTACTCAAACTGGTGTAGTGTCCGCTGCGAGCAGCATATGCATGCGCACCGGCTTCCACCGCCCGCCAGTCATTTCCACTCGCGATCACCACCGCATCCACTCCGTTCATGATGCCTTTGTTATGGGTGGCAGCGCGGTAAGGATCGGCCGCGGCAAATGCCCAGGCTTCGATAATGCGGTCGCGCACATCTTCACCGCTGTACTGCTCAAATGCCAGTGTTTCAACGGGAATGGTACAGGCAGCTTTTGCCAGGCGCCGATCTGCCAGATTGGAGATGATGCGCAGCAGCACTCTGCCACCCGTGATGTGTTCCACCAACGGGCTAACGCGCTCCAGTGTGGTATTGACTGCATTCGCACCCATGGCATCCCGCACATCAATAATGAGATGCAGTACCATAAAGCTTCCCAGGAGGGAATCTTTGATAATACGAATTTCCATATCTTTCGGTCCACCGCCCAAACTCACCAGCATGGGGTCAGCTTCCGCTGCCAGCACCATGATCTCTTCTTTGGCAGACAGCAGCGCTTTCTGCGCAGCCGGGATATCCTTCACATTCAAAACTTGAAGCTGCCCGATCATTTCCTGTGCTTTGGCTTTGGCTGTGAAACCGCCTCCCGCCTGCACCAGCTTCGCCATATAGGATGCGGCTGCCACCACGGAGGGTTCTTCCACCGCCATCGGCACCAGTACCGCCCGCCCGTTGATCACAAAATGCTGGGCGATACCCAATGGTAAACCGTACACACCCACCACATTCTCGATCATCAGGTCCGCCTGTTCGGCTGACAAGCCTCCCTGCTGGTTGAAGGTCGCCAGTTCTTCCTCATTTAATGTGGAGACTTCCCGCAGTACCTGCAGGCGCTCATTCAAATCCATCTGGTAGAACTTCTTTTTATCAGGCATAGTTTAATACTCTCTTCCTCAAGGAAGCATTCGATTTATCATACAGAACCATCTCTGGCAAAAGCTATCAGATCCTATCACGCGATCGGGCAGCTTTCTCCGGGCTGCAGGATGACCACTTTGCTGTTCGTTTTTTCTTCCACCAGTTTTTTCCAGACTTGTGCATCCTGCTGGATGAGCGGGAAAGTGTTGTAATGCATGGGGATAACCAGCTTGGGGTGCAGGAATTCCACCGCCCGCAGTGCATCCGCCGGACCCATGGTGAAATTATCCCCGATGGGCAGCAGCGCCACATCTACGCCCTCATCACCGATCAGGCGCATATCGCCAAACAAACCGGTATCTCCAGCGAAGTAAAGCTTCTTTTTATCAGGCAGGTTCAGTAGAAACCCAGCCGGGTTGCCGCCATTGGAACCATCCGGCAGCTTGGAGCCGTGCAGCGCCAGGGTTAATTTACAGTACCCAAAGGGATACTGAAATCCGCCTCCCAGGTGCTGGGCATGTGCTTTCACATTCTGCGCCCGCAGCCAATCTGCAATTTCTGCTACCGCGATCACGGTCGCGCCGGTGCGCTTGGCGATCTTCACGGTATCCCCCAGGTGATCACCATGCCCATGGCTAACTAGAATATAGTCTGCTTCCACCTCTTCTGCGCTGATACTGGCAGCTTGATTGCCGCTCAAGAAAGGGTCAAAAAGCAAATGCAGCGCATCCACCTGCAGCCCAAAAGCCGCATGTCCGTAAAAAGTAAGCTGTGCAGTCATCCCAACCTCCTCAAAAATCATTCCTTTTTATATTTTAACGAAGGATATTTGATTATTCCATAGATTCAGGGTTAACATATACAATAAAAGTGCCATACTATAAACCAGAGTTTAAGGAGAAAACCATGTCCGATCCACGTGTACAAAAATTAGCCGCCATGCTGGTGGATTATTCCCTGGGTGTCAAGCCCAACCAACGAGTGTTTTTGCAAGGCGAGAAAGGCGGTGAACCGCTCATGATGGCTGTCTTCAATACCTGCCTGGAGCGCGGAGCTGTACCTTTCATCTACCAGTATCCCGAAGGCATGACCGACAGCTATTTTCGCTACGGGAAACCGGAGAAATTCGCCGAATACCTGCAGGAACTCAAGCGCTTTGTGGAAACGTATGACCATCGCGTGCGCATTCTAGGAGAATCCAATACCAAAGAACTCTCTGGGTTTGATCCAGAAATGGTCTCAAAATTCTATGCAGAAGGCGGCAAGATCTCCAAGATCATGCTCGATCGCGAACAAAAAGGCGAAATGCACTGGGTGTTATCGCTCTTCCCCACCCAATCTTATGCGCAGGATGCAGGCATGAGTCTGCATGATTTTGAGGATTTTGTTTTCAACGCCTGTATGCCTGACCAGAATGACCCGGTGGGCTATTGGGAAAAAGTAGCTGCCCGCCAGAATAAGGTCATCCAGTGGCTGAAAGGCAAAGAACATGTGCATGTGACCGCCCCCGAAACAGACCTCACCCTGAATATCAAGGGCAGACCTTTCGAGAACTGCGCCTGTAAAGTGAATGTTCCAGATGGGGAGATCTTTACTTCTCCCATCGAAAATTCAATGAACGGGCATGTGTATTTCTCGTATCCTACTCTATACGAAGGTTTCGAAGTGGTTGGAGTGCG
Organism: Anaerolineaceae bacterium UBA4781; assembly: GCA_002403105.1. Lineage (GTDB taxonomy): Bacteria > Chloroflexota > Anaerolineae > Anaerolineales > Anaerolineaceae > UBA4781. The sequence goes on along the minus strand of DHHD01000061.1, from coordinate 11,656 downwards.
CTTATGGTTCGAGAACGGCAAAGTGGTGAAAGCCAGCGCGGTAAAGAATGAAGAATACCTGCTGAAAAAGCTGGATACGGATGCCGGCTCGCGCTATGTAGGTGAGTTCGCCATCGGTACCAATGAGGGTATTCAGAAATTCACCGGTCAAATCCTCTTTGATGAGAAGATCGGCGGCAGCTTCCATATGGCACTGGGGCACGGATTTCCAGAAACTCTCAGCCAGAATGATTCCGCCATCCATTGGGATATGATCTGCGACCTGCGCAAAGGCGGCAAGATCGTGGTGGATGATGAACTGCTTTACGAAAACGGCAAGTTCGTCATCGATTTCTAAATCTGTTTCGTTTTTATTTCATAAGGGCGCGCTGAATGCGCCCTTTTCTTTTAGGTTACAATACAAATTAAGAATGAGATCAGGCAGGATGGACCTATGAAAATGCACCTGGGAATAGCACAGATCGACACCAAACTGGGAGTGGTGGATGCAAACCTGCAAAAGCACCTGGATTACATTGAAAAAGCCCGCCACGCAGGTGCAGATCTGCTTATGTTCCCCGAGCTTTCATTGACCGGATATTTACTGCAGGATCTGGTCCCGGCGGTGGCGCACAGCCCTACTCCATCAGACCCTGTTTTCAAAGAACTGTTTAAAGCCAGCCAGGATATTGACCTGCTGGTCGGCTTTGTGGAAGAAGACGAACGCAACCGTTTTTATATCGCCGATGCTTACCTCTCGCAGGGCAAGCTGGTGCATATCCACCGCAAGGTCTATCTGCCTACCTATGGGCTATTTGACGAAGGACGTTTTTTCGCCTGGGGCGACAATACCCGGGCTTTTAACACTCGTTTTGTGCGCAGCGGGGTGCTGGTCTGTGAAGATTTTTGGCACGTTGCACCACCCTATCTGTTGTGGTTGGATGGAGCAGACCTGCTGTTGTTCACCTCCGCCTCCCCCGGGCGGGGGCTCACCGAAGCTCCGCAGCTTTCAACATCCATGTGGGTAGAAAGCATCAACCGCGCCTATGCCAGCATCTTCACCTCTTTCATTGCGCACTGCAATCGGGTGGGGTTCGAAGATGGGCTGCATTTTTGGGGCGGTTCCACCGTTTATGATCCGGATGGCAACTGCCTGGTGAAAGCCCCTTATGATAAAGAAGCTTTTCTCACTGTTGAAGTGGATCTCAACCAACTGCACCGTACGCGGGCGCGTCTGCCGCTGCTGCGTGATGAACGCACTGCAATGGTACAGCGTGAGTTGAACCGCATTCTCTCTGACGATCGTTCGAATTCCGGGAAATAAGGAGGGATGATGAAAATTGACCTCACGATTAATACCGATCTGGCAACAGAAATATTGACTGCTTTCATCCACAGCGAAACTACGCGGGCAGGTTTTCAAAAAGTGGTGGTGGGGCTTTCCGGCGGTATTGATTCCGCTCTTTCTTGCGTGCTGGCAGCCAAAGCGCTCGATCCACAAAATGTGCTGGCGGTGCGCATGCCTTACCGCACTTCCTCTCCCGATTCGCTGGAACACGCTCAACTGATCATCGATCAATTTGGAGTGCAGACCATCACCATCCCCATCACTGCCATGGCAGACGGCTTGATCAATGAATTCCCTGATATGACCGATCAGCGGAAAGGCAATATCATGGCTCGCTGCCGCATGATCGTGCTGTTTGACCAATCCAACGCTTTCAATGGGTTGGTGGTGGGAACAAGCAACAAAACCGAGATCCTGCTGGGTTATTCCACGCTGTATGGCGATTCTGCCAGTGCGTTCAATCCCATCGGTGATCTGTATAAGACCCAGGTGCGCCAGTTATCGACTGCGCTCAACATCCCGAATGTGATCATTAAAAAAGCACCCAGCGCCGACCTGTGGGCTGACCAGACCGATGAGGGCGAACTCGGCTTTACCTATGCCGAAGTGGATAAACTGCTCTACCTGCTGGTGGATGAGCGCTACACTGCCGAGGAATGTGTGGAAGCTGGATTTGCCAGGACTTTTGTGGATACGGTAGTGAACCGCATCCGGCGTTTTCATTTCAAACGCATGCTGCCGCCCATTGCCAAATTGAGCAGCCGCACCATCGGGTATGATTTCTTATACCTCAGAGATTGGGGAACATGATCGTGGACATTCGCAAGGATTTCATTCCTCTTCTGGCGCTTCTGCTGGTGAGTGCTTGCGCTTCGGCTAAACCGGCAGCGCCAACTGCAACATCTACCCTTCTGGCAATCAGCACAGCTCTGCCAACGCAAACGACCACCCCCACTCCACTGCCGTTCAACACACCTACCGCCATTTCCTCCAAACCCCAAACTGTATTCATCTACCTGGTGGCGGTGGGTGATAATGGCGTTTCGGGAGAAATGATCGGCTGCGGTGACAGTCTGGTGCCGGTGGAAGTAGCCATTGAACCCAGCCAAGCAGTGCTGCGCTCTGCGCTCACTGCCTTGCTCAATCTGGCGCCCGAAATGACCTATGGGCGATCGGGGTTATATAACGCGCTCTATCTATCCGACTTGCAGATCGAATCTCTCGATATTGTAGATCGTGAAGCCATCATTTCCTTTACCGGTACTCTTGTCACCGGCGGGGAGTGTGATATCCCCCGCATTGAAGCGCAGCTCACTGCCATTGCATTGCAGTTCTCGACCATTGATTCCGTTACTGTTTATGTCAATGGCACCCTGCTCCAGGATCTGCTCGATCTGCGGGGGTAAATTGTTGATTTATTTCAATAAATTGTTTCTTTCCAATGCGGTTTCCAGGATCATCACGATCAATTCCTCATTGGAAATTCCGTCTGCGTGTGCTGCAATAACCAGATCAGAAACGCCAGATAACCCTGGCAGAGGATTGATCTCCAGGATATAGGGTTTCCAGTTATCTTTCACATCCAGCCGAAAATCCACGCGCGCTACATCCAGCGTACCCAGCACGCGGAAAACTGCGGCTGCCAGCCAATTCAGCTCATCCACCATATCTTCTTCCAGTGGTGCAGGGCAGATGTAATTCAGATCGGCTGCCAGTGCTACTTTCAAACGGTTGCTGTATACCGCATCGGTTAATAAATAGGGCTTTAGATCCACTTCCATGGGTGGCAGGAAACGCAGCCCCGATTGAATGCGCGGTAAATTTTCATCATGCGGAATACGGCGTGCGATCGGTCCATGCAGATTTCCAACCATGCCGACCGTCACTTCACGCCCTTCAATGTATTCTTCTACCAGCGCCGGTTGGCTGTAGCGATTCATGATATGCCCAACCTGCTCATATAACTCTTCTTTGGTATTCACAACCGATTTCAAGGTAACACCCATGCTGGTGCCTTCGCGGCTGGGTTTCACAAATAGTGGAAAGCGCAAGGTCGGATCCAACGGTTCGTCAACCCTTTCAAAGGTTTGAAAGGGTGGTGTAGGCAGCTCATGAAAATCGAGAATACGCTTGGTCATGGGTTTGTCCAGCGCCAAAGACAGCGTCAGTACTCTTGACCCGGTATACGGAATGCGCAGCATCTCCAGAATCGCTGGGATATGCGCTTCGCGTGAATCGCCATAATAGCCTTCACAGATATTAAAGCAAATATCCGGTTTGTACTTCGGCAGCGATTCAATTATTTTAAAATTGCCTTCGAAGAATTCGCAATCATAACCCCCATTGCGTACTGCTTGCAAAATTGTGTTTATGGTTTTCTCTGAGTCCAGATCATCCCATTGATCCTCAGGCATGCCCTCCCAGTGAGGTGCATTTACTTTCAGGTTAGCAAGTAGAGCAACCTTTTTCTTTTTCAATGATAACTCCTCATTCAGTTGTAGTAGAAATAATCAGGTAGTAAATTTTTCATAATATTCGTCCCACTGGTTAATCATATCATCGAGCTGTTCCTGCAAGAAGAGGTATCTTTTCCCTATTTCGCCAACTGCTTCTGCTTCCAGTTCCGTATTCTTTAATTCCTGCTCGAGGGTTTGAATTTCTGATTCTACTGAATGTATACGTGTTTCCAATTCAAGCAGTTTCTGTTTATTGAACTTTTTTCCTGATGTTTTCTTGGGTTGGATGCGGGTTGCGGCAGTGGGTTCAAGCACAGTTGGTTCCGTCGCTGTTTGTTTTCGAACCGTGAATTCGGTATACCCGCCCTTGAACACCTGCAGCTGCTTGGTGATCGCATCCACTATCCAGATCTGGGTGGCGAGCGCTTCCAGTAGATAGCGATCGTGTGTCACCAACAGGATCGTTCCGTTAAAATCAGCCAGTACCGCTTGCATGATCTCCTGCGAAGGCAGATCAAGATGGTTGGTCGGTTCATCCAGAAAGATCAGATTGACACCTTTCAACGCTAAGATCGCCAACGCCAGACGACCGCGTTCTCCGCCGCTCAACACGTTTACGGTTTTGAACACATCATCCCCGCTGAAAAGGAACTTGCCCAGATAATTACGAATTTCCGCCGGCAATAGTTTGGGGGCGTTCGCTTGTATTTCCTGCATGAGCGTCCAATCCATGTGCAGGTCTTCATGCGCCTGGGCAAAATAGCCCACATCCAGACTGGCTCCCAGGTTCACTTCGCCCCGATAAGGAGGGATCTGCCCCAGAATGGTGCGCAGCAGAGTAGTCTTGCCAGCTCCATTCGGTCCGATCACACCCACACATTCCCCGCGTCTTAATTCCACATCCGGCATATTGAAAAGGGAGATATTTTCATCCTTGAAACCGATCTGCACTCCTTTGGTGCGCAGGATGATATCTCCGGAACGGCGGTTATCTTTAAAACCAAAAACCATGCGGTGTTTACGCGCCGGTGGGATCAACTGCCCTTCTTTGAGCATGCGCTCCAGGCGCCGCCGCCTGCCTTTCGCCTGGGCGGTATTCTGTCCGGCAATGTTGCGCCGGATATAATCTTCTTCTTTGGCAATGAATTCCTGCTGGCTTTCATATTCCTTCATCTGACGTTCCATGCGTTCCTGCCGCAGGCGCAGGAATGCCGAATAATTGCCCGGGTAGCTCTCAATGGCAGGGGTCATCTCCCAGATGGTATGCACAGTTTGATCGAGAAAATAGCGGTCATGTGAAACAATGACCACCGAACCGTTATATTTCTTCAAAAAATCCTCCAACCATTCCATAGCTTGGATATCCAGATGATTGGTGGGTTCATCCAGCAGCAGAACGGTCGGATTCATTAAAAGCAGTTTTGCCAGATATGCCCGCGTGCGCTCTCCACCGGAAAATTGCGTGATGGGTCGGGTGAGATCGATCTCTTCAAAACCCAAACCATTGACGATACGCAGAATATACGAATCGATGGTATAGCCGCCCAGGCATTCGAAGCGTTCATGCAGGTTGCCAAGGCGGTTGATGAGTGCATCATCATTGGGGTTATCGTGCACCTGTACCGTTAGTTCATCGATTTCCTTTTCCAGATTGAAAACATCTGTCAGCGCATCCTGGCACTCCTGCTGCAGGGTTTGCGCAGAATGAAACCGCGATTCTTGCGGCAAATAACCCATCTTCAAGTCTTTTGCCCAGGCAATGCTGCCGCCATCCGGTTTTTCAATTCCATACAGCATGCGCAGCAGGGTGGTCTTTCCAATACCATTCTCACCCACTAGCCCGATGCGGGCATGCGGGGGAACGCTTAGTGAGATCTCGCTGAAAAGATCCTCTGCTCCGAAAGATTTAGAAAGATGTGCTGCTGTGATCAAAGACACGCTGTTTTCCTTTTTTGTCTGGTAAACGAAAAGTCATTTTACCCGAATTAACTCCGAATACCTGCTCCAATTCACAGCAGATATTTCCATTTTTCCGTATCTGTTCATGCTGGCTCTTCTATTTTATTACATCACTGATTTGACAGTGCTTTTTTCACGGGGTATGCTTAACCGTTGATCCTATTTACTAAATTGGAAACGAAAAAATGACAAAACCCCCGATCTGTGATTATGAAGGTTCCGATTACCAAAAAGCTTTCTGGGAGGAAGGCGGTCGCGAATATGAAGACGCAGTGGAAGCCATCGCGCTGCGCCGTCTGCTACCCCGCAGTGGAAAACGTCTGCTGGAACTGGGCGCCGGCGCCGGGCGCAACACCCCGCGCTATGCCGGCTTCGATGAGATCACCCTGCTCGATTATTCGCGCACACAATTGGAGCAGGCTCGCGCGCGCTTGGGGAATTCACCTCAATATCGATACGTCGCCGCTGATGTCTACAACCTGCCCTTCGCTCCCGCGGTTTTTGACACCGCCACCATGATCCGCACCATTCATCACCTCAAAGAAGGTGAAAGTGCCCTCAAGCAGGTCAGCCAGGTGCTGGCACAGCAGGCGGTTTTCATCCTGGAATTCGCCAACAAGCGCAATTTGAAGTCCATCTTACGTTATATAACGGGGAAGCAAAAATGGAACCCCTATACGCTGGAGCAGGTGGAATTCGTGAAATTGAACTTCAATTTTCACCCCAGGCAGATCCGGAGCTGGCTGCACCAGAATGGTTTTTTCATCAATAGGCAGCTCAGCGTTTCACATTTTCGAGTGGGTTTCTTGAAACGCAAGTTGCCGCTCGGTTTTCTCACTGGGCTGGATTCTGCCTTACAATGGACGGGTGCGCTGTGGCAGTTCACCCCCAGCGTTTTTGTGCGCAGCACGCTCACGCAGGGTGCGCCGCTGCACGATTTTGCCTTTCAATGCCCGCAATGTGGCAACCATCCATTAAAACCTGTGCTGGCGGATATCATTTGCCCCCAGTGCGGAAAGCGATTCCCGTATAAAGACGGCATTTACGATTTCCGTTTAAAATAAAAAAAATTCTGCTTGGTTTATCGAGAGAAAATAAGTAGGGTACGTAGGTACCGTACCCTACTAACTAATTTTGAATAAATTTAGGGAAAAATCTTATTAAATCTTTTCCACTACCCAAAAGTGGGAGAGACCCAACCCGCGCACAGGGGTCTTTTCTAAAAACTGCAACACGCCACGCACTACTTTACCCAAAGCCGGACTGCGCCGGATGATATTATCGTAGCCCCCGAAGATCGCAGTTCGGTATACGAAACGCACTGGCAAGCCGGTAAATAGCTTTCTCAGATCGCTACTGCGGTACACACGCACATGCGGGGCGAGCTTGTTGCGCCAGCAGTTCGGCAAATAATTGACGAATAATTTATTCCCAAAATGATATTTTCCTTTGCGGTAGATGCCGTGCGTTTCAAACGGGTAACCGCGGTTGGGGCAAAACAGGATCAGGCGCCCACCGGGTTTCAACACGCGCACGATTTCTGCCACCGCCTGGCGGTCATCCTGCACGTGTTCGATGACTTCGTTGCTGATGACCAGGTCGAAGGTTTGTGTGGCATGTGGTAAGGCTTCTCCCACCGCCTGCTGCGCTGTCAATCCTTTTTGATGGGTTTCCAGCACACGCTCGAAATCTACATCCAACCCTACCGCCAGCTTTGCCTTCTCGGTCAGACGCTGTAAATATTCACCCACCCCGCAGCCATCTTCCAGAATAATGCCATTGATACGCTCTCCAGCATGCTGGCGGATCATATTCAGGCGGCGTTCTTGACCCGCACGCCATACATACGATGGTTCCCCGCGTAGAGCAGCTTTATCGGATTGGGGGTTGAATTCAACGGTCAAGGTTTTCTCCTGTTCTTATAAAATCTGTGATTTGGAATGGTCGTCTATATTAAAGAGTGTTCGGCACCCAGGCCAGCACGGTGGTACCCTGGTGGCGGATGGAGATGATCTCGATGCCGCCCCCCACCGTTTCAACGCGCGTGTTCATATTCGAAAGTCCGTGCCCCAGGCGCTGATTGATCTTCGCCAGGTCAAAGCCCACCCCATCGTCGTTCACTTTGAGCATCACGCGCTGGGAAGTTTCCCACAGGCGCACATTTACCTTGGTAGCCTTGGCATGTTTGGCAATGTTCGCCAGCGCTTCCTGACAGACATGAAACAGGATATCCGAGCTTTCATCGGGGATGCGTTCAATATGCTTGATATCTTTCTCCAATTCCACATCCACCAATGTATTGGCGCGAAATTCACGGATAAGGCTTTCAATTCCCATATACAGGTCCTGGTTGCGCAGTTGGCGCGGGCGCAGGTCTAAAATATAAGCCCGGATATCGCGGATGGAATCATTAATGGAATCCAGTGCATCATCAATATGTTGTTTGCCAACCAGTTCACTGGTATCCATCTGGAGCATGGCGTTTTGTAACGAAAGCCCCACCCCATACAGCGATTGGATGATGCCATCATGCAGGTCCATGCCAATGCGTTCGCGTTCTTCCATAACGATCGAGCGTTTTGATTCGAGGGACTGCCGCTCATGAAAAACCACCGCTCCGACCATGGTGGCAGTTTCCATGAGAACATCTTCCACCTTTTCATCAATTTTGTTGATCTTTTTATCTGCCAAACATAGTACTCCCAGCGCTCCGCTCTCTGCGCGAATGGGGAAACAAAAGATCTCACCAAAACCATTTTGGATGACCTTTTTATTGAGTTCAGGAAAAGATTCTTGGGTTAAATGAAGCACGCTGGGTTCGACCATTTGAGCGATCTTACCGAGCGTGTTCTTGCCCAGTTCATATTGTTCTTCTTTCCAGAAAAATTCTTTGGATTCTCCATAGTGCAGAACCCGCATTAAAATGGGAGATTTTTCCTTTTTTAGGTAGATCTCCGCATCCGAAAAACCCAAATAATCAAAATAAACCGGCAGAGTGCGCTCCAGGTAATCCAGAATGAAGGACGTGGTAACCCCATTACTGCCAACGCGGATGCGCGCTTTGCGCAGATGTTCTCTTTCTTCAAAGTCTTGTTTGTTTGCTTGCATAGTTATCTTTCTGGGGGAGTCTCACCCCTATCATTTTACTCACTTTTTCAAACAAACGTTAATTTTTTACACGCGTCCGAAAGCCCATGGTTGGTATAATTTGAACAAATAGGTGTCTTTTTGGCAGATAGAAAAGAGCTTGAAAAAGAGATGCAACGGGAAAAACGCCTGCCCCCCGGGCAGACGTTAACATTAAAATTTCCCGTTTTGCATTATGGTCCGGTACCCGCGTTTGACCCTCAAATATGGACCTTTCGCATCTTCGGGGAAGTGGAAGAAGAAAAAACCTGGTCCTGGGAAGCCTTTCAACAGCTCCCGCGCATACAGGTTTGTTTCGACCTGCACTGTGTTACGCGCTGGAGCAAATTTGATACACACTGGGAAGGCATTCAAGTTAAAACACTGCTGGATGAAAAGATCATTGTCCCCAAACCCGGCGCCAGGTATGTGATCCAGCATGCCGAGTATGGATTCACTGCAAATCTCCCGCTGGAAGTGGCTGCTTCCGAAACATTTTTATTGGCTATCAATTATGAAGGAGAACCCCTCTCCCCGGAGCACGGTTACCCGCTGAGAGGATTGGTGGGCGTCCTGCCTGGAAAACATAATTTGAAAGATGTCTATTTGTGGAAAGGCGCCAAATGGCTGCGCGGGCTGGAATTCAGCAGTGTGGATAGACCCGGTTTCTGGGAGCAGGCGGGCTACCACAATGAAGCGGATATTTGGAAAGAACAGCGTTTTAAACAAACAATGCTCCCTCAAATAAGAGGAGCTTTCAGGAAGCAATTCCAGAAAAAGATCGAAATCCCCACCAGCAGAGATCGCTCTCTATTTCACATATCTTATTGAATTAGGTACAGCCTTTCCTCATACTGCATCTTTATTCATTTTCTTTTTAAACACAAAAATTGCAATGATCAATATTCCCAGTGCATAACCGATCACCCACCAAAGGTCCGGGAAAATCAATTCATAATCTCCTGCAATGGCAGCTTTTCCGGCATTCACAGCATGCACAAACGGCAGCAGATAAGCGATCGTTTTAAATGAGCCCCCCACCAGATTCACGTCGAACCAGGTGCCGCTCAACCATGCACTGAGGTTGGTCAACAATGCACCACAGATGCCACCCACCTGCTTATCAGTGAATATACTGCCTGCCAGCAATCCAATACCAATGAAAAGAAGCGCAGTAGGAACAAGCACAAGCAGTGCAAGCATTACATTTACATTCATCGGCAGTCCAAGAAAAAAAGAGACAATAAAACATACCACACTTTGCATTATTGCCATCGGAAATAACGGTAATGCATAACCAAGGATGAAATCAGATGCAGTAAGGGGTGAGGCAAACAATCGCATCATCAATGAGGAACTCCTATCTTTGGCGATTAAAGTACCTGAAAACAAAGAAATAAATGAAAGACCAAAGACCGCTATTCCTGGAGCCAGCTTTTCGATTTCAAATAAACTAACCGGAATATTAGCCTGAATGGTAGAAAGCAATAGCAGCACGACCAGTGGAAATCCAATGCCAAAAGCCAGATTCAAAGGATCGCGAAGGATTTCTTTTTGATTGCGTGAAGCGAATAATAAAAATCTCATTTGCTTACCTCTGCTTCTGACGTGAGTACAATAAAAGCATCCTCAAATGTATTGGTTTTTGTTCTGGAGATCAATTCTGCTGATGTACCAACTGCCTTCATTCTCCCTTTTGCCATAATTCCAATTCGGTCAGAGAGTTTTTCTGCTTCTTCCATGTAATGTGTCGTTAGGATTATGGTAATTTTTCCTTTTAATTTTTTGATTACAGACCATAACTCACGCCGGGCGGATACATCAAGTCCCAGTGTAGGTTCATCAAGGAATAATATTTGTGGATCGGAGATAAGCGCCATCGCAATACTTAATCGCCGCTGCATACCACCTGATGCAGTTTTCACCTTCATATTGGCAACTTCTGCAAGGTCGAAAGCAGAGATCATTTCAGCAGCGTTGCGTTGTGCAGTTTTTTTGTCACAACCATAGATTCCTGCAATCAATTCAAGATTTTCTTTCACAGTCAAGTTGTCAGCCACTGCAGTTTCTTGTGGAGAAAGATTGATCTTTTCTTTGACAGCTTTGGGGTTGGAAAGAATACTATCTCCAAGTAAAACAGCATCCCCGCTTGTGGGAGTTGTTAGGCATGACAACATTTTAATGGTGGTGGTTTTTCCTGCACCATTCACACCGAGTAAAGCAAAAAGTTCTCCCTGGTCAATGCTAAGATCCAGAGCATCAACTGCGATTTTATCTTTATACTGTTTTGTTAGCCTTATAGTTTGAATGGCGATCACTCTAGATCCTCATCAATTTTCTTTGCACTAAAAATTTCTTCGGCAAATTGCAGAAACCCTTCGCTTTTCACGATCGCGATGCCCTGTGTTTCATCCCCCAGCATAAGCAGACTATCGCCTGGTTTTATATCGAATACTTTCCGGGCTTCTTTTGGTATAACGATCTGCCCTTTTTCTCCTACTTTTACAATGCCAAAGATATGTTTTCCTTTTGGCGCTGCCATAGCTGCACTCTCCATAAGTATGAATTGTATAACTAGTAGGTATTGTTATACTACAAGGGATTTCAAAAATCAAGGTTCTTCATATATGCACACAAAAAGGAAAATGTACAGGGCATTCATCTTTAAAAACAAAAAGCAGGAAATCAATGTTTACCATTCCTGCCTTTTGTATTATTAGAATCTTTCGTTAGTAAGTTCTTTTACAGAGTCTATCCTATTTGGGAAGCTTTCGAATGTAAAACCACA
>DHHD01000007.1 GCA_002403105.1 Anaerolineaceae bacterium UBA4781 | reverse complement strand
CACACCAGAGTCTGCTCATTCCCATGCCTGGAAGCATGGAAAGTTTGAATGCCGCCATGTCAGCCAATATTCTGCTGTATGAAGCTGCACGCCAGAGAGCGCGATGAGAATACGTTCCATCACTTATTTTTTTGATCCGGTGCAGGCTCCGCTTGAATCTGTCTTTCCTGCAATTCACGCTCATAAGGAAGCATTGAAAAAGGATCTGGCATCTGACGGATATGAAGTGCAGAGCGTTCGTCTGGCAACCACACCTTTTCCGCAATGGCTGGATTTCAAGGATGAACGAATTGCTTTCCGAAAGGTAAACGATCTATGCAGCTATGCCCAGGAATCCGGGTTTGATTATCTATCTTTGGGACCCTGTTCTGTGAATACCTGTTCCGCCGAATCCCTCATCCCGGCTATTTTATCCATCTCAAATATCCTTTTTGTTAGCATGCAGCTTACCGATTCGCAAGGCAGATTATCTCTGTTAGATATCCGCAGTTGCGCAGCAGTGATCAAACAAGTTTCCAGGCTGGAAGCAGATGGTTTTGCTAATCTGCGTTTTGCAGCGTTGGCAAACGTAAAGCCATTCACGCCTTTTTTCCCCGCAGCATATGGAGCAAGCGGAGAACTTGCTTTTTCACTGGCGATGGAATGTGCGGATACAGCGCTGAATACCTTCGAGCAGGCAGCGGATATTAACAGCGGCTGCCAGGCTTTGTGCTCAACCTTTGAAGAACAAGCCATAAAAATGGAATCCGTAATCGGAAAAATAAGATCTCAATCGCCTATCTCTTTTAAAGGTTTTGATTTTTCATTGGCTCCCTTTCCGGAAGAGTGGTGTTCTTTTGGAAAGGCGCTGGAAACCATGGGAGTTGGAGCCATTGGTTCTGCCGGGAGCCTGGCAGCAGCAACCATTCTCGCTGGCGCATTGGATTCGGGCAAATGGAAAAAAACAGGTTTCAATGGGTTAATGATGCCTATTTTGGAAGATGCTATTCTAGCCGCGCGCAGTGGCGCAGGGCTTCTTTCGATCTATGATGTACTGCAGTATTCCAGTGTTTGTGGGACGGGGTTGGATACCGTCCCATTACCAGGGGATATTGAGGCGGAAAAGATCGAGGCATTACTGCTGGATATCGCCGCGCTGGGGCTGCGCTTGAATAAACCACTCACTGCCAGGCTTATGCCTATTCCGGGTAAAAAAGCCGGAGATGCAGTGGAATTCGATTTTTCGTATTTTGCGAAGGGGAAAGTGCTCGACTATTCCTATTCAGGATTAGGTCACCCACTAACTACTGGTAAAGTAATTGACATCAAACCGCGCTGTTAGGTTAAACAAGCACTTCAATGGTTGAAGATGCCCAATGCGCATCGATCCAATCCTGCACAGCTTGTTCCTGCAGAACATGCAATGCTTCTGCGCTGAGCGGTTGACTCTCACTGCGTTCAATAACCTGAATGATATGAAAACCATAATCGGTTTCGATGACCGTGCTGTATTGACCGGCGCTTAAACTAAAAGCTGCATCTTCCACCGCCTGTACATACAGGTAACCGCGCGGGAACCATCCCAGGTCACCGCCGGTGAGCGAATCATAATTTTCCGCCAGCGTGGCGAAATCTGTACCGGCTTGTAACTGTTGATAGAGAGAGTCGGCTGTTGCGCGATCGCTTACCAGTATCTGGCGGGCATGGATTTGCTCGGTGGTGGTCGGAACAGCGCTGGTGATCTTGTCGCGCATCCAAGCGGCTGCCATTTGCCTGCTCAGGGTTTGTCGAAAACCCGTTTCGTCATAATGATTCGCCTGCAGCCAGGTCATAAATTGTTCCGCCCCACCCACTTCGGCGATCAATTCGTCAATACGGGTCTGCAAGGCAGCTTCGTCTACAAAATAACCTTCATTATTCGCAGCTTGAGCCAATAATACCTGCCCTACCAGTTCAGAGAGGATCAGGTCAACCTGTTCTTCTTCGCTCAATTCTTTTGCGAGTGTTATCTGAGCATCTTTCAAACGCAGTTGTTCGTTTTGAAATTCCACAATTGTGATCCCGGTTCCATTAACCCGCACCGCCATTGGTTCTTCGGTGGGGGTAGCCGCAGCAACTGTTGCAGCTTGCTGTTCTTGTTCTTTTTGTGTGCAAGCAGAAATCAAAAGGATGATCAAGCTCAAAATGAGAAGAGAAAAAATGTATTTTTTCATAGCAAAGATGATTATAAACGGAAATAAAACAGCCGTAGGATTTTAACCCTACGGCTGTTCTTTTTAGTATTCAGGCATTGGTGGCTGCGCCATCGGTTTTTCCTTTTCAGGAATATCAGTAATGAGAGCCTCGGTAGTGAGGATCATGGCTGCGATGGAGGTTGCATTTTCCAATGCACCGCGGGTCACTTTGGCAGGATCGATCACGCCAGCTTTAACCATATCAACATATTTTTCAGAAAGAATGTCGAAGCCGACGTTCTTGCTTTTTTCTTTTTCCTGAGCCTGATGAACATTTTCAACCACAACGGGCCCATCAAAACCAGCATTTTCCGAAATACGCTTCATTGGAACAACGAGCGCTTTACGGACAATATTCACGCCGGTTTGTTCATCTTCATTACCCATCTTCAGGTCAGACAGTGCATTTACTGCGTTCAGCAGAGCTACACCACCACCAGGAACAATACCTTCCTCAACTGCGGCACGTGTGGCAGAGAGAGCATCTTCAACACGATGTTTCTTTTCTTTCAACTCTGTTTCAGTAGCTGCACCAACACGAATGATGGCAACACCACCGGAGAGTTTTGCCAGGCGTTCTTGCAATTTTTCACGATCATAATCACTGGTGGTTTTGTCGATCTCAACGCGGATCTGATCGATGCGTCCCTTGATCTCTTTGGAATCACCCTTACCACCGATAATGGTAGTGTTGTCTTTGTCAGATTGAACTTTTTCAGCAGTACCCAGATCCTGAACCGTTGTAGTATCTAATTTACGGCCGGTCTCTTCAGAAATAACAGTTGCGCCAGTCAAGACAGCGATATCTTGCAGCATAGCTTTTCGGCGATCACCAAAACCAGGGGCTTTGACAGCGATAGCATTCAGGGTGCCACGCAACTTATTCAACACGAGGGTTGCAAGCGCTTCACCATCAATATCTTCAGCAATGATGACCAGGTCTCGTTTGCCAACCTGCACCATCTTCTCGAGCAATGGAAGCATATCTTGAGCTGCAGAAATTTTCTTATCGTAGATAAGAATATAAGGATTCTCGATAACAGATTCCATGTGCTCTGTATCAGTTACGAAATATGCAGAAATATAACCACGATCAAACTGCATACCTTCAACATATTCCTGTTCGAATTCCAGACCCTTTGATTCTTCAACAGTGATCACACCATCTTTGCCGACCTTATCCATAACATCGGCGATCAGGTCGCCGATCTGGCGATCTTGCGCAGAGATCGTGGCAACATTGGCAATTTCTTCTTTGGTGGAAATATCAATTGCCTGTGCTTTGATCGCATCAGCAACTTTCTTGGAAGCAGCTTCGATACCGTGTTTCAATAGCATCGGGTTTGCTCCGGCGGCCAGTGTTTTCAGACCTTCGGTAACCATGGCATGTGCCAGAACGGTTGAGGTTGTCGTTCCATCACCAGCAATGTCATTTGTCTTGGTTGCTGCTTCTTTCAATAATTGGGCACCCATATTTTCAAATGGATCTTCCAATTCGATTTCTTTTGCTACGGTCACGCCATCATGTGTAATGGTTGGGGAACCGAACTTGCGATCTAACGCCACATTGCGTCCCTTGGGACCAAGAGTGGTGGCAACTGCTTCAGCTACAATATCAATTCCGTTATGCAGTCGCTTGCGTGCTTCTTCTCCAAATACCAGTTGTTTTGCTGCCATAAGTATCTCCTTCTTTCGAGATTAATTAGATTATTCTTTAACGATTGCCAGGACGTCGCTCTCTTTTAAGATCAAGAGCTTCTTGTCATCGATCTTGATTTCGGTACCTGAGTACTTTGCAAACAAGATTGTGTCGCCTTCTTTGACATCCATCTGAATGCGTTCGCCCTTTTCATCACGATCACCAGGACCGATGGAAAGAACTGTCCCTTTTTGGGGTTTTTCTTTTGCGGTTTCAGGCAGTACGATGCCTGAGGCAGTTACATCTTCCCGTTCGATCGGTTCTACTACCAATCGGCTTCCGAGGGGTTTGATATTGAGTGCCATATAAGATCCTCCTAAAGTTTTTTCAAGTCATTATTTTAGCACTCATTTTATTCGAGTGCTAAATTCAATCTTAACCATCTTTCAAGTTCAAGTCAAGGTAAAAAGCAAAAATTAATATTTTTTTAATACTTAATAGCCGTATGATTCACAGATTCCTTCTGATTCCTCAACTACCCCCATGATGATCGTGTCACTAGAAAATGCATTTCGCACCATTTCCAGGATTTCCATCGCTTTATCACAATATCCATTGGTTTCACGGTGTAAAGCAGCCAGCACAGCGCCATACTCCGCGTAATAATCTTTCGTATCCACCGTAAGAGGTAAGCCTTCAATGGCTACCATCGTGTCTGTTTCCGAATCACATTGGCGTACTTCACAGCTTTCTTCAGCCGTGCAGCCCTCCAACCCGCACTGGAATGCCAGAATCTCGCTTTCATAGTTGCGGGCTTTATGGTATATGTCGCCAAGAAAAGCATAAGCATATGCATCATCAGGTTTAAGCTGTACAGCTTTGCGCGCATTTAAACTGGCGGATAAGGGGTACCCCTGCTGCACATAGGTTTTCGCGATAGATTGATAAGGGATCGGGTCATCCACGCCCAACTGTTCATTAATATTAGCTGCCATAGCAAAATAATCCAACGCATAATCATATTGTGTTAATTCACGGTAGTTCACTCCGATGGACATATATAGAAAAGTAAGATTCGGATTGATCTCGGATGCTTCCTTATATTCCGTGATAGCTGCACTGTAATTTCCAATAGATTCCTGCAAATAGCCGCTGATGCGATGAACATCCATCAATGAATCATCTTGTTCCAGCGCTTGATCGATATATTGTTCGGCCTGCGTCCATTTCATCTGATCAGTCAGAATTTCAGCATAATAAGCCAATGCCAGTGTGTTGTTTCCATCCAGTGTCAATGCAGATACTGCTTCCTGCTCGGCTTGCGTTAGAAGCTGATCAGATTGGTCCCCTACCATCGCTGAGCTTGCCAGCCAATCTAGTGCAAAAGCTTTTACAGCATGCGCGGTGCTGTTCTCAGCTTCAATTTCCAAAGCCCGGTTGGCTGATTCTAAAGCTTCATTCAAACGGTTATATTTATCTTCACTGGAAATTAACAATGTGGAAGAGTACACCTGAACTCGAGCCAGTTCAACCCATAGATCAACATTATTGGGATCTACAGTGGCTGCACTTTGAAAGGCTTCGAGAGCTTTTGCCAGGTCACCTGCTACAAAATGGACTTCCGCTTCTTCTACAAAAGAATTCACAGTTCGAGTTGCAGTAGGTGTTGCCATAAATAAAGGCGTAATACGCCCTTGCTCCTGGTCGCGCATGATCAAAAGCATATAGATGATCATCGCGATCAATAATACGATCACGTAAGGACTCGCTTTATGTTTCTTCTTTTGAAACAAAGAATCCCTGTGTGGTAAATTCATTTCAATCTCCCGTGCTGGTTGGAACCTGATACGGTAATGGAGTGGGAGTTACCGTGGGTTGCGGCGTCCAGGTTGGAATCATGGTAGCGGTTGGCAGTTTGAGCAACTGCTGATTATTCATTTTTTCGTAACAGCGCTCAAGAGTGTATTCTGCATTATAAACAGCCGTTTCATCATCCTGCATGCTCTGAATAATCGCCTGGGCGATTGGTACAGCTTCGTCGCAATAGCCGAGTTCCATTAATGACATTCCATAGACATAATAGAAATCAACCACATCATAAGATAATGGCAATCCTTCTACCAGCATATTATTTGAAGTAACCCCGCCTTGAATTGCCAATTGAAGGGAAAGAATCGCATCACCAAACTGGTAGTTCTTATAATAGGCTTGCCCCAGATAACCCCAGTAATAGGGGTTTTCTGCGTCATCAGAAATAGCCTGCTGAAAATATTGGATGGCTTTGCTGTATTCACCGGTACGGGAATATGTCCGCCCGATCAACACATCAGGGATGGGATCGGTAGGATTGAGCGCATTGGCTTTGGTATATTCTTCCACCGCCATGGTGTACTCAAGCAAACTAGCGTACGTCCGACCAAGTGAAATGTGTATCTCAGCCACATTGGAATTGGCAGCAATGGCTGCTTCATACTCTGTGATCGCATCTTCATAGTTGGCAGTAATTTCCAGCACTGCCCCTCTTGCCCAATGTGTTTCCAATGCCGTGGGCGAGATCGCTTCCGCTTTTCGCGAGGCTTCGATCGCCGCATCCAAATCACCCTGTGCATCAGATCCACCCAGGATCTTCTGAGCTTTCACGATAGCATCATATGCATACGCAAAATAATTAGAGGCATCATATTCAGTAGCTTTCTGCAAATTGGATTCTGAATCCAGAAAATCTCCCAGTAATCCGAGGGAAATCCCTTTAATCGCATAAGCCTGGCTATTTTCAGAGTTGAGCAGCAGCGCATTACTGGCATCGTCCAGAGAAGCTTCATAATCTCCCCGATATAAATTGATCATGGCCGAAGCAATATAGTTGGAGGAATTCTGCGGATCAGCTTTGATCGCTTTATCGTATGCTTGCAATGCTTGCGTGTATTTTCCTTCTACCGCGTACCCTTGAGCCTCAGCGATAAAGGTTTCTGCAGAAATGGTAGGGGTGGGTGAAGGGAGGAAAATATATGGAGAGAACGGTTCTACTTTCCGATCGACATACACCAGCAAACCGATGATAACAATCAAAATGAGAATTCTTAATGGGTTCGAACGGCGGTTTTTTCGCCGCATATTCCAATTTCTTCCTTTTATATACATACGGCAATCTTATCATCATGTTAAAAAAGGCGTCAAGAAAGGGAAAAGGTAATATTCAATATATGAGCAGGTTTTCTTGCAAATCATTTAAGTTAAAGCTAGAATGAAACCATGTATTTTGATGTTTTTACACTTTTTCCTGAAGTTTTCCCGGCTTATCTTGAAACAAGCATCTTGAAACGTGCCAAAGAAAATGATCTCCTTGAAGTACATTTACACGATATCCGGGATTGGGCTACCGATAAGCACCATACCACCGATGACACTCCCTATGGAGGAGGTGGTGGAATGGTGATGAAACCAGAACCCATTTTCAGCGCAGTTCAGGAAATTTTAGATATTCCGCCCATCTGCCCTTTGGTACTGCTTACGCCGCAGGGAGAAACCTTCACACAACAGAAAGCGCTGGCTTTCAGCAAGCTGCCCCGCCTGGCATTGATCTGCGGCAGATACGAAGGTTTTGATGAGCGCATTCGTGAACACCTGGTGACAGAGGAAATATCCATCGGCGATTATGTGCTGAGCGGTGGTGAACTGCCAGCGCTCATTGTCATTGAAGCGACAACCCGCCTCGTCCCCGGTGCGTTAGGTGATCCGGATGGCGCTTCTGATGATTCATTCAGTTCCGGTTTGTTGGAATATCCACAATACACACGACCTCCCGTTTTTCAAGGGTGGAAAGTTCCCGAAGTTCTGCAATCAGGTGATCATGCGGTTATTAATCGCTGGCGGCGCAATCAATCGCTGCTGCACACACTGCAAAAAAGACCTGATCTTTTGTTGAAAATCGATCTTACAGATGCAGATCTCAAGGTTCTCGAACAAGTGGTGTATGAATCAGAAATCCCAGGATCTGATTCAATAAAAAAAATCATCAAACAAAGAAAGGAATAATATGAAATACAACGTTGGAAAAACATTTTTGCTCGGTTTAGGTTTCTTTGGGGTCAGTGTGATCTGGAGCGTTTACAATGCCTACGTTCCCATCTTCCTTGAATCCAAATTCGCACTTACCGCCGGATTCATTGGCATTTTCATGACGCTCGATAATATCGCAGCTCTATTCATCCAACCCGCAGTGGGCGCTTGGTCTGACCGTTTGCGCACCCCTATTGGGCGGCGTATGCCTTTCATTCTGATCGGTGCGCCGATCGCAGCATTGGCTTTCTATGTCTTGCCCTCGACCATATCCCTTTCCGTCTTTTTCCTCGCAGCCAGCTTGCTGTTGCTTGCCATGGCTCTCTGGCGCACCCCGGTTGTGGCGTTGATGCCTGATATCACGCCATCCAAATATCGTTCACAGGCTAATGGCATTATCAACTTCATGGGCGGTATCGGTGCGATCATCGCTTTCTTATTTGGAGCGACTTTATATGAAATGAATCCTTCTTATCCATTTTGGTTGGGCTCGATCCTGGTTACCATCGCAGCTATTCTCGTCTTCATTTTCATTAAAGAACCAAAAGAATTCGAGCATTCGAAAGAGAAAGCCCCTTCTTTGATCGAATCGGTCAAGGGTATCTTCAAAGAAAAAGACCGCAATACCTTGCGCATCCTGCTGGCGATCTTCTTCTGGTTCATTGCTTATAATGGTATTGAAGCTTTTTTCACACTGTATGGAAAGAACTACCTTGGGATCAGCGAATCGGATGCTGCAAGGCTGTTAGGCCAGTTATCGACACTCTTCGTATTGTTTTCTCTTCCTTCTGGTTACATTGGCGCCGCAGTTGGTCGAAAGAAGACCATCATCACCGGGATCATTCTAATGGCGGCTTGCATTGCTTCTTTGTTCATCCTTCCAACCAGCGTTCTAACCACCCTGCTCACCACGCTGCCGCTGCTTGGAAAAGTGCCGGTCATTGGTGTCATTCTCATGATCACGGGTATTGCATGGTCACTCATTAACATCAATTCTCTGCCAATGGTTGTAGATATGACCGACGCCAACCGCATTGGCACCTATACCGGTTTGTATTACCTGTTCTCCACTCTGGCTGCCATTCTTGGACCGATCCTGTATGGATTCATCGTCCAATTCAGTGATGGGAGATATAACCTGCTGATGATCATCAGCCCAATTTTCCTGGTAGGGGCTTTACTGAGCATCTTCGGGGTGAAACGTGGTGAAATTCAGGAATAAGGAAACATTTTTGTAAGAAGAAGAATATGATAGAAAGCACATCACTGGAAACTTGATTTTGAAATTTAAACAAGCTATACTTAAATTCCAAGAGGGATGAAAAAACATCTCTCGAATCTAATTTCTCTAGGAGGAGAGATCATGACCAAAAAAATTACGTTCGTTCTAAGTCTTTTGATTATTGCTTCCCTTCTGCTGGTTAGCTGTAAAGCAGCCGCAGAAGAACCAGTAGTCGAAGAACCTGCTGCTGAAGAAGTAGTAGAAGAAACACCTGTAATGAAATTCTGCCAGGTTACCGATATGGGTGGCATTGATGACAAGTCATTCAATGCGACAGCCTGGAAAGGCATGGAAGCTGCTGAAGCAGATTTTGGTGTTGAAATTAAATACCTCGAATCACAACAACAGTCTGACTACGAAGTAAACCTGAATGCCTTTGTCGAAGAAGGGTGTGACCTGATAGTTTCAGTTGGTTACCTGTTAGCAGATGCAACATCTGCTGTTGCGACTGCCAACCCTGATATGAAATTCTCGATCATCGACAATGGAAATATGGGTCTCACCAATGTTCGTGGCAACTACTCTGACATTCAGGAAGCCACTTTCCTGGTTGGCTACTTAGCTGCTGGTATGACCACAACCGGTAAAGTCGGCACCTATGTTGGCATCCTCTTCCCCTCCACCCAGGCTTTTATGGATGGATATGCGATGGGCGTAGCCTATTACAACCAGGTTCACGGAACCGCAGTGGAAGTACTCGGTTGGGACATGGAAACCCAAGAAGGTTTGGAAGTTGGTAACTTTGAAAGCCTTGATGATGGTCGCGCCATGGGCGAAACCCTTCTTGACGAAGGTGCTGATATCATCATGCCCGTTGCCGGACCTGTTGGCGCAGGTACTCTGGCTGTCATGCAGGAAAGAGGTACCGGTCTTTTAATTGGCGTGGATGATGACTGGTCTGTAAAATATCCGGATCAGGCAGATTTTATTCTAGCCAGCGCCATGAAGAAGATCAACGTTTTCGTCTATGACACCATTGAAAAAGTTATCAATGGCGAATTTGCCGGTGGCGAAGATTATGCCCTTACTCTCGAAAATGATGGTGTCGGACTTGTCTATGGTACTGCTTGGGTAGACCAGATTCCTGCTGAACTTATGGCCGAAATCGAAGCTCTCATTCCACAGATCATTGATGGGTCGATCGCTGTAATGCCCACCCGGTAAGTAATGCAAGTAATTCAGTAAAACAAAAAGAGCCAAGAAAAATCCTTGGCTCTTTTTATAAATTCACAGTATGATAAAATACACGCAATTGTTGGACAATTAAATTCAATGAGGGAAAAATGGCGCCATTACTGGAATTAAAAGGAATCACCAAACGTTTCCCCGGCGTGCTGGCAAACGATCATATTGACCTTACTCTGGAAAAGGGCGAAATCCATGCCCTTTTAGGGGAAAATGGTGCAGGCAAAACCACGTTGATGAATATTTTGTACGGTTTATATTCCCCAGATGAGGGTGATATTTTCGTCAATGGGCAAAAAATCACCATCCAGGGACCAACGGATGCCATCAAAGCTGGTATTGGAATGGTTCACCAGCATTTTATGCTCATCCCTGTTTTCACCGTAACTGAAAATATCATGCTGGGTGAAGAAGCTGTGAAATTTGGTGGCTTTTTGGATCGAAAAAAAGCAGCAGCCAAGATCAAACAAATCTCGGATACGTATGAATTGAATGTGAATCCCAATGCATATGTGCGGGATCTACCCGTCGGGAATCAACAAAGAGTAGAAATCATCAAGATCCTTTTCCGTGAAGCGGAAATTCTTATTATGGATGAACCCTCCGCAGTGTTGACCCCCCAGGAAGTGGATGAATTATTCAAGATCATGCGCATTCTGGTTGACCAAGGAAAATCGATCATTTTTATTACGCATAAGCTGCGTGAAGTAATGGAATGTGCTGATCGCATTACGGTCATCCGGGGTGGAAAAGTAGTAGGCTCAACGACCCCAAAAGAAGCCGATACAAAAAAATTGGCTGCCATGATGGTTGGTCGTGAGGTAGAACTCAAAGTAAAGAAAACAAAAGCCAAACCCGGAAATACTGTTCTGCATGTTGAAAATTTACGTGTGTTGAATGCTCAAGAGCAGTTTGCCGTGGATGGGGTATCTTTTGATGTCAAAGAGGGAGAAGTATTCGGCATCGCCGGTGTACAGGGCAACGGTCAAACTGAACTGGTACGTGCCCTAACAGGGCTGCTCCCACCAACGGAAGGGGAAATAGAGATCCTTGGGCAGGAAACCACGAAAGAAAGACCAAGATCTATCACTGAATTAGGTTCTGCACATATCCCTGAAGACCGTCAGAAAGATGGGTTGATCCTGGCTTTCCCGGTTTCAGAAAACCTGGTGCTCAATTCATATTTTCATGAACCATTTTCAAAAGGAATTCGCTTACAGTTTGATGAAATTGCAGAAAGCGGAAAACAACTCGTAGAAAAATTTGATATCCGTACACCCGGTATTAATACTCCCGTCAGCAGCTTATCAGGAGGCAACCAGCAAAAAGTGATCGTTGCACGAGAGTTTTCACGACCCATTAAGTTGTTGATCGCATCTCAACCCACACGTGGATTGGATGTTGGATCAATCGAATATATCCATAAAAGAGTATTGGAAAAAAGAAATGAAGGGTGCGCCATCCTGCTGGTTTCCACTGAACTGGATGAGATCATCCAATTATCCGACCGTATTGCTGTTATGTATCGCGGCAAAATTTTAGATGTACTGGATGTTGAAGACGCTTCGAAAGAGATTCTTGGTTTGCTCATGGCTGGTATAAAACCAAGCGACGAGATGAAACAAAAAATCACAAAAGAAGAACAGATCATCTTGACATGAGGAACACAGATATGGAAAAACAGAAACAAGTCCAAAAGAGACAAAGCGCAACCGCAATTTTTTTCGATGAGTTATCGAAAAGCCCCGGTTTGATCACTTTTCTTGCCATCCTGACCGGAATTATCATCAGCGGGCTGTTGGTGGCAGCGACCACCGTAGAAGTATATGAAGCATTCTCTGTCTCATTCTTTCACGGTATGGGAGAAATTTTCAAAACTGCCTGGTCTACCTATTCTTCTTTATTCCTGGGCGCTTTCGGCAATCCAAAAACCATCATCACCGCAGTTCAAGGTGGTGACGCATTAGCCATTCGCCGTGCGATCAATCCATTTTTTGAAAGTTTGGTCCAATCCACCCCCTATATCTTTGCCGGGTTATCGGTGGCTCTTGGTTTTCGGGTTGGTCTTTTCAATATTGGTGCCGAAGGGCAGATCTTTATTGGAGCACTGACCAGCGTCTATGCAGGTTATGCCATCACCGGGTTGCCGGCTTTTATTCATATCCCGATCGCTTTATTGGCAGGTGCTCTGGGCGGAGCATTATGGGGTTTTGTGCCGGGTTTTTTGAAAGCAAAAACCGGCGCACATGAGGTGATCATTACGATCATGATGAACTATATTGCTTTTAAATTTACAGATTTTATGATCAACGGTCCCATGCAAGATCCCAATGAATATACTCCCAAAACCCCCTGGATCCAGGAGAGTGCACAACTCACCCGTTTTTTTGAAGACCCCATCCGTTTCCACCTCGGATTCTTTGTTGCGCTGGCGGTGGCATTCGTGATCTACTGGTTATTATTCAAAACAACCTGGGGTTTTGAACTGCGTACCGTCGGATCCAATCCAAATGGAGCACGTTATGCAGGCATCAATACTACCAGATCCACCATCATAGCCATGTCACTGGCAGGTTCTCTGGCAGGCTTGGCAGGAGCCAATGAAGTTCTCGGATTGAACCACCGCCTGGTACCTTCTTTCTCATCTGGCTACGGTTTTGACAGTATCGCACTCGCATTATTAGGAAAAAATCATCCATTCGGAGTTGTTCTTTCCGCACTCTTATTTGGCTTCTTACGGAATGGCTCACGCCAGATGCAATTAAAATCTGGCGTACCAATCGATATCGTGTCGATCTTGCAGGCACTCATTCTCGCGTTTATTGCAGCGCCTGCCATCATCCGCACCATATTCCGCTTGAAAAAACCGGAAATCGAAGAAGAGAGCATTAAAGTTGGCGGGTGGGGAGGTAACTAAAATGGCTGTTGCAAATAGTATTCCAATGGAAAGCAAAAAGGTCCATAAACACCAATCCAAATCTCGCAGAATTGTGATGGGTATCATTTTCCTTTTGGTTGCCGCTGTCATTTGGTTCGTCTTTATTAATGGTACTGATGCAAGCGCGTTAACCACCTTTAATATGACTCCTGGCGGATCAGCGACGGTTATGTCTGATTGGGCTTTTTCAACTACGAAAGTTTTATCGATTCTGGCAGTGCTGTGTGCTGTCGCCGGTGCTTATCAATTAATTCTGGGTTTCCAAAATTTGACCAATGGTATTTTGGGTTTGGTTGCGGTCATGTTTATCTTCAGCTTCCTTACCTGGGCTTCCTCCGGTGGTTCTCTTAATCTAGCCGGGCTGCTGCGAGTAACCGTTGTGCGGGCAGTTCCGCTCACGCTGGGCGCCATGGCTGGTATTCTTTGTGAACGTTCCGGTACAGTGAACATTGCCATTGAAGGTATGATGCTTATTGCTGCTTTCGTTAGCACGGTTTTTGCCAGCCTGACCAATCTTTGGATCGGTATGCTCTCAGGTATTCTGGCAGGAGCATTGGTAGCCTATATTCATGGCGTTCTAACGATCAAATATAAGGTGGATCACACCATTTCCGGCACGGTCATCAATATCTTCGCGACAGGCATCACTTCTTTTCTCTCATCCAAATTTATTCAAAAAACCGAGTTTCAATATTTAAATGAGCCGGGAATGTTCCCACAGGTTGATATTCCCATTCTATCCAAGATCCCATTTGTCGGTCCAATCCTCTTCAGCCACAACCTATATGTGTATGCGATGTTCCTTCTGGTTCCATTCTTAACAGTAATGGTATTTTCAACCCGCTGGGGATTACGACTGCGTTCTGTTGGCGAACATCCCAAAGCAGCCGATACATTGGGCATTAATGTCATTAAAACTCGCTACATGGGTGTAATTCTGGGTGGTATGATGGCAGGCTTTGCGGGTACCTATTTCACTCTTGGCTCATCCGGTCGTTTTGACGAACTGCTCACTGCCGGGCGCGGCTTCATCTCTCTGGCTGCCATGATCTTTGGCAACTATCATCCGGTGGGTGCCATGGGTGCAGGTTTATTATTTGGCTTCTTTGATTCGCTGTCAGCCAAAGCATCCATCCTTAAAGTACCCATTCCTTCTGATTTCTTGGGTATGATGCCCTATCTGGCAACCATCATCGTTCTGGCGGGTGTAGTAGGAAAAAGCAACGCACCGGCTGCTGAAGGCAAAGCATACGAAAAAGAATCACTGTAGATGAATCAAACCAAATAGGCGACTTTTTTGTTTTGGTCGCCTATTTTTTATTTTAATGGGTAATGCCCGAATTCTTCAACCGCATCTACCATTGCTAGGATATTTTGGGGGGGAACTTCGGTCATGATGGTGTGCACAGAGGCGACCATGTATCCCCCACCCTCACCCAAAATATGGATGACCCGTTTCACCTCATCCCGAACTTCTTGCGGTGTTCCGGAGGGCAGGATATGCTGGGTATCGATCGCTCCACAAAAGATAATGTTCTTTCCGTACCTGGTCTTCAATCCCTGCAGGTCAGCCATTTTGCCTGCCGAAGTCTGGATCGGATTAAGAATATCAACACCCATTTCAACGAAATCCTCGATCAGGTCAAAAACATCACCATCGGTATGAAAAAAGACTTTCGCTTTGGTGCGTGTTTTAATAAATTCGATAAATTCCGCGTGGAAAGGCTTTAATAGCTGCCGGTACATGCGTGGAGAGATCATTAATTTTTCTTGCGTTCCCAGATCATCTCCGATCTTGATAATATCCAGATTCTCGCCAGCTTCATCCAGAAAATGACCCATGAGTGTTTTACACAGATCGGTAATTTTCCGCAGCAGCGCTTTGGAAAAATCAGGGTTCATGGCCATATTGAGCAGGAATTTATCCATGCCCTGCATGGCAAAAGCCCGTTCGAACGGGAAGAGCAGCCAGGGTGTACCCATGATGGCATACTGATCTTCTGCTGCCAGCTTCTTCGCCTGTTCTTTTACGTGTGCAACACGATAGGGATCATCCATATCAGGCCAGGGGTAATTTTCGATCGCTTCAAGCGTGGTCGCTTCTGCCAGCGGATGCAAACCCGGATACCATACGCCCGGTTCAATTTCGATCTGCCCTGTTCCCCAGCAATCCATGCAAGGGGAATGTGGCGTACGGTTTTGATTGCGTTCATAGATCGCTTTAGGGAAGCGATCCAACACACCGCGCACATCGCTGTGCAGGCGGCACATGGTCGCTTCATCCACTTTGGCGCTTCCCAATTCAGGCCAATCATAGATATAGTCATCCGGTGCATCAATTCCGGCTAATTTCTTTACACCCTGATAAGGGATCATCTTGATGCCGGTGGCGTTAGAAACACCCATAATAATGGGTACGCGATCAGGCACTTCGTGTGCCAGAACGGCTTTTACTCGTTCGCGAGAAGTCATTCCCATTGCATCTCTCCGTGAATATAAGATATGTGGAAAATTGTAGCACATCCTCGCTTAAATCAAGAATGGACGGTGTTTTGAAGACACTTCTGATTGCCGCCGCCGTTAATCAGATAGGTCATCTCCATTTACCGTCCATTCCGACAAAGGAATTAGAGCGGCTGCCGGTGCATGCAAATTACATTGCTTGCACTCCACAGATATTTCATTTTAAAGTTGCTCTGCCAAACAAAAAGACCTGGTTTTTTCCAGGTCCGCCGAATATTATCATTCTATAAATAAAAATCGACTTTCGGCGGCTTGGCGGTCATTGCTTTTCAGCTTTAGACCCAGAGCTTTGCGCCCCCGGTTTTCACCGGGTTTGCCTTTTCGAGTCAATACAATCTACTCTAACCATTATTTTAGTGTATTTTCTAAAAAAATCAAGCCCTGTTTCAAGAAGAAGTTCTTTAGATGTGGACTATTATTTTGTTTTTTTAGGGATCAGAATGAATTACGGTATAATAGTGGCACGCTCCCGTAGCTCAATGGACAGAGTGCCTGACTTCGAATCAG
>DHHD01000107.1 GCA_002403105.1 Anaerolineaceae bacterium UBA4781 | reverse complement strand
CCATTTTTCGATGATCAACCAGTGCTATTGATAAAAAGTGAAGGTCGATGACAAGAAACTAAGAAGAATTTTTTTACTCCACTGCTATTCTGGTCTGATTTGCCATCATTATACTGGATTGAGGACATGCATTTCTTTATAAAGATCCCTTTTCCAGTGCTTGATAAAAAAAGAGAGAAGCAGATTTTCCACCTCTCTCTTTCCGGTAAAAGCAGATATATTATTTTGACTTTTTATTCGCAGCTCCATTCACAGCAGCCAACATGGGTCATGCACTGACGAACGCAAACGCAGGAAACTTTGTGTTCTTCTTGGGGTGGGATGGAAAGGCAAATACCCGGAATACCAGTCGTATCATCGATCCCGTAGGGCAATCTGCAAGTATTATCCAGGCTGTACACTGCTTTAATGGGATAATCTTCACTGGTATTGATAGGAGAGCCAGCTTCAGATGGACCGAAATGATCGTCATAATCAAACAATGATGGATCTTTTACCCCGCCATCTGCCCAGGCACCCCACAAGAATTCCTCTGAGTTACCCAGCAATACACGGCTGACTGCGATCTGCACGGCAGATGGGTCTTCCGGAGCGATCCTGGCCCAGGCAACCTGATCGCCACCCAGTTCAACCATTTCTGTATAGCCTGCTCCTTCATAACCTTCTTCCGCGATGACCGGTCTGGTTCCACCGACGCTGACGGTTGGATTCACATAAACTGTCATGTTTTTCATGGACCATTCCACTGCAGGGTTGGAAACCAGCACCAGCAGATCACCGCGCCCGGTTTGGGTGCGGTCAAATTCCATGCCATAAGTGCCGCTCAAAGTGCCGCTGAGGGGATCCATGCCATCCAGGGTGATGGTGAAAAAGAAAAATGCGTCATCGCTGGTTATCGACACTGTCAGGATATTTAGATCAGGCTGATAATCCATTTCCTGCGCAGTGAAAGGGCGTTCGAAAAGGTTGTTTAAAATGTTATCGCCAGAAACAGCACGGTGTTCTTCTGCTTTAATGCTGGCATCGGAATCCTCCAGCGTGCGTTCGACTTCCGGGTTGGGTTCACCGGGTACCAGATCTGGATTTTCTTTTAATTCAGGGATCGCGGTGTTGAGAGCAATGGTCGTTGGTTTGGTTTCGGGTGTAGATTTGGAACCACAAGCAGTAGCGAGGGCTAGCAGGAAAACCAGAACGGATATGATGTAAATATTTTTTTTCATGAGCGTATCCTCCATAATTCTATTTTCAATAAATCTGTTGTGTAAAAGCAGCCTGATTTATCAATTTTTTCGCGATCATTCCCTTTCTGGCATTGGATATATAAGCCATTTTCTCCATTATGACGAGACCTTATTTATTACGACGACCAAACAAAAGCGAATCAATCACAATCCCAAAGTGCGCATGCTTTTGTGCTGCCAAAAATGACCCAATAGGTACAAACGCAATCCAATCCGGGCTGCGAGGTGATGCACATGCCGGGAATCATACTGCTCATCTGGTCTATGCCGTAAGGCAGGCGGCAGGTGTTATCCAAACTGGCAAGGGCTTGCAGTGGATAATCTTCGCTGGTATTCAGCGGTGAACCTGCTTCGGATGAACTGAAATGATCACCATAATCAAACAATGATGGATCTTTTACCCCACCATCTGCCCAGGCACCCCATAGAAATTCTTCGGGGTTGCCCAATAAAGCACGACTGACTGCGATCTGCACTGCATTTGGATCATCGGGAGATAATCTTGCCCAGGCAACTTTATCACCTTGCATTTCAATTGTTTCCGTATATCCCTTGCCCGGGTAATCTTCTTCGGCAGTGATAGGATCCAATCCACCCACTGTACCGCTTGGATTGGCATATACGGTAATCCCTTCTGTGGACCATTCGCTGCTTATCTGGCTTGTCCATACCAATAGATCGCCGCGCCCGGTTTGAGTGCGGTCAAATTCAATGCCGTACGTTCCGTTTAATAGACCGCTGGCGGTATCTACATCATCCAAAGTTAGAATGAAATAGAAAAAATTTTCATCGCTACTGATAGAAATATTCAGGATGTTCAGATCAGGCTGGTAAACCATTTCCTGGGAAGTAAAAGGGCGTTCGAACAAATTATTGACGAAAGCATCGCCGGTAAGAGCACGATTCTCTTCGGCTTTGATGCTAGAGTCTGCATCTTCTAGGGTGCGTTCGGCACTGGTTATTTCTCCAGGCATTAATTTGGGAATATCCGTTGGTTCCGGGGTGGCTGTGGGGAGGATTATTTCGGCTGCCGGTTTGGAGCCGCAGGCTGCAAGGAAGGCAAGTAGCAGAACCAGAACGGATACGCGGGCAAAGTGCTTTGTCATGGTCGTATCCTCCAGAGTTCTTTTATCCAGCATAGCGCAATTTGGGAGAAAATCAATCTTATTCCTGAGTGAATTTCCGGTGCAGCATGTACAATGAGAAGAGTAAGGAACTCTGTTTATGATGGAATCGGATTTGAAAAAAACGCTGCAGAACCTGCGAACACAGGCATATCATTCTTCAATGAAAGAAGCTCTTGCGTTAATGCCAACCATGTTGGAACATATTGGCTCAACAGATGCTGAATTGCGCGACGAGCTTATCTATTCCGCTTTTGTAAATTGGATCTATGACCAGCGTCTGTTTTCTGCAGAGAGCATGCGTGCTATTGTGCACATTGTTTTGGATGAGCAGCATATGTTCTACCGAATGGGTGAAAAAGAGGGCGATGGGGTTTTTACCCGCGCTTTTTCGGTTTTGTTGCTGCCCTTGCTGCTGGGCGTGCACCGTGATAGTCCCTATCTTTCTTTACAAGAACTCGATGAGGTGAAAACCAAATTGATCCGTTTTCTCCATCAAGAGCAAGACAAGCGTGGTTTTGTGCAGGATAAAGGTTGGGCACATGCTGTTGCGCATGCCGCGGATGCCGTGGATGAACTGGCGCTGTGTACTGAAATGGGGAAGGCAGATGTGTTTGAAATATTAGAAGTCATCCGCGAAGTGATCTGTGATTCCAGCTTGGTGTACACACACGGGGAAGAGGAACGCCTGGGAACGGTGGTGTTATCCATCCTGCAGCGCGGACTTCTGCAACCGGCAGCAGTCTGTGAGTGGGTGAATTCTTTCACTGCCCCGGTTTTAGCGGTACAGAACCTGCCTGAAAAATTGCTGATTCGTGCGAATGGTAGAAATTTCCTCCAATCGCTCTATTTTCGCTTGCGTTGGAAAGACATACTCAACCCCTTTGAATCAGCGTTAGAGCAAACCCTGCGCAGCATCAGTTTTTTTGTCGGGTAGAAACAGAAAGATTAAAAAACCTGGATCGAATCATTCCAGGGCATCCCATTGTTAAGTTTTCCTACTAAAATCTATGCATCCCCTTTTACAAGCTTCGGTTTTCTCCCGGCCAAAAATATCCACGCAATGATCAGGGCATGGACAGCGCTGGTTAGAACCACTAACCAAAGAATTTCCGCATATCCACTTTTAATGGTACAAAGGATATCTGCCAGATGAAATCCGATGAATGTTACTAAAACCGGATAATCTTCTTTTAAGGTAAGGGGGGTTTTCATTTTTCCTTGCCAAAAGATAAGTAACAATAATAAAGGGAAGATCAGATGAAATGCCAGCATGATCCATTCGAAATTGCTGCCTTTGCTGCCAAATGGAGCGAGCCATAACAAGAACTGTGAGAGTGGGCTGACCATGGTTAATAAAGCAAAGATGAAAGCGAGAATCGGATACAGGATGCCAACACTGGTCTTGAAATTGCTCTTTTTATACCAGGCTCTGCCAATCAGAACGAATATCGCCGCATAGAGCATGATGAGCATCCAACCTGGAAAATTGTAAACCGGGATATCGTAGATGTTTGCCATCCAGGGTTCGATTAGCCAGGTCCATCTGCCAGTTTCGATCCCACG
>DHHD01000086.1:4142-5631 GCA_002403105.1 Anaerolineaceae bacterium UBA4781 | reverse complement strand
TTTCTTGGAAAAGGATTGACTGCTGGTGTCTTCCAACTGGAAGGTGGCGGCATGACCAAGTACCTGGTGCAGATGAAACCCAAGAATCTGGATAACATCATTGCCATGGTTGCGCTCTATCGTCCGGGCCCCATGCAGTTCATTCCGGACTATATTGCGCGTATGCATGGAAAACAAAAAGTTGAATACAGGCACGAATTATTAAAACCCATTTTGGAAGAAACATTCGGAATTGCAGTATATCAAGAACAGATCATGACCGCGGCCATTTCTTTAGCTGGATATTCCGCCGCTGATTCTGATACGCTGCGTAAAGCGATCTCAAAGAAAAAAGAAGACCAAATTAAAGTGCATGAAAAGAAATTCATCAAAGGCGCGGTTGCCAACGGCATTGACGAAGGAACGGCAGCCTTGATCTTTGAAGATTGGCGTAATTTTGCACAGTATGGATTCAATAAAAGCCACGCAGCCGATTATGGAGTGGTAGCTGTACAAACTGCCTACCTCAAGACTCATTATCCGCTGGAGTATATGACTGCGCTTTTATGCGGATCAATGAGCGATAGCGAAAAGGTTGCTTACTATATAGCCGATTGCCTGGCCATGGGTATCCAGGTACTGCCCCCCGATGTGAATCATGGTTTCTGGGATTTCTCTATTGAAGATCGGGATGAAAATGATTGCTGCATTCGCTTTGGGATGGGCGCCATTAAAAATGTTGGTCAAAGTTCGATCGAGTTGATCCTCGCTGCCCGCTCCGACCAACCCTTTGAAGATCTCAATGATTTCATAAGACGAGTGGATCTGAGAAAAGTTGGAAAACGCGCTCTAGAGTGCCTGATCAGAGTAGGCGCTCTGGATGCATTTGGCGACCGGCGTGCGATCTTCAGCGTGATGGATCGGATGGTTGCCATCAGTGAAAGTCATTTTCGCGCCAAGGAAGAAGGACAGCTCACTTTCTTTGGCGCTGTCGAGGGGTTAAAAGAAGAAATACGTCTTCCTGATCTTGAACCCATGAATCCAAAGGAAAAACTGGAATGGGAGCGGGAACTGCTGGGGTTGTTTTTAACAGACCATCCGCTTTCTGCGTATATGAAAACAATTAAAAGAACGGTTACGTATTTCTCCAGTCAATTGAAAGAAGCACAGCAAAAAGAAGAAGTGATAGTAGCCGGTAGATTGACCAATATTCGATCCATTGTGACAAAAAAAGGTGATCCCATGGGCTTTGCAAATGTGGAAGATGTGCAAGGGCTGATTGGTCTGGTGATTTTCCCGCGCAGTTGGGCAGGAGCGCACGATATACTGGTTGAAGATGAAGTGGTGGTTGTCAAAGGAAAAGTGGATGCGGAAGGTATGGATGCGAAAGTGCTGGTGGATGAAATCCGCAAATTGGAGATCGACCCAAATGCGGAGGATGATGATGAATCCGCCCTGGAACCTGCTACGGACGAAAGCGGTTTGATGCCACAGGATATTTTGGTTGAGG
>DHHD01000086.1:0-3996 GCA_002403105.1 Anaerolineaceae bacterium UBA4781 | reverse complement strand
AAACAATAAGAACCTGACCATAATCATCAATGCGAGTGGGAAAAAAGAACAGGATATCAGGTTACTGAAACAGGTTTATGGGATGTTACGTTCTTCACCCGGTGAAGATCGTTTCACATTTCTCTGCCGCGAGGATGGTGAAGAGGTTGAGCTGGATTTTCCTAATGATGCGATCCACATTACCAATGAATTGCTAGATCGAGTCCATCATTTGGTGGGTGAAGAAAACGTGCAGATCAGAGAATAAAAGATCCGCCGTTGATGCGGATCTTTTATTTACTTCTCTTCATCATCTGTTTCGCGCAAATGCGGGAACAGGATAACTTCACGAATAGAGCGATTGTTGGTTAAAAGCATGGCCAAACGATCGATCCCCATACCAAACCCACCGCTGGGTGGCATTCCATAAGACATGGCTTTCAGGTAGTCTTCATCCATCGGATGGCGCTCTTCATCTTTTTCGTTGTAGGTGCGTCCCATTTCTGCAAACCGTTTTTCCTGTTCAAGCGGATCGTTCAATTCGGTGAAAGCATTGCATAATTCCATTCCACCTACAAAACCTTCAAAGCGTTCGACAACCTGTGGATTGCCGGGTTTATTTTTTGCCAGCGGAGAAATATCGCGTGGGTAATCAAATAAAAATGTGGGCTGGATGCAAGCAGGTTCCAGATAATCACCGATTAAACTATCGATCAATTTTCCGCGTGGCTGGTTTTCTTTGGGATTCAGATTATTGTTTTTCATAGCCTGATACAGGCTGTCGGCATCTGTACAGGCATAGATGTCAATTCCGGTAGCATCCAGAATACCCTGGCGCAATTCCAGACGTTTCCATGGGATATTCATATTGATCTCATGCCCATCAAAGGCGATCGTGCGAGTTCCCAGTACTTCATCACAAACGAATGCCAACATCTGCTCTGTTAGACTCATGATCTTTTCATAATCGGCATACGCCATATAGAATTCAAGTTGTGTAAATTCCGGATTATGTTTGAAAGAAACACCTTCATTCCGAAAGTCACGCCCTATTTCATATACACGGTCAAAACCACCGACCAGCAACCTTTTCAGATAGAGTTCAAAGGAAATTCGTAAAAATAGATCTTGATGAAGCTGGTTATGAAAAGTGGAGAAAGGTCGTGCTGCTGCACCGCCGTAAATGGGCTGCAGGATGGGAGTCTCGACCTCTATAAAATTATGAGAATCCAAAAATTTCTGTAACGCGCGTACAATAGCGGTTCTGGTACGAAATGTTTTACGAATCTCTTCATTCACCGCAAGATCAGCATAACGCTGTCTGTAGCGATTTTCTGGGTCGTTTAATGTGGCATGCCTGATCACTTTTCCATCGATGACCTCATCTTTGGCGGCCGGTAATGGGGTTACAGCCTTAGCGAGCATTTTAAAATTTTTGACCAATATAGTGATCTCGCCTGTCTTCGAGCGCATTAATACACCGCTGGCTTGAATAAAATCACCCAGATCGAACAGATCACAAAAATATTTGAGATTTTCTTCCCCGATCTCATTGATCCGGAGCATTAATTGAATGCGCCCACTGCCATCTTCAATATGGCTGAAAGCTAACTTTCCCATGTTCCGATTCGAGCGGATGCGCCCTGCCAGCGTTACTTCAGGAGAACAGATAGAAGGATCATTGTTTTTTTCGAAGGTTTCAAAAGCACTGATGGCATCTTTGATCGAATAGTCAACTTCTGTGCGGGTGGGATAGGGTTCTACATTTTCAGCGCGCATCTGGTCAATTTTAGCAAGGCGTATTTTCTCTAGTTCATTCCAATCCATGACACTTTATCCTTCTTTATTTAATAAAAAAGCCCCGCCTACCTGAACGGAGCGGGGCTCATTTTTTATGCTCCGATATCAAGCGACTTCAATTATTTTAACCTTAAATGAACCATCAGGAGCCTGAACTTCTACCTGGTCTCCTGCTTTGTGATTCATTAAAGCTTTTCCAAGCGGGGATTCATTGGAAATCTTTCCTTCAGCGGGCATTGCTTCAGCAGGACCCACAATGAAATATTCCTCATTGTCTTTGCTACCTGATTCTTGGATGACGACTTTTGTCCCCAATTGAATAGTATCTCCATTGGAAGTGGATTCAATGATACGCGCAGTTGCAAGCAGCCCTTCTAGATCTTTGATACGGCCTTCAATGAAAGCCTGTTCGTTCTTGGCTGCTTCATATTCTGCATTTTCAACCAGATCTTCGCCAAAGGCTGCTTCACGCAGGCGTTCAGCGATCTCTGATCGGCGTGTACCGCGCAGAAAATCAAGCTCTTCCTGCAGTTTTGCGTAACCCTCTTTGGTTAAGAATGTGTTTGGCATCTTTTTTCCTCGTTAAAAATAATGCTGACTTAGAATTATCTTTGGTGTTTTTCTGTATTGAAAATGACTCCCCATGGAGTACCAGCACCTTTAAATTCTAAGTCAAAAGGGATTGTGTAATGTCGCCTATCTTACCATATTTTATGGCTGCCTACAAGATACACCAATGAGGTGTTCAAGCATTATATTCGAATCCACGCTGTAAAGCGATGATATTGGAAGCGATCAATTCTGCTTTTTTCCCTTCCAGACTCTTTTTTAATGCACTTTCCAGTTCTGCCTGACCAAAGAAGTGTGATCCCTGGATGAGTGCTCCAAGCAGTACGATATTTGTTAACCGTTTATCGCCGATCGATTCGGCAATTTCAGTGGCCGGAAGACAAATGGCATGAATATCTTTGCGTTTAACTTCGCGATTTGTCATGGAGGTATCGACAACCAGGTAGCCATCTTTTCGAACCGTGTCCTCATATTTATCCAGAGAGGGTTGGTTCATGACGATAATACTGGTTGGATTGAAAACCTGCGGTGATCCAATTTCTTCATCCGAGAAGATCACAGTGCAGTTGGCGGTTCCCCCACGCATTTCGGGTCCATAAGAAGGGAACCATGTAACTTCCAATCCAATTTCCAGAGCAGTATGTGCCAGCACTTTTCCTGCGAAAAGGACTCCCTGACCACCAAATCCGGCAATTAAAGTTTCATTTTGCATGTGCTTTCTCCTCTTGGAATTTCAAGTCCTTCAATGCAGGGTGGATCTTATAATCTCCCAATGGGTAATACGGGAGCATGTTTTCTTCCAACCAGTGTGCAGCAGCAGCGGGATTAAGGTGCCAGTTTGTGGGGCAAGTGGAGAGCAGTTCTACCATAGAGAAACCTAATCCGCGCATCTGTGTTTCGAATGCCATGCGAATGGCTTTTTTTGCCAGACGGATATTCTTGGGATCATGCAGACTGCGGCGCGCGATAAAACCAGCGCCATCCAGGGTCGCCAGCATTTCGCTGGCACGGATTGGATATCCTGCTTGTTCCACATCACGTCCTTTGGGGGATGAAGTTGTTTTTTGCCCAGGTAGCGTAGTGGGAGCCATCTGACCACCGGTCATGCCATAGTTGGCATTGTTAATGAAGATCACGGTTATATTCTCACCACGAGCGGCTGCATGCGTGATCTCCCCTGTGCCGATGGAGATCATATCGCCATCGCCCTGATAGGTCAAAACAATCTTGTCAGGATGGACGCGTTTGACTCCAGTTGCCATAGCAGGTGCTCTTCCGTGTGGTGATTGGACAAAATCAAAATCAAAATAGTTATACGCAAATACGGAGCAGCCCACGGAGGCAACACCGATACAGTTATCGCGCAGATTCATTTCGTCGATCACTTCAGCCACCAGGCGGTGCGCTACACCATGTGTGCAGCCAGGACAATAGTGGGTATTGATATCCAGCAGAGATTCAGGGTGCCGGTAGATGACCTGCATATCTTCTAAATTTGTGGTCGTCATTTTACTGTTCCTCTTTTACAATTGTTTCTAATTTAGCCAGCCAGCGGTCGCGCGGATGCCCTTCGGCTTTCCAGCCATTGGCATGTAAAAGCCTGATCTCACGCAGGATCTCATCCGGGAAAGGCATAACACCGCCCAT
>DHHD01000017.1:12341-27063 GCA_002403105.1 Anaerolineaceae bacterium UBA4781 | reverse complement strand
ACCCTTCACCACACACAACATTATTATAATTGAAATATATGAAATAAAGAGGTTCCGAAACCATGGCAGAAAATAAATTTAAAAAAGTAAAGATCAAAGCAGGCCCTAAAGGTTGGGGAGGACCACTTGTCATCGAACCTACCGAAAGCCGTAACTTGATTTATTCTGTGACTGGTGGTGGTATTCATCCCTTGGCGGCGAAGATTGCTGAGTTAACAGGCGGAACACCTTTTGATGGTTTTAAATCGAGAGCTCCCTTTGAGCAGATCGCAGTATGCATCATTGACTGCGGTGGTACAGCAAGAGTAGGTGTCTATCCAATGAAAAAAGTACCCACCGTAGATATTTACCCAACGACCCCTTCTGGTCCCCTATTCCGTTTTATCACCGAAGATATTTTTGTCTCAGGTGTGCGGATTGAAGATCTTGAAGTGATCGAGTAATCTGCATAAGTTCATTAACATTTTTCGAAATTAACTTCCGTTAGAAAAAGTAATGGAGGTTCGTTTTCGATTTTAAGAAGGATTGGACCATGATCAAATATCAAGGAAAAGTCATCTCGATAGGTCCATTGGTTGATGAGTTTAAACAGGCAGGCATCCTGGTGTTTTTTGGAAAGAATGCGCCTGAAGAGCTGGTGGAATTTTCAATCATCCATGATGCCAGTGAACTAGTCGAGCCACTTGAAATTGGCGATACCATCTTTCTTGGGGATGAACAATTCAAGATATTGTCGATTGGTGATGTAGCCAATACAAACCTGGCGAATTTAGGCCATTTAATATTGAAATTTAATGGTGAGATAGAAGCCCGACTCCCTGGGGATGTGAATGTTGAATTAAAGGAAGTCCCAGAAATTAAAGTTGGACTTGAATTCAAAATTGTGAAGAATGAAAAAGATTAATTGGAGGATACAGAATGTCCTTTAAACAAATGCTGGAAAAATTTGAAAAAGACAATAAAAGACCAATTTGCATTGGGCTGCTGGGTGCTGGTCAGATGGGCACAGGGTTGATCAGCCAAATAGAAAAAATGCAAGGGATGAAAGTTGTCGCTGTAGCCGATGTGCGCAAAGACCGCGCTTATGAAGCCTATCAAGAAGCTAGCGTTGATAAGAATCTTCTCGTTAAAAACGATAATAATCCAGAAAGTGCAGCTCATGCAATTGAGAATGGAAAACGCATTGCTTGCCACACTGCAGACATGATCGTAGAAATTCCAAACCTGGATGTCGTTGTCGAATCGACAGGTATTCCTGAGGTGGGTGCCAAATTCTGCCACGATGCCATTTTAGCCAGAAAATCCGTAGTGAACATGAATGTGGAAACCGATGTTGTGATCGGATACCAATTGACAAAAATGGCAGAAGCGGCTGGTGTTGTAT
Source organism: Anaerolineaceae bacterium UBA4781 (assembly GCA_002403105.1). Classification (GTDB taxonomy): domain Bacteria; phylum Chloroflexota; class Anaerolineae; order Anaerolineales; family Anaerolineaceae; genus UBA4781. Next base: position 25,679 of record DHHD01000017.1, on the reverse strand, counting down.
ATACCCTTATTGCAGGTGATGAACCCGGATCTGTGAAAGAGTTATATGATTTCGCAACGACTCTGGGTTTTGAAATCGTGTGTATTGGAAAAGGAAAAAACAATCCTTTGCATCCACAGGCGAATCCTGACACGGTTGCCAAATCAGCCAAAGCCCAGAATATGAATCCGAAAATGCTGGCAGCTTTTGAAGATGGAACGAAGACAATGGCGGAGATGACAGCCATGGCAAACGGAACCGGCTACGAACCAGAAATTCGAGGTGCGTATGGCCCAAGTGCTGAAGTTGCCGATCTACCTAGGATATTCTGCCCAAAAGAAGATGGTGGAATTTTAAAAACACGTCGAGCAGTCGATTATGCCATGGGCAGGATCGCCCCCGGAGTTTTTGTGATCATAACCACCGATCAGCCCAAGATCATCGCAGATCTCAATTATCTGCATGTGAACAATCATGGCAAATATTGGGCTCTCTACAGACCCTATCATATGGCAAATCTGGAAGCACCCATCTCTATTCTTCGTGCTTTTTTCTATAAGGAAGAAACTTTGGCAACCCATCAAGCACCTGTTGCGGAGACGATCACAATGGCCAAGCGCGATTTAAAAGCAGGTGAAAAGGTCGACTATCTTGGCGGTTATACGGTGTATGGTAGTATTGAGAAAGCTGAAATTGCCAGAAAAGAAGGTTTGGTTCCATTGGGTTTAACTGTTGGGGCGACCATATTAAAAGATATAAAACAAGGTCAACCTTTACAGTATTCCGACGTGGAACTGAATGAAAATCAGACCATTTATCATTTAAGATGGTTGCAGGATCAAAAGTTAGGATATGTCTAGTTCATAATCAGGTAAACGATTATGCTAAAACAATTCCAGAAAATTACGTGGAGCGTTGTAAATTTTGTAAATCCACCCACGAAAACTCAAAGGATCACACGCAATGCGGTTGTATCGCGTGTGATCCTCAAAGAATTCGTTGAGGCGGCATTGGTTATGGATAACAAAGGTTTTTTTGCCGGAACCCTTGGTGAAGTCTCTTTAAGAACGAGTGGTGGAAAATTCATTATCACACCGAGAGAAATACCAATCTGTAGATTAAATGAAGAATCACTTCTGAGTGAATCGATTAAAAAAGAAATTGATTCAAAAAACGGAGATCTTCCTTTTCATGTTCAATGGCATCGTGCGATTTACAATAATTCAGATGCAAATGCTGTTGTGCTATGCCAGCTACCATGGATTACTGTTTTGGCAAATCGGATGCAAAAACCAGAGCCGGATATTTTGGTGGATGCCAATAGATTGCTCGCCTATGTGGATATTGCGGAATTGGAAGATATTGAGTTGGAAGATACACTGAATGAAAAGCACTCCCTCTTTATACGTTCCATCGGATTACTAGCATGGGGTCAATCAATGAATGATCTTATTGATCGCATAGAAATATTGGAAAGATTAAGCGAGATATCTGCACGTGAAAGATTGATTCATCAATAGTATGCGAATATCTTATCAACGTGATAATTCAAGAATCTTTCTTGCGGCTGAATCATCGGTGACCAGAATATTCATATACCTTCCAGTTAGAGCAGCTCGAATAGATAAGGCTTTACTTTCTCCACCAGCAACAGCAATCATGAATGGAATTTCTTTTTGAAGATCTAATCCAAGACCAATGACCCTTTCATTAATGTCAGCATCTATAATTTTTCCATTTTCATCATAGAAATATGCTCCCATATGACCAATTGCACCAAATTTTCGGAGATCTTCCCACTCATGATGGCTGAGATAATTCGTCCAGATCGGGCTGGGTGTTTCTTCATTCATACCACCAATTCCACACAAACCAATTCTGGCAGATTGTGATAATTTGATGGCTTCCTGGTAGCGAAAATGCTTTATAAGAGATTCCTTTGCATTTCTATCACTAACAACCAGAGGAGCTAACAAGTAACAATATTTTCCTCCGTATTTATCGCTCAACAAACGAACCAGATCAGGTCCATCGATAAAAGGATTCTCAACACCCAATGCTCCAATCATTTGAACCACTGTGATATTTAATTTACGATCAGGATGAAGTGCTTGAACGGTACTGGCAACGGTTCTTCCGTAAGAACAAGAAATGATGTCGCCATCTACGATGAGAGAATCCAAATACTCCGCAGCAAAAAACCCTAATCCTTTCAGAACCTCTTCGGTTTTTTGGTTGTACGATTTGAGGATACGTACTTCTTTTAAGGAAAAATATTTTTGAAATTCCTCTTCAAGGCCGAAATCTCGTTCAAAGGGGTAGTTGAGTTTGATATCTACTATTCCCTTTTCGCGCGCTTCTTTTAAAAGTCGCGAGACTGTTGGCCGGGAGGAATGAATAATATAACCAATTTCAGCCTGGGTCTTTTCTTGCTCATAGTACAACCTTGCCACTTGAAAAAGCAGATCGTTATATTCTCTTGACATATTTTATCCCTCTTGCATTCCTATTAAATTCTGGAATGTAATTATATTTAACTTCTCGATCGATGAAACAACCAAATCAGCTTGTTGCAGACGATCTTGAGGATGAGTGCTGGCAACCGCGATGCAGGTCATTCCGGCTTTCTTTGCACCTTCAACACCAAGAATACTATCCTCAACTACAAGACAATGATCAGGTGCCAGATGGAAGGCGGTCGCTGCTGCCAGGTAAGCATCCGGAAATTTTTTACTGGGCATGCCATCTGTTGAAATAATGTGATCAAAATATGGCCGCAATCCACTAATTTCCATTGCTGCATCAATATTTTCCTGTGGTGCAGACGAATCAAGAGCCTGTTTGAATCCATGCGCCTGGCATACTCCAAGGATTTCCTTGACCCCGGGGTATACTCTTAATGTCTTTTTTATTTCGGTACGATATAGTTTTTCTTTTTGCATTGAAATCTCTTCGATCACCATATCTGTAGGTTTAGGGTAGATCACTTCCATAATGAGGCTGTGATCGTTAATTCCAAAAGTATCGTTAAAATAATTGCGAGAAAAATCGACACCATATTGAGAGAGAATCTCTTTCCATGCTTGGTAATGCGCATCTGCGGTATCGATCAATACACCATCCATATCCCAAATAATGCCGTACTCAGAGAAAAAAATATTCTTCATTGTAAAAATAATCTCCTGCACATATGTTCATTGTTACGAAATATTGTAATGCATAATCATCAAAATCTCAATACGGAAACATATTAAATACACGATCAAAGAGAGCTTTTATTAGAAATTACTCTCCTGCACATATGTTCATTTATATGAAAATATGTTGAATAAAATTTGAAATGAAAATAGAATAAGCATTGATAGATATTTCTTATAAAACATTAATAAATCAGAAAAGGGAAACTACCTATGGCATTCATTCGAACAATTCACGGTGATGTTGATCCAAAAGAAATGGGTGTTACAAATACCCACGAACATTTAATTCGTATTGGTGGAGCTGAAGTAGCTCTGCATGGCGAAGATATGCGGCTTCCTGATGTGGATAAAGCAGTTCAAGAAGCTACCCGATTCATGGCGGCTGGCGGTAAAACCATCGTTGACTGCAACCCGATCGGGGTTGGTCGCGACATTGTTAAATTATTGGATGTTAATAAACAGCTTCCCGGTTTGAACCTCATTGTAACCACCGGTTTTCATGCCAGCCATGTTTACGACAAAGTTGTTCATTGGGTTGTACGATATTCAGTCGAAGAGATAGCTGATCTTATCATCGCCGAAATTGAAGAAGGAATTGACGAACATGATTATATGGGCCCCATCGTCAAACGCAGCAAAGCGAAAGCTGGTTGCATTAAGGTTGGTACCTCTTATGGCATGATCACGCCATTTGAAGAAAAAGAGATCAAAGCGGCAGCTATTGCAGCCAAAGAGACCGGTGCAGTGATCAATACACATACCTCTCATGGAACGATGGCGCTTGAACAGGTGCAATGGTTTCTCAAATTGGGTGTAAAACCTGAACAGATCATTATCGGTCATGTTCAGAGAATTCCAGATGCTTGGTATCACAAGAAGATTGCGGCACTGGGTGCCAGCTTCAGCTATGATGGCGGTTATCGCGTGAAGTATTGGCCTGATCGCTTCCGTATCGAATTGATCAAGGAAATGATCAAAGCTGGCTATCAAAAAAATATTACTCTCTCCACAGACTCAGGAAAGAAATCATACCAAATCGCTTATGGCGCAGGTACCGGAATTGATTATGACCTGATCGAATTCGTACCCAGATTGAGAGAAGAAGGCGTATCAGAAAGTGTGATCGAAGATATTTTGGTAAATAATCCTGCGCGATTATTTACGTTCAAAAAATAAACAAGGAGGAGGTGGAAAAGAATTTACGAGAGTGAAACAGTTGCTATCTTGAAGAATATTTTTAAAGGTATACAGTAAGTAAATTAAAAAGGAGTAATTAAATGGAGGCATTTACTAAGATTTTTGATGGTTTCAGTGCATTCATGGCACAACCGGCACTTTTGCTCGGTTTGGTAGCAGCCATTGGTTTAATTGCGCTTAAAAAACCTTTCACCCGTGTTCTTTCTGGATTTGTTAAAACCGCAGTTGGCGTGCTGATCCTTACAACCGGTTCCGGACAGATCACAGCAACATTCCGACCTATCATCGTCGGCATGAAAGATGTTCTGGGTATTGAGGGCGTTATCATTGACCCATATACAACCTATCCAGCTGTTCAAGCTGCTGCTGCAGAGCAGATCCCAGAATTAATCTCATGGATCGGCTATGTAATGGTGCTGGCTTTCTTGATCAATATTTTATTGGTTGCTCTACGAAAGATCACTCATTTACGCGCACTGTTCCTGACCGGTCATATCATGTTCTTGCATTCAGCCTTGATGACCTGGTTGGTCTGGTATTTCTTCCAGCTTCCACAGTGGCCAACGATCATCATTTCTGCAGTTATAGTGAGTGTGTATTGGACAATTGGTGCCAGTATTCTCATTAAACCTACTGAAATCATCACCAATGGTGCCGGCTTTACAGTTGCCCATCAACAGCACTTTATGAACTGGGTCGCTTGGAAAGTTGCTCACCTGTTTGGCGATCCTGAAAAAGAGAACATTGATAATCTAAAGCTTCCTGGTTGGCTCAATATTTTCTCGGATAATATCGTTGCGGTGCCACTGGTTATGGTTATCTTCTTCACCCCGATCCTCGTTTGGCTTGGACCAGCAGCTCTTGGTTTTGAGGGATTCACCTTCAAATATTTCATCCAGGTATTGCTGCTCGACCTGTCATTCGGTGTGTACGTCACCATCATCCTTACCGGTGTGCGCATGTTCGTAGCTGAATTGGCTGTAGCGTTCAACGGTATTTCTGAAAAACTTCTGCCAGGTGCAGTGGTTGGTGTTGATGGAATGGCGATCGCGCCGTATTCACCAAATTCCGTTATTGCTGGCTTTGTGTTCTGCGCAATTGGTGAGGCAATTGGTATCATCACCCTGATCGCAACCAAAAACCCAATCCTCATCATCCCGGGTTTCGTTCCGGTCTTCTTTGATGCGGCGGTAACTGCAGTATTCGCCAACAAATTTGGTGGATGGAAAGCAGTTGTAGTGATTTCCATCGTAGTTGGTTTGATCCAGGTATTTGGTAGTGCCTGGGCAGCCAGCATGTCTGGTTTGGTTGGTGGATGGCAAGGGAACTCGGACTTCGCAACAGTTTGGCCAACAATAATGACCATCTTCAAAGCGATTTCCCCACTACGGTAACATTACAGTTATGAAGTAATAGACTGCTTGTGAGAGTTTTAATGGTACATTAAAGCAGTAACATTAACAATAGGTACAAAATGCTCCTGGGTAATAACTCTCTTATCCAGGAGCAAATAATAAAAAAATTGAGGAAAATAAATACATGCTAAAAATATTGGCAGTTTGTGGGAATGGACAGGGTTCAAGTATTGTTCTACGATTAGGGCTTGAACCAGTATTATCAGAGTTAGGGCTAGGGGATGCATCGGTGGAATGTACAGCTATTGGTCAAGCACAAGGGATGATGGCTTTTGTGGATCTTATTGTTGTGGCTGCTCACCTTGCTAATTTAGTCGAACCACCCAAGAATAAACCGGTTATTTATGTAAATAATCTTGTTGACAAAAAAGAAGTAAAAGAAAAAGTAGTTGCGGCACTTGAAAAATATTATCCAGAACTCTTAAAAAAATAGCATTTATGTGTTGTAGATAATTAGATTCAAATTTTGAGCAGCAATTTATAGTTATTGTTGTGTAAAAACCTTCATTTAGAAGACATGTTTTTACTTACCTCTTTTCTGAATGAATGGGAGAAATAAATAAAAAAAATTGAGGAAATTATGCGCGATTTAAGAGATATGCTCACTGAAAAGACCGTTAAGCTGAATACCACTGCATCCGATTGGAAAGAAGCTGTGCGAATGGGCGGCAGGATGCTGGTAGATGTAAAAGCCTGTAAACCTGAATATGTTGATGCGATGGTTCGTTTTGCAGAAGAATTGGGGCCTTACATTGTGATCGGGAAAGGCTTGGCGCTCCCTCATGCCAGACCGGAAGAGGGTGTTCTGGAAACCTGCTTCAGTCTAGTAACTCTCTCAGAGCCAATCGAATTTGGTAACGAATACAACGATCCGGTTTATGTGATCTTCTGCATGGCTGCTCGCGATAAAGATGAACATATTGAAGCTTTGCGCCAGATCGCAAATTTATGCGGTGATGAATTCTATTTTGAAAAAATCAAAAGCGCAACGACGTTAAAAGAAATTCAAGATCTGCTTGAAAAAGCAGGTGATTTGAAATAAGTAGAATGAAATAAGGAGAATGCCATGGTTGCAACACAGCCAATGCTACAAGTCGCGATGGATACAATGGATTTAGATAGCGCCCTAAAAACCACACGCCTTGTATATGACGTAGTCGATATCATCGAAGTGGGTACGATTCTGTGCCTCGCAGAAGGGCTGGGAGCAGTGAAGACCATAAAAACACTCTACCCAGATAATTTAGTGTTAGCAGATGTACGAGTCGCAGAAGCGGGTGCATTAATCTCAAAAATGGTTTTTGATGCAGGCGCAAATTGGATCTCTGTACTCAGTTCAGCAGCGCTGCCAACAATTGAAACTGTGGCAAAAGAGGCTTTCTCAAAAGGTGGTGATGTTCAGATCGAACTGCAAGAAGGTTGGACAAAGGAAAAAGCGAACCAATGGAAAGCTCTGGGTATTACTCAAGTTATTTTTCACAAAAGTCGTGATTCGGAAAAACTGGGTCCAGGCTGGGATCCTGAATTACTGGGTGTCATTAAATCCATGAGTGATGAGGGTTTTAAAGTATCTATCACTGGAAACTTAAACCCTGGTGATCTCTCAGTTTTTAAAGGGATACCGGTGTATTCTTTTGTGGCTGGTAGGGCAATTCGTGCAGCAAGTGATCCGCGTGTTGCAGCCGAAGAGTTCAAAACAGAAATTCAAAAAATCTGGCAGTAAAACAAGAATAGCCATCCAATGAAACCAATGATCGGTATCTATGAGAAAGCCCTGCCTTCGAAGATAGACTGGCTATCGCGACTAAAAATGACTGCCGATCTTGGATTTGATTTCATAGAAATCTCGATTGATGAAAGTGATGAACGTCTGGCACGGCTGGATTGGAATGTTTCTCAGAAACAGGAATTAAGAAGATCAATAGAAGAAACACATATTCCGATCTTGGATCTGTGCCTGAGCGCACATCGAAAATATGCACTGGGCAGTGCTGAGGCAGCCATACGCGAAAGAGCATTGGATATTTTTAATAAAACGATCGATTTCGCATCAGATATTGGTATTCGCATCATCCAATTAGCCGGTTATTTTGTCTACTATGAGCCAGAAGATGCGCAATCTCTTGAACGCTACCGTGCAGGTCTGGAGATCGGATTAGCCCATGCCGAAAGAGTCGGTATCATGCTGGCTCTGGAGAATGTGGATGGGCAGCATGTAAATTCCATCAGCCGGGCAAAACGATTTGTTGACGATTTTAATTCACCCTGGTTCCAGCTTTACCCTGATATCGGAAATCTGACCGAACAAGGTTTGAGTGTGAACGATGAATTGGAGGTCGGGAAAGGGCATATTGTAGCAGTACATGTTAAAGATGTGATCAAAGGGCAGGTACGCCGTATACCCTTTGGCAAAGGGATCGTGGATTTCGTTTCGGCTTTTCAAAAGTTGAAAAGCATGAACTTTAATGGACCTGTTTTAATTGAAATGTGGAATGACGACTCTGCTGAGGCAGCATCGATCGTATCAATGAGCCTGGAATTTATTAAAGAAAAAATGCGTCTGGGCGGTTTTACGGATTAGAGCACTGATGGAAATAATTTCCAATATTTTTAACCAATTTATCAATCCGATTTTCGCACAACCCTCGTTAATTCTGGGGATCGTTACCTTTATTGGATTGGTTGCCCTTAAAAAACCTTTTCCAGAAATACTCAAGGGCACCATAAAAACGATCATTGGAGTGCTGTTATTAACCAATGGATCGGGATTAATGGTATCCATGTTCCGCCCGATCATCTTTGCATTCACAGAACGTTTTCAAATTACTGGCGTGATCATTGATCCATATATCACCCTTTCTGCAGTAACGGAAGCTTTGGGTGAAAAATTAGGGTGGGTGGGGTTCACCATGTTGATCGGTTTTGGAGTCAACATTTTACTGGTCGTTTTTCGCAAATATACCCATTTACATTCTTTATTCTTGACCGGGCATGTCATGTTCCTGCAATCTGCTCTGATCACCTGGATCGTTTATTACTATTTCGGTCTTGATATGATGGGGACAGTAATGACCGCAGGAATTCTGATCGGATTGTATTGGAGCATCGGTGCCCAGATGAATGCAAAACCTACCCAAATCATCACCAAAGGAGCGGGTCTTACCGTTGCGCATCAACAGCATCTGATGAACTGGATCGCCTGGAAAATCAGTCCATTTCTGGGTAAACCGGAAAATTCCATTGAAAAAATAAAATTTCCTGGTTGGTTAGATGAATTTAAAAAGGTAGAAGTCAGCGTACCAATTGTAATGTTCCTCATCTTTACACCTTTATTGGCTTTATTAGGAAGAGAAACCATACAAGAATTATCAGGTATGGATAGCTGGGTTCAATATTTCCCGCTGGTCGCACTTAGCTTTGGAGCTTATATGCTGATCATGAACCTTGGGATCAGTATGTTTGTGAGTGAATTGAGCGAAGCATTCAAAGGAGTTTCCAAGAAAATACTGCCCGATGCGCTCATTGGGGTGGATGGAATGGCGCTGGCTCCTTATGCCCCAAATGCCGTTATCGCGGGTTTTTTAGTTTGTGCTTTGGGTCAATTTAGCGCTGTATTGATTTTGGTGGTCATGAATTCACCGATTTTGATCATACCTTCCTTTATTCCGGTTTTCTTTGATGCTGCCATTACAGCAGTATTCGCAGATACATTTGGCGGTTGGAAAGCCCTGGTCGTGATTTCATTCCTACTGGGTTTCATCCATATTTTTGGAAGTCTGTGGGCAGCCGGGAATTCAGGTTTGGTTGGTGGATGGATGGGGAATAGTGATTGGGCAACAATATGGCCTTTGATCATGGAAGGTATGAAAGCCATTTCACCTATCCGATAAGAAAGGGAAAGAATAAATGTTAGAGGAATTAAAGAAAGATATATACAAATACAATATGGAATTACCCAGGAATGGTCTTGTGTATTGGACCAGCGGTAATGTGAGTGGCAGGGATATAATAACGAACCTGATCGTGATCAAACCCAGTGGTGTTATGTATGAAGACATGCAGCCGAAAGATATGGTTGTGGTGGACCTGGAAGGCAATGTGGTCGAAGGCAAGCTGGAACCATCATCCGATACCGCTTCGCATTTATATATCTATCGCAATCGTCCGGATGTGAATGGGGTAGTGCATACTCACTCCTACTATGCCACTGCCTTCGCGGCGGTTGGTAAACCCATCCCTGCTTGTATCACAGCCATTGCCGAAAATTTCGGAAAAGAGATACCGGTGGGTGCGTATGCACCGATCGGCGGAGAAGAAATTGGCGCGGAAGTGGTACGCTCCATTGGCGATTCAAGTGCTATTCTCATGAAAAGTCATGGTGTATTTACAATCGGCTCATCCCCGCAGAGTGCGCTAAAATCTGCAATTCTGGTGGAAGGAGTTGCAAAGACCTATTGGCTAGCGCTGCAGGTTGGTAGACCGACGATCCTTTCTGAAGAAGATGTGCTCGAACATAGGAACTGGTATAAAACCAGTTATGGGCAAAAGAAATAATCGATACAGAATAAACACTTATTAAAAAGTATTTCATGGTCAATTCTATCCATGAGATACTTTTTTATTGTCTTCTTAAATTCTCTCTGGCAGTAGGTATTTTTTCGTTGGGATGCAGTTCAATATGTGCGGACACTTTACGATCGTATTGGATGCGGTGGTATATCAACTGAAATTTGATATTCGCATTGATGAAACAACAAAAAAGGAATGGAATGAGCGTTGCAATATTGCTCCCAGTCAACCAGTTCTGGTTGTAAAGGATCCCCTTGGGTGAACGCTGGAGAGTATGCAATGGGGGCTCATTCCCATATGGGCAAAAGATGAGAAAGCCAAAATGTGGTTGATCAACGTTCGCGTGGAAACTATGATGGAAAAAAGACCTTTTAAAAGTTGATGCAGCAGAGGCAGCGCTGTTTGATCCTTGCTGATGGCTTTTATGAATGGAAAACACCCGATCAAAAGGGGAGTTCAAAGACTCCTTATTACTTTCACCTGAAAAACGAGAAACCATTTGCTGGGATATGGGGCAAGCACCCTGGCAGGAACACATCACTGCCTGTGCCATCATTACCTGTGTTCCTAATGCGTTAATGAGCACAGTGCATAACCGTATACCCGCCATTTTCGATGCCAGCACCGGCTGGGAGTGGCTCAGCCAAAAACCAGCCGCTTAATTATTAACCCTGTTAAAACCGTACAGGAGCGTGAAATAGATGCTTGACACTCAAGAATGTATCCAACCTGTAGGAAAATAACCGCAACGAAACTTTCAACCAGATTTTGAAAAAGCAATGGGATTGTAAGAATAGAATAAACATTCTATAATCAAAAAGAAGTCATTACCACGCCGCGAACTGCGGGGAGGTTTTATTATCAATGGATCTTTTCTCATAATCGATATATAGGAGATGGATCAATGGAAGAATTAGAAGCATTATCCAAGCAAGAATTGATCATCAAGATCAATGAATTACAGATCCTTCTTGATGCATTCAAGGAAGAAAAGGACAATCAAGAATTATTGAATTTTCCCTGGGTTGGAAATCTTGGCAACTGGTATTGGTATGTGAAAAGCAATCATGTTCTGTTTAATGAAGCCAAGATTTTTGCTTTAGGATACCGTAAAGAGGAGATCCCGGAGAGTGTCGGTTTTGACTTTTTCACAAACAAACTTCACCCGGATGATTATGAATGCGTTATGGAAAATATGCGCAGTCATTTATATGGAAAAACCCCTGCATATGAAGTCACATATCGGATCCAAACAAAAGATGGGCAATGGATCTGGTTTTATGACCGAGGGAAGATCACCAAATATGATGCAGCCAGCAAACCTGAACTGGTAGCGGGTATTGTGTTTGATATTACCCAACAGAAACGCATGGAAGAGTTGCTTGAAGAACAAAATCGACAGTTATTGGAATTAAGCCGCACGGATTCACTGACCGGTTTATTCAACCGCAGAGCTTTAAATGAAAAACTTGATTATGAAATGCGCCGAGCACATAGGATCAATAGCCATTTATGCCTTCTCATTCTGGATATTGATCTTTTCAAACACGTTAATGATACCTATGGTCATCTCATGGGAGATAAAATTCTAATTCGTGTAGCAGAGATCCTAAAAGGAACCGTCAGGGATACCGATATTGTTGGCAGGTTCGGCGGGGAAGAGTTCTTGATAATCCTTCCGGATTGCGCTTTATCTGATGGGGTGAAGGTGGCAGAAAAAATCCGGACAACCATCGCGAAACTCATTTTTCCGTCTGACCTGCATATCACCATTAGCGGCGGTATTGCCGAATATGCGGATGAATCTATTGATAAATTCATTGAACAAGCAGATCAATATTTGTATCGAGCAAAAGAAAATGGAAGAAACCGTATCGTATCGGTTGCGGTATAGAATTATTTCCACTGCAGTATCAATGAGAGATTGTGATAGATATTGGAAAAGTAAAATATTCAAACAATGGTTATGATTAACCTATCAACACAAATAATCTGATAACTTGAAAGTACGTATTCATCGTGCTGCTATCCTGGTTTTCTGTCGCAATATTTTTCACCAGATCAAAGACAAATTTATCCAGCTCCTACTAATATTGAAAGAGGTGGAATCATGAAAAAAAACACCCTGGATCATAAAGATAAAAAGAAATCAATAACAGTCATCGGTTATTTCATTCTGATCGTGGGTATTGCCTTCGGTCTTTTAGCGTTGGTGGAAGTTTACTGCTTTTATCTCTTTTCAGAGGGAGGCCGTTTCCATTATGAGGGTTTTGGATTTGGTTCCTTTATGTTTGGGAATATCGCCGGCCAGATTATAGCTTATTATTTGCTGGCGGTTTTATGCATCCCGCTTGGCTGTGGACATATAAAATTCAAAAGCTGGATCATCCCGGCTTCAAAGACCTTATTATGGGCGTGGATGGTAGTCGGCGGACCGGTGACGATCCTGATCGCTTTCCTATTATTTGCCAGTAAAAGCTTGTCCCTTCCTGCTGCCATTTTGGCTCTTCTTTTCATGGTGCTGTCTTATCTGGTTTTCCCAAGATTGCTCATTAGCTTTTACCGGAATCCTGATGTGATTAAGACAATAGAGAACAAGGATAATCGATCGTACTGGATGAATTCGGTACCTGTACCCGTTTTGATTCTGAGCTTTCTCTATTTCTTCTATATTCTCATTCTGCAGATCTTTACTTTATTTAACGGCATATTTCCATTGTTTGGCACTTTTCTGTTTGGCATGCCGGGCATTCTGTTGCTGGATCTCTCCATTATCATCTTTGCTATCCTTATCTGGGGAACCCTGCAGCGCAGACCATGGGCATGGGGAGCTTCTGTGATCTGGATGGGGTTGTTCATGTTTTCAACTGTTTTTACTCTCTCACGCAATAGCTACTCCTCGCTGTTATTAGGATTGGCTTTTCCACCTGAAGAAATTAATATATTAAAGGGCATTCCTGTGCAGGGCTATCACTTTG
>DHHD01000017.1:0-12161 GCA_002403105.1 Anaerolineaceae bacterium UBA4781 | reverse complement strand
ATATAGTAAAGCCTGTGGATTTGTATTTCTCACAGGCGCTTTGCTTTATATTCCCAACAACGTTGTTAGTTCAGCGATGGCGGTTTGCTCTTTTTCATCAATGACCGCTTCACCGCCGAATCCAAGCATTCCACCTGTCTTGGTTTCTGCCACCTTGCGAGCCATGTCTACCAGCCAGCGTTTGTAGCCATCTCCATCAGGCAGCGAGGACGCTACCAAACCTCCATCCGCTACAAGCTGTTTCGCCTCAGTGCGTAAAGAGGTAATATCCTTGGATTGATACTGGTATATATCCGTTTTGGCATCATTGAAGGTCATGCCCTTCATCACTGCCAGCATTTCATCCACCAGAGTGCCATAGCCACTACCGCCGGCTTTTTGGCTTGTTTCCACCATGAACTTGCTGGCGGAAAAGGCTTCTTTGAACATTTCAAACCCACCACCGCTGGCTGTCGATACGTACGTGGAAGCCGCACTGATCGCGTTATACAGTGCTTTCCATTGCGCTGGAGTTACCTGGTCTTTGATACTCATGTTCATTCTCCTTTTATGTTTGAAAAACCAATAACAGAGTTCAAATTACCTATGCTGCTTTGGTGTTCTCAACCTTCTTCGACCATGCTGATTTAAGAATCAGCTTTTCGCAGCTTGGATATCCTCCCTTTATAATCTATTGTAGCACGCTAGTTTTGTCATGGTTGGAAGGTGGATTGTTAATGCTCTGCCCTTGAAAAACAATATCATTATGGTCGAGCAATTTTTATATGAAGAAGAATTCCCAATCAGTCCGGCTTTTTTTTGTTAAAAAAATATACCCGTTGTGTTGCTGTTTTAAACCTTGCTGGTTTATTGCAGCAGCTTCCAAATGCTGATAAACCGGGTGTGATCAGATAAGATGGAAGAGAATTTCTCTTGTAATTATTGAAAGGGATTAAAGAACCATTTGCGAAAAATCAAGATCTGATAAATAAAAAAGGCTTCTCAGAGTTTCAAATGGAATGGTTTTTTCTCCTGGTAATGTCAATTTCCTTTCAGTTCGCCAGTAATTGATCCACCAATCTGACCGCCTTATTCGCATCTGATGAGTAGCCATCTGCACCGATCTGCTCTGCAAATTTTTGAGTCACTGGGGCTCCACCTATGATGATTTTTACATCCTTGCGCAAGCCTGCCGCGGTGATCGATTCAATAACCGCTTTCATATTGATCATGGTGGTGGTTAGAAGCGCTGAAAGCGCAACCACACATTTTCCACCATTCGTGATTTTCTCCACAAATGCTTCGGGAGCTACATCAGAACCGAGATCGATCACTTCATAGCCGGCACCCTTGAGAAGAATTACAACTAGGTTCTTACCTATGTCATGCAGGTCTCCCTTTACAGTACCGATCACAACTTTACCCTTGGCCTTCGAATCGGTTGAGGTCAATGCTGGCTGTAAGATGTCCAGCCCGTTTTGCATGGCGCGCGCGGAAACCAGCATTTCAGGCACATAATATTCACCTTCTTCAAAAAGTCGACCGACTTCACTCATGGCTTTGGTCATGACGTCCAGGATGGTATGTGGTTCATTTTTTTCTTGCAGGGCTTGCTCTACAAGAGACGCAACGATTGCCAGATCTCCTTCAATGATTCCCTGTTTGATCTCGTTGAGTGATGTGCTCATGGTGTTCTCCTTATTACTTACTCTTAATAATTGTTAATGTGAATAAAAATAGGTTTTTATATATTGAATTCTCTATTGTTTACTGATATAGTATTATATAACACTATATCATAAAAGTGACCATGGAAAAGCATTCTGATATCATACTTCAACGGCTGCAGATAGGTTTGAATGAGAATTGTTCGATCGCATCTCAAATTGCTGATCAGATCCGCTGGCTGATCGTAGTGAATGAAATAAAACCCGGTGAAATTCTTCCCCCCGTTCGAACACTGGCTGACCATCTGAACATTAATTTACACACTGTTCGAGCTGCCTATCGACTGTTGGAAGAATCAAAACTGATTTCCACCCGTCAGGGGTTGGGTTCGGTTGTACTCGACTATGATTCTTCGGCAACTGTTGCCACTAATATGCTACCTACCAATACTTTCGGCATCATCGTCCCGGACCTTCAGAACCCTTTTTATCCTTCTTTCCTCAGCGGTGCAGGTAAGGTCTCCAGCGCTCAAAATGTATTGATGATCACCTGTGACACCCGCGAAAAAATAACACTGGGTAAAGCATTCTTCGATATGCTCATTACGAAACGGGTGGATGGTATCCTCATTTCTCCCATGGGTTCGTATCCAAGTACCACGGATTTCTTTGATACAGGTGAATACTATGATTTCCCGATTCCTATTGTATTTGTGGATCGCCCTAATGTGAAAGGCTATTCCGTGCTCCTGGATGCAAAAGGTTCGGGTTTGAAAGGCACACAACATCTTATCGAGCATGGTCATCAAAAGATCGCCATGCTTACTGGAAATCTTTCCATCCCGACTTTACATGCTGTTTATGAAGGCTACCAAGAAGCTTTAGAGAGAAATAACCTATCGCTGGATACGAACCTTGTGATCGATGTGAAGGAATTTTCTTATCAAGCTGGTTATTTAGCCACTTTGCAGTTAATTAAGAATAATATTCTACCTTCAGCGATCTTTGCTGCGGGTGATATGCTGGCGATTGGTGCCATGAAAGCTCTGCGCGAGCATTCCATCCGCATTCCCGATGATGTTGCCGTTGTCGGTTATAACGACATTGATGTCTGTGGTTTTGTTGCCCCTTCACTTACCAGCATCACGGTCCCAATGCAGAAAATGGGTGAGGAAAGTGCGAAAATGCTGTTGGCGCTAATGAATAAACAAAATATTTCCAGGCAACCTCTCATGATGTCTACAGAGTTGGTCATTCGAGAGAGTTGTGGATGTAAAAAAATAAATCAGATTTCTACAGGGGTGAAGAAGGAGGTGTGATTAAAAAGATTAGCCACAATGAATTTTTATAAAAACAATATTAATGGAAAAAGAAGAAAAGGAAAAAATGAAAAAACATTTACTACCCCTAGTTGGATTACTGATTATTGCGACCATGCTCCTCACTGCATGCAGTAATGGTGCCGATACCGCTGAAACCGCGGAGAGCGAAACCACCACAGATGCAGAACCTGTGACGGTTGGTGTTTTTGTTGCCGATTCTTTTGGCGATCGTGCATTCTATGATATCGCCTTGGATGGCATCACTCTTATCGAAGATGATTTCGGTGCTGTTACTCATACCTATGAAGGCAAATTGGATTATGAGAACTACAAAACCTTGTTGACCAATGCGGCAAAAACCGATGATATTGTTTTCGTTCTTGGTTTCGAAGCCATTGATGCCATGTTGGAAGTAGCTCCTCAGAACCCTGATACGCTCTATATTTATTTGGATGGCGTTCTTGATTCTGCCGATGTCGTTTCTTTGGGCTATAAGGATCATGAAGGTTCCTTCCTGGCTGGTGCCCTGGGTGGTTTGATGACCACTCGCACTGATGTAGAGTTCATTAATGAAGACCAGGTCATTGGATATGTTGGTGGCGTAGATTCTCCTGTTATGCAGCGTGCACTTTGGGGTTATGAACAAGGATTGAAATATGTTGCTCCCGAAGCGACACTGGAATACATCTTCGTTGGTTCTTGGGTTGATCCTGCCAAAGGCAAGGAAGCTACCCTGGCTCTCATGGAAAAAGGTTCCGATATTAATTTCATGTATGCCGGTTTGAGTGGTGAAGGTGGATTCAATGCTGCCAATGAAGGCGCTGAAACTTGGATCATCGGCGGTGGAGCTGATCAACGTTGGCTCGGCCCCGACAACACCATTGCTAGTGTTATGAAAGCATGCGATGTCTCTATCCATGACCTCACTGAGATGTACCTGAATGGTGAACTCAATAAGGGCGATACCTTCAACTGGGGTGTCAAGGAAAACGGCATGTACCTGGTTATGTCTGAAGATCTTGTCCCTGCTGATATTGTTACTACAATCAATGATCTGCAAGCAAAGATCGTCAACGGTGAGATCACTATTTCTGAATTCCGCGATCAATAACCATAATCTTGTTTCGGATGTGACCGGGAATGACCGCTCCTGGTCACATCCATCTTATAACGATGAGAAATCAAATACCCCATGAAAACTGAAACTCTACTCCGTTTGGAAAATATTAACAAGACATTCGAAGGCGGTGTGCAGGCGAACCGTAACGCTAACCTTGTTGTCAAGAAAGGTGAGATCCATGCCATAGTCGGAGAAAACGGTGCAGGTAAATCCACGTTGATGAATATTCTGTATGGTGTTCAGCAACCGGATGATGGCAAAATTTTCCTCAATGATAAAGAGGTCTCAATCACATCTGCCCGTGAAGCGAAAAAACTTGGAATCGGCATGGTTCACCAGCACTTTATGCTGGTTCCATCCTTCACTGTACTGCAAAATGTAATTCTGGGTTACGAACCCAAGCAGAATCTTGTCTTTGTTGACAACAAAAATGCAGAGAAGAAGGTTCAAGAAATTTGCGAACATTATAACCTGACCATTCCACTCCATTCTCTTACTCAAGATGTTTCCGTGGGCATTCAACAACGCATTGAGATCATCAAAGCAATTTATCGTGGTGCTGAAATTCTTATTTTGGATGAACCTACAGCAGTGCTTACCCCATTTGAAACTGAAGACCTATTCAAAATTTGTCGTGAAATGGTGGCGAAAGATAAAACCATCCTTTTTATTTCCCATAAACTCAAAGAGGTACTTGCTCTTTCGAACAGAATAACTGTTATGCGAAAAGGCGAAACCCTGGTGACTCTTGAGACGAAAAAAACAACAGAGCCTGAACTTGCCCGCTTGATTGTCGGTCGTGACCGAATATGGACGGTTGGCAAACAGGAGAAATCATTTGACCAGAAAATTGTTCTGCAAACGAAAAACCTTTCGATCAAGCGATCGTCAAATTCTTATTGTGTTAAGGATGTATCTTTTCATGTGAAGGCTGGTGAGATCGTTGGAATAGCTGGTGTTGAAGGAAATGGACAATTTGAATTGATGGAAGCATTGGCAGGTCTGATGCCCATTGATCAGGGTGAAATGTTTTTCAATGGTTCATCAATTTCAAAAAAGACCACCGCTGATCTGCGTGCTTTAGGTATTCGTTTTATCCCCGAAGACCGAATGATCACAGGCGCCAGTGTGAAAGCCTCGATCAAAGAAAATCTGATGATTGATCAAAATGATTGTGCTCCTTTCATCTCTAAACCAGATGTAATGAATTGGAAAGAGATCAACGAACATTCGAGTAAATTAATTAAAAAATTCAACATTGTTGCGCAAGGTCCCGATACTCTGGTTGGCACTCTTTCTGGTGGAAACCTTCAAAAGGTTGTGGTTGCCCGGGAACTTTCAGGGAAACACAAATGCTTGTTGGTACTTCAGCCAGCTCGTGGATTGGATATCGGTGCTTCTGAATTTATCTATCAACAATTACTGGATGCACGCGAAGCGAACAATGCCATTGTATTGGTATCCGCGGATCTGGATGAACTATTTCTCCTCAGCGATCGTATCCTTGTGATCTATGAGGGTGAGATTGTGGCTGATTTCTTGCCAGATAAAGTTACTTCGGAAGAAGTTGGATTGTATATGACCGGTGCAAAACGCACAACTCCAAATACTGGGAGCAAAATGTGAAAAATTCAAAGAAGTCAGTAAACTCATTGGTCTCTATTCTGGGGGTGTTTCTCGCCACCATGCTCTTTGGCGCGCTTATTATGTTAATGATCGGTAAGAATCCGCTACAAGCATATGCTGCCATGTTTTCTTATGCAGTGGGGGATGTGAGCGCCATTACCAATCTAATGAATCGCTCCATGGCATTGATACTTGCTGCTTTATGCGCCGCTGTGGCATCTAATGCAGGCATCTATAACCTGGGAGGTAAAGGGCAAATCGAGCTGGGTGCGATCGCCGCAGCTGTAGTGGGTTATAAATTGATCGGATTGCCTATTTATATTCACCTTCCATTATGCATCCTGGCTGCAATCTTTATGGGTATAATCGGCGCGGCAATTCCGGGCTATTTGAGAGTGAAATGGAAAGTAGATGAAGTGATTTCCACGATCATGCTCAATTCTGTTTTCTTTATGTTCACCAGCTATCTGGCGAACTATCCTTTTCGTGATATGACCCGTTGGAGCGGTACTACCCCGCCTGTGGAGGAATCTGCAAAACTCCCATTCTTGATTCAAAGTGTTGAACTGCGTTCAGGAATTATTTTTGCATTAGTAGCAGCGGCTATTGTCTATTGGATATTCAATTACACCAACCAGGGTTATCGTTGGAAAATGATAGGTCTCAATCCCCGCTTTGCCCAATATGGTGGAGTGAATGTCGGAAAAGACCAGATGAAAGCAATGATCCTCAGTGGGTTATTATCAGGTTTAGCTGGAGCAGTGTTGGTGTGTGGTTCCAATTATCGCTACTGGGAATCCATTGCCGGTCCATATGGTTGGGATGGTGTCTTAATTGCCATGCTTGCAAAAAATAACCCTATTGCGATCATTGCAGTAAGCTTTGTATTCAGCATCTTTAAAAATGGCGCACTGGGTATGGAACAGGTTGCTAATGTCCCTTCTGATCTCACCGGGGTCTTGTTAGCAGCCCTGATCTTGTTCATTACCGGTAGAGAATTTGTTTCCATTCTTTTCCGTAAGAGAAAGCATATCATCTTGGTTGACGAAGAGGTGAAACAATGAACCTGGATTTTATTTTAGATGTTCTCAGCACCGGGTTGCGGATGGCCACTCCTTTCATCCTGGTAGGTTTAGGCGGATTGATCAGCTTGAGTGCGGGAGACCTGAACATTTCTCTGGAAGGGTTCATGTTGATCGGTGCTTTCTTTGCTGTCCTTGGTAGTTATCTTTTTGAAAGTTATGTAATTGGTATTTGTTTTGCAGTATTGGCGGCTTTGATCTATGGATTGCTTTTTGGTCTTTTCACCATCAAATTAAAAGCAGATGTCTTTGTGGTTGGAATTGCGCTCAACCTTCTTGCATCTGAAGCGACTGTATTTTTCTCCAGATTGTTCTTTAACGTTCGTGGTTCATTCAGCGATCCCCGTATTGAAGGAATTCCCAATATACACATGGCTTTTCTGGATGACATTCCAGTTCTTGACCAATTATTGAATAATCATTCTGCTTTTGTTTATATTTCCTGGATCATGATCGTTATTTTCTGGTTCCTCGTGTATCGTACTCCATACGGATTCTATTTTCGCGCTGCAGGAGAACACCCCGAAGCGCTGGAAACTACTGGCATCCGTGTGAATAAAATACGCTGGATCGCTAATACTATCTGCTCTGTCATGTGTGGATTAGCTGGTGCTCATCTCTCTTTGGGTTACCTGAAGATGTTCGTAGAAGATATGACAGCCGGGCGTGGATTTATTGCTTTATCAGCAGTGATCTTTGGAGGTTCCAACCCTGTTACGATGGCGATCACATCATTGCTTTTTGGTTTGGCAGAAGGAATTTCGTTACGTATCCAAAATATGGGTATACCTTCACAGTTCACACTCATGCTGCCCTATCTCACCACAATTTTAGCCCTGATATTTCGGGCTGTCCGCAAGAGTAGAAAAACTACTACCTTGTTAACTTCGATTGCACTCACAGACACGGAAACCAAAGGCGGTAAATTATGATGAATCCCTATGAACGGCACTTAGCTGTTATCAATAATGAAGAACCAGACAAGGTGGATGTTGTCTTTGCGCTTGGTCTGCGCGGTGGACCTACCCATGGTATGCTGCGTCGTTTAACGGAGCGTGGCATGGGCATCACTCATATTCTCCCACCCTATAAACCTATGTTCTTCTTTGACCACATGATCAATCCATTCCATAAAGATATTGCTTATACACAAAAAAGTTATTGCCAAAACGATGTATGGATGATCCAGCATATCTTTGAAACTCCGGTTGGTACAGTGGATTCTATTGTTGGCATTAACCCCGGAGTGGATGTGCTTACTCATTCGGCAAAAACCTTCTTTGTGAAAGAAGTTGAGGATTGGCGTGTAATTAATTTCATCTTTCAAAAAATGCTGGAGAGTATGGTGCCCAATTATGAAGAGCTTGAAGGTGACCAGAAGGATCTGGGCACTGGCGGTACCACGATCGCGGTGGTTGACAAGACTCCTTTTCAACGTGCCTGGATCGAGTTGGCTCCGGTAGAACGGGCAGCCATTGATTTCAAAACCAAACCTGACTTATTGCTGGAATATCTTGATATTCAGCATCGTTTCCATCTGAAAGCCGCAGAGATCACAGCCGGTTGCCCCGCACAGCATATCACTCTGGTGGATAACATCACAAACTTTATTTCACCCAAATACTATCGTGAATATTGTATGCCAGTTTATAATATCTATGTAAAAGCCCTGGCAGGAACCGGTAAAAAATTCGCCGTGCATCATGATGGACTCCTGCGTCATCTGGCGAAAGAGATTCATGAGTCGAATATTGACATTGTTGATTCCTTCACCGTACCCCCTATTGGGAATATTTCACTAACTGAAGCCAAAGAATTCTTTCCGGAAAAGATCCTCTCGGTGAACCTGCCCCCCCATCTTGCTTATGCGAATAAAAAGGAATTGCATGAAGGGTATGAGAAGATCTTGCAAGAACATGGCAAGAAACAGCTCATCATCGAACATGTTGAAGACTTACCCGAAGAATCATTGGAGAATCATCTTACTGCTGCGTTGGATGTGTGTGGGTATCCAACCAAATAAAAGTTGTTTACCGGTATTCATTTATCGTTTTGAAAATGCCCCTAAGAAAGGGGCATTTTCTTATAATTTCTGTGCAAAATTCTGGACGAATTCTAACCATTCCTTGTGCTTTTCATGGCTGGTGATTCCGGTTTCTCCAAAATTAAGCCATTGCGTGTTTGCAATTCCCACAAAATTGAGAGTTCCCTTGCAGAGTACCCAATGCAGGGCATTGTTGAAATCCTTGCGGTGCGCTTCATCGGATACCGCAGTGGTGGTGAAGATGGCTGCTGTTGTGATATGAGTGAGCAAAGGTTCTGGATCGGCTCCTTTGGTAAAAGCAAAACCTGGTAAAAGCACCTTGTCCATCCAACCCTTCAACCGCGCAGGCATTACCATCCACCAGATGGGAAAGAACATCACGAGATACTCTGCGGATTGTAAACGCAGTTGATATTCCTTGACCTTCGGATCAAAGCATTCCCCGTTGTTATAATCTGTAATTTCATCCTTGCTCATGATCGGATTGAAATTATCTGCATTGAGGTCGAGAATATCCAGACTGTGCCGGGTTGTGTCGATTCCCTGAATGAAGGCGTTCATAATGGCATGATTGAAACTGTTTGGATCGGGGTGATCGATGATCAAATGAATTTTCATGGTTATCCTTTAAAAAAATAGAATTGAACTCGATGGAACTGCTTGTTATTAAACCACAAATGAATATGTGTATATAGCTCGAGATCTTCTATTTTTCTGATCATTGGCAACATTATCAAGATCATTTCTATGTTGAGTAGTGTTCTCCGGTATGCCCATCTAAAAAAAGAAAGGTTTATTTGATCACAATTTTCTACTATATAATTCTCATTGTATTGGTTCTTGTAATTTTCAAAATTGGAGGAATTGGAAAAATGATTCATCAAGATATTAAAAACAAAAATAAAAAAACGCAGAAACAACTTTTCGCCTTTCAAAAAGATAGAGATCCCCTTAAATGGTTTTCTGGATTGTTTGTGTTAATTTTCTTGCTGGGTATCTTGACAGCTTGTAATCCCACCAGTTCTGCAGTGAGCGTTCCTGAAATAACCCCTACCCCTACCCCTGAACCACCCCAACCGGAAACCGCATTGGAAAATGCACTGCAGCGCTTCGATGAAGCCCAATCGTTTACAGTGACCGGTTCAAATAACGCTAAGCAAAGTGATGGCGATGGCTGGACAAGCACTTCAACGCATTATGTCGATCAGTTAAATCAAACAAATATACATGAATTTGAATCAACGTTTGATTGGGATATTAAACACACAAGACTCTGCATATCGGCAAATTGTTATTCAGCGGATGCTACCGGACTATTAAAACCTGTTAAATCTACCTATCCAATCTATCGCCCAGTAATTGAATCTCTCAGTAAAAACCTATCTGAAATCTTGGATTCCAACTATACCTATGTAGGTGAAAATACGATTGATGGAATGAGAGTTTTTGAATATGAGATACAGGTGACAAAAGAAATGATCGATGCATATACAGAAGCTCCAGCTCAAGATTATTTCACCACTGAATTGATTGAACCATACCCGGTGGTAACTTTATATGTAAATGCTGAAGATGGGTATCTGGTTAAAATGACTGAAATATACAATGAAGATTGGACTTATGAGCTCATGGATGAAGTTACGAATTATCAAACCGAGTATACGTTGGAAAATAATTATTCCGGTTGGAATTCAACCACCTTTACTATCCCCGAGTATGTGAATATTCAGAACACAGATTGGCAGGATTATAACGGTGTTTATTCTTCACTGGTGTCTTTTCGATTTCCTAAAGTCTATTCTTTGAGTGAGACGTACGATTATCCAACTCTTAAAACCCCCTCAGGTTCCACAATGGATTTAAGGCTCTTTATGAGCAGCATTGCTTCGCTGAGCCCTCTTGATGGAAATGAAAGAGATCAGGAAACAGGCGTTGCTGTTTGCTATGGAGTGGTTCAACTTTGGCTGCTGCCAAGTTTCACTGGATCCCCTGTGATCGAAAGTACAGAGTGGTTCGATATGGAGGAACTGGATTTCTGCAAAACAGTGATCTCATCGGATGATGGGCGGGAGGTGGAATATCTCTTCAATGAACCGGTTGATTATGCTTGGGCAAATGGGCGCATGCTCCCTGCCACCTTCTGGATCTCAATTACACCGGCAGAGGGTGATGATGTGGATACCATCTTCTGGGATGTGATCCAAACCATCCAATTTGGTGCAAGTGAATAATGAATTGTTCGCGTGTATCAAGAATTATAAAGTGATGCACGAAAAACTAATAATTGAAATCAGAATCTGAAAAGAACAGACCATTCGATCCTCCACTGGAGAAATGAATGGTCTTTCATATAAATCTCTTGGAACAAATAACAAGCATAGAAAGAATCCAATATCTTTTTATTAAGCTATAGTATAAAATTTAATACAAATTCCAAAAAATATAAAAATATTACAAGGACTTAATAAATGGTTCCCAGACAATCTATTCTCAAAAAGGTAAATATTAAAAAGACATTTTCCGGTTCTCTGAAAAATAAGAATCATGCCAAATGGCTCTCTGGATTATTGACAGTATTTTTTTTATTAAGTATTCTTACCGCTTGTAATCCCACCAGTTCTGCAGTAAGCGTTCCTGAAGTAACCCCTACCCCTACCAATGAACCTCCACAACCTGAAACAGCGTTGGAGAATGCGTTGCGCCAATTTGATTCTGCACAATCTTTCACTGAAAATCATTTGTATGGCTCAAATGATTCGACTGGTAAAAATACCACAAGAAAAAGAATATATTCCGTCAACCAGGTTGATCAGATCAGTTTGTGTGAAAACCCCGAACCACCAGCCGATGACGTTACGGAAAGTACCCTTTTATGTATTAAGGAGGCCTGTTTTACGACAGATGCCACGGGATTATTGAAACCGATCCAATCCTCTTATGCACCCGTCCGACCAACGATTGGATCGATCAATATGGAGTTTTCAGAAATCCCGAATGCCACTTATTCTTATATGGGTGAAGATACCTTGAATGGGATCAGAGTTTTCAAATATGAAATGACCGTTGCCAAAGAGGTCGTTGATGCATATAACGCTGGAAAACCCCAGATCTGGTATATGCAAACCATCATTGAGCCATATCCACAGATTACCTTCTTTGTGAATGCTGAAGATGGGTTTCTAGTCAGGATGCAGGAAACCTATAATTTCGATACAAACTACGAATTCATGGGAGCGACCACCAATTACCAGTCACAAGCGGAGATAGTCAAGGATTTCACGGGTTGGAATACCACCACATTCACCGTTCCGGAATATGTGG
>DHHD01000058.1 GCA_002403105.1 Anaerolineaceae bacterium UBA4781 | reverse complement strand
GGTGGGATTTTCAACAAGTTTATTGATAAGGGTGTGTGAGATCCAGCGTTCCCCTGCCATGACCCTTTCGATGGCGATGCGCAGGTCATTGAGCGGTTGGTCTTTCATGTGATAACCATTCACACCTGCGTTGAGTAATCCTTTCACATAGTAATCATCGTCATACGCGCTGACGACCAGGATCTTAAGATCAGGATAAAGTCGCCGAATAGTGCTGATGGTATCGATCGGGTCAAAATCGGGCATGGTGACATCGATCAATAAAAGATCAACAGATACTGCGTTTAGTAAATGGAGCACCTGGGGACCATTCTCAGCTTCGCCGGCTACTTCCATCTCGGGGATCTGTTCGATCATTCTGCGGATTCCCGATCGCACGATCGCATGGTCATCCGCAAGCAATACACGTGTCATACCCATATGCTTTTTATACCACTGTTTTTCTCACCTGTTATAAAAAAGAGCGATTTGGTTTCCTTGTTCTTAACCGAGAAAGTTACTATTCTGTATCGAGTATAATGAAAAATACCAGATGGGAGAGAAATACAGGGAAAACAGGGCTGGAGCAGATCGAAATCAACCTCAGTTTTAATGGATGATCCATTTCTCTCCAATGCAACGACTATGCAAACATTATTAAAAGTTCAACAAATATCAAAAGCCTTTGGAACTCTACCGGTCATTCAAGATGTGAATTTTTCCGTGAACCCCGGAGAGGTGGTGGGATTAACCGGCAGCACCGGATCAGGAAAATCGGTATTGATGATGATGCTGGCCGGTTTGTATGAACCTGACCTGGGGCAGATATTTTTCAAAGGGAAACGCTTAAGCTGGCCATATTCAGCCAAGAATTTGGGCATTGGGGTCATTCACCAACGCTCCACTCTGGTAGAGCAGTTTGATGTTATCAGCAATATCTTTTTAGGGAACGAAATTGGCAATCCGGAACGGTTGGGGATACTGCGCAAGCTCGATCAGCACCAAATGCAGGAAAAGACCATGCTATTGCTCAACCGTCTTGGGTTAAAGGTGAGCTCACTGCATGAGATTGCTTACAATTTATCGGGGGAGCAGCGCCAGATGATCTCGATCGCACGGGTGCTTACATTTCCCACCAGTCTTATTATCATTGATGAGCCAACCATATCGTTGAGCTATCCCAATCAACAAAAATTACTGGAACTGATCCAGGAGTGGCGTCAGAATGGTGTGGCAGTGTTGTTCAGCAACAACAACCTCGATCATCTTTTCGCAGTTACCGATCGCATTATTGTGCTTCAGTCGGGTTCCATCACAGCCGATCTGCGAACTGATGAAACAAACAGAGAAGAGGTAGTCAATTATCTGCTTGGAACAGCCAAAAACCAGCGTATGCCACCTACGATTTGGGATTTCAACAGTTATGACACTGTGCGTGAATACACCGAGAAATTGCGTTACCACCAGATCTTGCTTGAAAAAGATCTCGCAGCAGAAGGGTCACTCAATCGGCAATTAGCCGAACAGCTGGCGGAACAATTACAAGCATTGGACCAGACCAACCTGGCGCTACGCGATGCACAGCGCCGCTTGCTTTCGGAGCGTGAAGAAGAGCGGAAACATCTGGCGCGAGAGTTACACGATCAGATTATCCAGGACCTGTTGAGTGTGAACTATGATCTTGAAGAAATTGCCACACGTCAGGCGGTCTCAACGAACTTGGAAACCGATCTGGCTGCAGTACGGCAAAGTATTCGTGAATTGGTAGGCAACCTGCGCCATATTTGCGGTACGCTGCGTCCACCCACTATTGATAACCTTGGGTTGGGCGCCGCGCTGCAATCATATCTGCATGACTGGCATCAACGCACCGGGATCGAATTCTCAATGGAATTGGATGGAAATTTGAATCGCTTGCCTGAACCGATCGAGCTTTCGATCTTCCGCATTGTACAGGAGGGGTTGAATAATGTCTGGCGGCATGCTGATGCCAGTCATGTCACCGTAGAACTGCGCCATACATCCCCACGCGCGCTCATGATTTCAATTCAGGATGATGGCAAAGGACTGCCGGAAAATTTAGATCTGACTGCATTGACCACGCATGGGCATTATGGTTTGATGGGGATCAGCGAGCGGGTTTCGTTGCTTGGGGGAAGGATGCATCTTGAAAATGGCACGAAGGGTGGGTCGGTGCTGATGGTCGAAATTCCCCATCCACGGGTGGAAACAAAAACAAAAAAGAAACGTCAAGATTCTTCGCAAATATAGGGGAAACCCCCCAATGAAAATGAGGGATTTTTCTCGCTTTTCCATTTCTAAATATCGTATTCTTAACCAATCATCTTGGGATTGATTCAATTCCCCTTGTTGTTTAAAAAACTAATAAGGGCAGACCTATTTCGCAGGAACATTGAAAACAGAATCTTCGAGCAGCGAACAATGATGTAATCTCAAATTCGTCCACGACAAATTCCGTCTTTCCGGAAAGAGAAGACGATAAATGATCTTTCGAGAATAACCAGGGAGGTGGAAGGGAAACAAAAATAAGCAGTGAAGTACGAAAAATAACACAACTATTTGGAGGTAGAAAATGTTCAAGAAGTATTCGTCAATTTTAGCGATCCTGGTCATCTTTGCAATGGTGCTTTCAGCTTGCAAGACGACCGCAACACCCGAAGTTGCTGAACCAGCCGCTGAAGAACCAGTTGCTGAAGAAAGCTCTTCGTTGGCAGTTGGCATTGTTCTTCCAACCAAAGATGAACCGCGCTGGATACAGGATGAGACTCGTTTCTCCGATGCATTGACAGCCGCAGGGTATGACGTAGAAATTCTGTTTAGCCAGGGTGATTCCGCTAAAGAGAAAGCCAATGTCGAATCCCTGATTTCTAAGGGCGTCAAAGTCATCATCATTTGCCCCCAAGACGGTGCCGCTGCTGCAGCCGCTGCTGAAGAAGCTCAAGCTGCGGGTGTGAAGGTCATTTCCTATGACCGCCTGATCCTTGGAACCGAAGCTGTTGACTATTATGTTACATTCGATAGTGTCGCTGTGGGTGCTCAGCAGGCTCAATACTTGGTTGATCATGTAACCGGTACTGGAAACCCGCTCTATTTGTATGCCGGAGCAGCTTCTGATAATAATGCGTTCTTGTTCTTCGAAGGCGCCTGGAATGTTCTGCAGCCCAAGGTTGCTGATGGTACTTTTGTGATCAAGAACTCAAGCGAAGCCGTTGCACTGCAGGAGAAAGCCGCTCTGAGTCGTGATGAAATGAGCAAAATCATCGGACAGGTAACCACCAACTGGGATTTCGCTGTTGCGAAGAACCTGGCCGAAGCGAACCTGACCGCGACCACCGCTGCTGACAAGGGTGATGTTTTCATTCTTGCGCCAAATGATGGAACTGCACGTTCCATCGCCGATGTTTTTGGTGTGGATCCTGATGTAACCAGCTACTATGTTACCGGTCAGGATGCCGAACAAGCTTCCGTACAGTACATCATTGATGGTAAACAATCCATGACAGTATGGAAAGATGTTCGTACTCTGGTTTCTGATGCGATCGCTGCTGCAATTGCCTTACTGGAAGGCACTGAACCTGCTGCACGCGGTTCTTATAACAATGGTGTAGCTGATATTCCCGCCATTCAATCAGCTGTAACAACAGTTGATAAGGATAATGTCAAAACGACATTGATCGAATCGGGATACTACGACGCCAGTCTATTTACCGGATTAGAGTAACCAAAATCTAACCAATACAGGAATAGTGGTGGTTTTCACACTGCTATTCCTGTACAATTTTGTTGAGTTGAAGTAATTGGGAGCCGGAGTATACCATGGATAAGACGATCCTCGAGATGCAGCATATCACCAAAGAATTTCCTGGTGTACGCGCATTAGATGATGTTTGTTTTAGCGTGACCGATAAAGAGATCCATTGTTTGGTTGGTGAGAATGGTGCGGGGAAATCAACTCTGATGAAAGTTTTAAGTGGAGTTTATCCACATGGAGACTATGAAGGGGAAATCATTTTCAACGGAACGGTACAAAAATATTCCAATATCAGTGATAGTAAAAAAGCAGGTATCGCCATTATCTATCAAGAATTGGCTTTGATTCCGGAATTAACAGTATATGAGAATATTTTCCTTGGGCATGAGATCAAGAGTGGTTTGGTGATCGATTGGAATGAAACAATACAAAAAGCAACCCAGATGCTGAAGAAAGTCGGACTTGATGTCAATCCCACGGTTAAAGTAAAAGAACTTGGGTTGGGAAAACAACAACTCATTGAAATAGCCAAAGCCTTAAGCGTAGATGTGAAATTATTAATTCTGGATGAACCCACTTCTGCATTGAATGAAACAGATAGTGAAAACTTGATGAAACTTTTGCGTGATCTAAAAAAACACGGCGTTACATCGGTTCTGATCTCTCATAAACTGAAAGAGGTGATTGGGATTGCAGATCGGGTTACTGTCTTGCGGGATGGAAGAACGATTTGTACCCTTGATGCTCAAAAAGGAGAGGTTAGTGAAAATATCCTCATCAAACACATGGTGGGGCGCGAGATCAATAATGTATATCCAAAGCGTAAATCAACCATTGTTGATGCAAACGTTTTTGAGGTGAAAGATTGGCATGTCTATGATCCAAAGGTCGGCAGAGAGATTCTAAAGAACATTAATCTGAATGTTCGCAAAGGCGAAATTGTCAGTCTGGCAGGATTAATGGGCTCTGGAAGAACTGAACTGGCACTGAGTCTGTTCGGAAATCCGCGAAAATATCGTGTAAATGGTGAAATGGTTGTGAGTGGCAAGCAGGTGCATCTGACACATCCAGAACATGCGATCAAAGCCGGATTGGCTTATGTGACCGAAGATCGCAAAGGAAATGGATTGATCCTCATTCAAGATATAAAACAAAATATCACCCTGGCAAATTTACGTGCCATAGCCGAAAACGGTGTGGTTAACAGCAACGAAGAAGTGGTTGCAAGCAAAGAATATAAGAATTCTCTCAATATTAAAACCCCCAGTATAGAACAAAAAGTTTTAAACCTGAGCGGTGGTAACCAGCAAAAAGTATCTGTAGCAAAATGGTTATTTGTTCATCCGCAAATTCTTATTCTGGATGAACCGACGCGGGGTATTGATGTGGGGGCGAAATATGAAATATATATGATCATGAATAAATTAGTGGAACAAGGGATGAGCATTATTATGATCTCATCTGAACTTCCCGAGATCCTGGGTATGAGCGATCGGATCTATGTTGTTTCTTCCGGGCGTATCGCAGGAGAGTTATCAGCCAATGAAGCAACGCAAGAGAGAATTATGCAGTTGGCAACAGATTGAGGAGAAAAGAGATGGCATTCATTAAAAACGTTCAAAAAACGATTAAAGAGAATATTCGCGATTATGGGATGTTCATTGCATTATTTGCAATTATGATTTTCTTTACCATTACCACAAAAGGAATTTTTATTTCTCCACGCAATATCAGTAACCTGGTTAATCAAACAGGCTACATTGCCGTGCTGGCAGTGGGGATGACCCTGGTGATCGTGATCAGGCATATTGACCTTTCAGTGGGATTTTTAGCAGGCTTCATGGGAGCTATTTCAGCCATTGCCATGGTTTCCTGGCACTTACCGGTAGGGGTGGTTATCCCGCTGGTACTTATCTTAGGAATACTCGCTGGACTTCTCACTGCGTTTTTGGTTGCAAAACTGGGTATTCCGGCATTTGTAGCATCCCTGGCTGGTTGGTTGATCTACCGTGGCGCATTGTTGTTGGTCACTTTAAAAACAGGAACGATCATTATTCCCAATGCAACATATAACGCAATAGGGAATGGCTACATTCCGGATATTCCGGATATCGGAATACTGCCCGGAGCACATAAAGTCACTTTGCTGTTAGGCATTCTGGCAGTGATCTTTTTTGTTATCGGTGAAATAAAAAATCGTGAAAAGAAAAAAGCATATGATTTTGAAGTATCCTCAATGGATATGTTCATCATGAAGATGATCTTTGTATCTGCCCTCATCATGGCTGTCACCTGGGTACTGGCAGGGTACAATGGGCTCTCCTGGACCTTTGTGATCGTTCTGGTTGTAACGCTCGTCTATCATTTCATTTCCACTCAAACTGTTTTGGGTCGTTATATCTATGCAGTAGGCGGTAATCCGGAAGCTGCAGAACTAAGCGGTATTAACGTGAAAACGATCACCTATATCGTGTTTGGCTCAATGGGAATGCTGTCAGCTCTATCGGGTATTCTGTACACGTCCCGTTTACAATCGGCAACGACCATTGCGGGACAGCTTTTTGAGATGGATGCCATTGCAGCGGCTTACGTTGGCGGTGTATCTGCCAGTGGTGGTGTTGGTCGGGTTACCGGATCCATTATTGGTGCTTTTGTGATGATGTCATTGACTAGCGGTATGAACTTGATGACCATTGATATCTCATCTCAATATATTGTAAAAGGTGCTGTGTTGGCAGCAGCTGTAATCTTTGATGTTGCCACGAGAAACCGCAGCAAATAAGAGTAGTACAAGGATTTTTAAGAAGAGGGAGCTTGTGAACTGACTCCCTCTTCTTTTGTTTTCCTAAGGCGTATCTCGTATGATCGACAAGCAGCCAGACCCATTTTTCATCCTGCTAAAATACCTAAAAATGAAAAAGAATTGATTTCTGAAGGAGAAAATGCCTGTTTGTGAAACCTCGATGATATAATCTCTGCATGTCCCCCATTGTTGCTTTTGACCTTGAAACCACCGGTTTGGATCCCCAACGCGATAAGATCATCGAGATCGGAGCGGTAAAATTCGAAGGGACTGCAATTCTTGAAACCTATCAAACCCTGATCAATCCCCAACGCCCCATCTCACCCGAGATCACACAGATCACCTCCATTACCAATGAAATGGTGCTCAACGCTCCTTTGATCGAAGAAGTGCGTGAAAAGTTCGCTATTTTTCTGGGTAATGAACCACTGCTGGGGCATAATGTTCAGTTTGACCTGTCTTTTCTAAAGAGTAATAAATTCATTCTAGCGAATGATGAAATTGATTCTTTTGATCTGGCGAGCGTGCTCATGCCAACCGCTAGTCGCTACAATCTCGGTTCTTTAGTCGAGATCCTTAAAATAAGATCCGATGAACTTCAATCGCATCGTGCATTGGATGACGCCAAAATGACCTATGGCATTTTCATGCGTTTCCTTGAAATGGCAAATGACTTACCCTTTGAATTAATTCGTGAGATTGCCGATCATGGAAAAGGTCTGTCATGGGGCGGAAAATGGTTCTTTAACCAGATCGTGAAGCAACGCTTGCGAGAACCGCTAAAAGCTAAAAAGGTTCACCAGGATGATTATGGTATTTTATTTGGCAAGTTGGATGAATTGGCACAACCTCCTCTTAAACCCAGGGCAGTTTTTGAACAATTGAATGAAGAGGAAGTGGCATCTCACTTGGAACCCGGTGGCACTTTTTCACACTTTATCACACAATTCGAAAGCCGTTCCCAGCAGATCGAAATGGCGCGCATGGTGGCAACTGCCTTCAATACCGGACAGCATTTCATGGTCGAAGCGGGCACCGGTACCGGTAAATCGTTCGCCTATCTTGTGCCGGCCGCTCTCTGGGCAGTTCAAAATCAAGCCCGTGTCATCATTTCAACCAACACCATCAACTTACAGGATCAGTTGATCAAAAAGGATATCCCTGATACCAAACATGCCCTCAATTTGGATCTCAATGCGACTGTGCTAAAAGGAAGACGAAATTATCTCTGTCCGCGCCGGTTGGAAGGACTGCGCTATCGCGGTCCCCGTTCTCGTGAAGAAATGCGCATTCTTGCTAAAATTCTGATCTGGCTGCATCAAGGCGGAAGCGGTGATCGGGGTGAGTTGAACTTGAATGGCGGCATGGAATGGGAAACATGGTCTAAACTCTCCGCTGAAGAAGAAACTTGTGGGGCAGAAGCTTGCATGGCGAGATTAGGTGGTGTTTGCCCTTATTTTCGTGCCCGCCAGAGCGCGCTGCGAGCGCACATTATTGTTGTCAATCACGCTTTACTGCTGGCGGATGTGATCACGGAGAACCGCGTTCTGCCCGATTATGATTATCTCATCGTAGATGAAGCGCATCACCTGGAAGATGCATCGACCAGCGCGCTTAGTTTTCGTGTCTCGAATAAAGATATTAATCGCAGTCTTGAAGAATTGGGCAGCCCTAAGAATGGGGCATTGGGTAATCTGGCAGCCAGTCTGCAAAGCCGAATGCCAGAAGAACAATTCTCTGCTTTTTATGAAGTCCTGGAAGAGATCACCGATCTGGCATTTCGATTGGACCATGAATTCAATCAGGTTTTTAATTCCATGGATACTTTCATGGAAGAACTGCGTGAGGGGAAAGATGTGGCCGAATACGGGCAGCGTGCGCGCGTGGAGCTCTCTACAACACGCCAGCCGATCTGGTCACAAATGGAAGTGTACTGGCAGACAACCAGCACAACCATGGAAAGCATACTCAATGACCTCTCGCGTCTTATTCGAGATGTTTCTGACCTGGATTTCGCTGAAGAATTGGAAGTGAATGAGAGTGTCACCGAATTGGCGCGTTTGGCACGCCGTTTTCAAGAAACGCTGACCAATTTTTCCTCTCTGATCTATGAGCCTGATCCTTCTAACGTTTACTGGCTCGAAATTGAACCGCGCTCTGAACGGCTCTCTGTCAATATTGCTCCCCTCCATATTGGTCCATTGATGGAAAAATACCTGTGGAATGAAAAACAGAGTGTCATCCTAACCTCTGCAACGTTAACGACCAACGGTGAATTCGATTATTTGCGCAATCGCTTGAATGCAGAAACTGCGGATGAATTACTGTTGGGTTCGCCCTTTGATTTTGAGACTTCCACGTTGCTGTATCTACCAACCGATATGCCCGAACCCATTGATCGCAGTCAATATCAATTATGGGTGGAACGCACTCTACTGCGGCTGGCAAAGGCCACCGGTGGGCGCATGTTGGCGCTTTTTACATCCTATAAACAACTGCGCTTGACTTCGCGCAGCATTGCACCCCTTCTCAATAAAGATCATATTCAAGTCTTTGAGCAAGGTGAAGGCCCTTCCTCGAATGCGCTGCTTGAAACATTTCGGACAACCGATCGCGCTGTCTTGCTGGGAACCCGCTCTTTCTGGGAGGGTGTGGATGTGCCGGGTCAGGCTCTCTCGGTGCTGGTTATCGTGCGCTTGCCGTTTGATGTGCCTAGTGATCCGATCATCACCGCGCGTTCTGAAACTTTCGAGAATCCTTTTCAAGAATACCAGATCCCTGAAGCGATCCTGCGTTTCAGGCAGGGTTTTGGACGCCTTATTCGCACGAAATCAGATCGCGGGGTAGTGGCTGTGCTGGATAGCCGCATTGTCAATAAGCAGTACGGGCAGCTATTCCTCAATTCTTTGCCGCTCTGTACACAAAAACGCGGACCGGTGGAAGAGCTGCCTGGCATGGCTGCCAGATGGCTGGATTTATAAAGATTCTTTATACATTGGATTGGTCAATCTTAAAGCTTACCGGTCGAATTTTGAAAGTTTTTGTTTCCCACGTTCAACGTTTTCACAGCGCATTCTATGCAGAGCATTCTTTTTCTCTACGACCATGGCAAAGTTGAAGATATCCTGCTGGAGCACCAATTCCAAATCCCTGGTTGGAAAATCCTCACGTGTTCCATCATAATGCGATCCCGCTTTCGATGAACATACTCGATGATGAATAGAATCCCAATCGAT
>DHHD01000002.1 GCA_002403105.1 Anaerolineaceae bacterium UBA4781 | reverse complement strand
GAGCATTCGTGAACTCCATTCTATCCATCACCGGTAAAGTGAAGAAATCGATTTTAAAAAATCGCAATCATTCATAAAGATCCAAAAAACCAGATCATTTTTCATCACTGGATTTCATTGGAATCACCTGTTCATGGCAGGGTTCTTTGGTACGATCCAGTTTAAAGGAATAGATAGAGTCAAGATCCTGATTTTCAGCATGGATCTTATTAAAGAATTTCAATACCAACTGGGCAGAGCGCACCATGATGCATCCACAACGGCTGGGAGCTTCCGGACCTGGTTTTCCACCGCGCAGAAGCGTGCAGTTGGAGGTTCCGAACTCATCCAGGAACATCTTCCAATATTGGCGGCAAAAAGCAGGAGCCAGTCTGCCATCACCCGCAAGATCGGTACGACTATAAACAGCCCCGATCAGCATAAAACCAATTGTTAATCCTCCACAATGACTGCTCATAGACGCTCCCAGCCCACCACGGAATGGCATCGCGATCTTGAGGATTCTTGGAGATAATTCTTCTTCGGGGATAATAAAGGGCCAGAGAGCTCGAATAAGGCTTTCTGAGCAATGGTATTGCTGTAAATGGAGATCGAGAACAGTTTTACCAACATTTTCAATTTGCATTTTAGTAAACGATAAATATTCCATTAAGAACTCCTTATCAAATAATTGGTTTTCAAATTATTCATTCCATCTATTAATTATTTCTTATACCCAATTCTCCTCGATACATAGTTAGCAGCTTCAAGCACAGATTGGATAATTTCATTTTTATCTCCTTTTTCAACTCTGAAAGCGACGCCAGAAAATCCAATCGCTGCCACAACCTTCCCATTCATATCGAAGATGGGAGCGCTGATGCAAATCATTTCATCATCATATTCATGATCGTCGATCGAATACCCTTGTGAAAGAATGGTATCCAGACGAGCGATCAATTCTTGCGCATTTCTGGCTGTTTTTTTCGTCCGTGGAATAAATTCCATCCTGGAGATCAATTCATCTCGTCTTTGCTTTTCCAGGAAAGCAAGGATCGCTTTACCGGTTGCCGTACAATATGCCGGAGTGATGGAGCCAACTTTGGATTCTATGCGAATCGTTTTTGAGCTTTCAATTCTCGCTATATTGATGACATCAATGCCTGAAAGAATTGAAAGGATGGAAGTCTCCCCGGTTTTTTCACATAGTTTGATCAAAGCGGGTTTCGCAATTTCTGTCAGTTCAAATTTATCGAGTTCATTTTTACTCAGCTTCAAGATTGACGATCCCATGCGGAATAAACTGCTGGATTCTCTGGCGACATACCCTTTTTCTTCCAGTGAAATCAATAAGCGATAAGCGGTTGGTCTTGAGATGCCGGTTCTTTTTGACACTTCCATGGCAGAGAGGGGAGTTTTTGACGCGGCAACACATTCGAGAACATCGAGACCTTTGATGAGAGTTTGCGCAAGAGTATCTTTTTTCATATGATTTCTCATTGGTTGAAAACGTCCATTATATGGACAAACAGTTTATGATATGGACATTATATATAGAGCATGGTATGATGTCAAGTATGAAAACGGAAATATTTTTGATTTATGGATTTTTCATGTAAATTCATATTATTGGCTTTAAAAAAAACTATAATTATCTATTCAAGTGATCATTGATGATAAAAAAGTATAGAAGTTGACATTAATTCGTATATTGTCGAGCGATGAAGGAGAAAAGATGGATTTCAATTTTTCAACAGCCACAAAAATAGTATTTGGACGATCGAAAATCAAAGAAATTGTCAAAGCGCTGCCCATGATGGGGAAGCATGTGCTGATCGTCACCAATAAGATCAAAGATCCAGAATATACGAATATTGACAGCATACGCGAACAGGGATTTGACATTGAAAACGAGTTGCATTCGAAAGGTTTGGAAACTCAGCGCTTCATCGTATCCAGTGAACCCAGCATTGAATTGATCGAGGCAGGCATCGCTTTTGCGAAGAAAAACAATATTGAAGTCCTGGTTGGTATTGGGGGAGGGAGCGCGATCGACAGCGCAAAAGCGATCAGTGCGATCCTTGCGAATTCAGGAGATTGCATCGATTACCTTGAGGTGATCGGGAAGGGTAAACAGATCACAAAGAAATCACTGCCTTTTGTCGCTGTTCCAACCACTTCAGGAACCGGCGCTGAGGTCACTGCAAATGCTGTTTTATCGTCTCAGGAACATAATGTTAAAGTAAGCCTGCGCAGCCCGCTCATGATAGCCGATCTGGCGATCATCGATCCGGAACTGACCATGAGCGTACCGGCGGCGATCACTGCCAGCACCGGACTGGACGCATTGACACAGGTGATCGAGCCTTTTGTCTCCAAAGTACCCAATCCGATCACAGATTCCTTGTGCCGGGAAGGAATGAAAAGAGCCAGCCGGTCTTTAGGTAAGGCTTATATGGATGGCAGTGATATCGAGGCTCGTGAAGATATGTCAGTGGCAAGTTTATTTGGCGGCATGTCGTTGGCAAACGCAAAACTTGGAGCCGTACATGGTTTTGCGGGTCCTTTGGGAGGTTTCTATCATGGTCCACATGGCGCCATTTGCGCTGCGCTTCTGGCGCATGTTGTAGAGATCAATGTGAGGGCGATGAAAGAGCGCGATGCAGACAATCCGAACCTAGAGCGGTATACGGAAGTGGCAAAAATAATCACGAATAATCCTAAAGCAACAGTGGAAGATGGCGTTCGCTGGATCGCCGATCTGGTAAAAACGCTGAAGATAAAAGGATTATCTGCATACGGGATGAAAGAAGAGGATTTCCCTCATATCATTGAAATGTCAGCGGTTTCGAGCAGTATGAAAGGGAACTGTATCGAATTGACCCAGCAAGAAATGAACGAGATCTTATCAAAAGCAATGTAAGGAAGGGAATAAATGAAGTTCAATAATAATGACAGTCAAAGACTCTGCCTTTGACCTATTTTCAATGAGAGAGCGGTGTTTCACAGCTCTCTTTTTTTATAACAATTATTTCGAACTGCTGACTTTTTTGATCTTGCCCTTTTCATCCGCCGTGACGCGCAAGCTGGTGGATAGGGCGTGCCCATTGGCAGTCTTTTGGCTGGCGCCAAAGATGAGCAAATAATCGCCGTTGGGTTGGGCTTTGATCTCAGGTTTACTGTGGCTGACAGCCGGATATTTTTTATAGATCTGGCTGCAGATCAGGTCGTAAATGTGTTTTTCCATATTCTTCCTCTATTAATTCTATCGGAATTTGGCGATTGCGCAAATAGGATGGCACTGCCAGGAATTCGTTCGTTGGCTCCGCGGGCATGGATGCTGCCGGAATCATTTGCTCTGGCAGTGCAGTTACCTGCGGTTGACCGAAGTGATGGAGATATGCGATATCCGGATCACTAACGGAAGTGCAGCCGATGCCGGTGACGATCAGGGTGATCTCAATTTCATCACCCATATTTTCATCCAGCACGATGCCAGTAATGATCTCACACTCTTTACCAGTGCTGCGTTTGATGAGATTGAGCGCGTCCGTCAATTCTTCGAAAGGCAGGGAAGCACTGGAATGGAAGTTGACGATCACACCCCGGGCTTGCTCCAATGGGACGGTATCCAGCAGGGGATGGTTGATGGCTTTATTCAAAGCCTGCATGGTTTTGTTGGCTCCAGAACCCTTTCCCATGGCCATATACGTCCCACCGCCCATTTCCATGAGCCGCAGGATATGCGCTGTATCGATATTGATCAACCCGGGTCGGGCGATCAATTCAGAGATACTCTGAATACCCATGCGCAAGGCGTCATCGGATAAGCGGAAGGCCATATCCAGCGGCAGGTCACGTGGAGCAACCTGCAAGAGTTTATCATTGGGGATGGTGATGAGAGTATCGGTGTAAGGTCGCAATTGAGCGATCCCTTCATCTGCATTACTCTTGCGTTTGCCGAACTCAAAAGTAAAGGGAGTGGTCACGAATGCGATCACCAGTATACCCATGGATTTGGCAATGCGCGCTACAATGGCAATGGCGCCCGTGCCGGTACCTCCACCCATGCCTGCGGTTAGAAAGACCATATCCGCACCTTCCAGTGCAGAATAAATATCCCGAAAACTCTCTTCAGCAGCCAGTTTGCCAACCTGTGGATTCCCCCCGGCTCCCAACCCCTTGGTCAATTGCGGTCCGAGCAGGATGGTGTGCTGTGCTTTACTGGCACGCAGCACCTGCTGATCGGTGTTGGCAGCAATGTAATCGACATGATCGATCCCCAGAGCGAGCATGCGGTTAATAGTGTTGCAACCTGCGCCCCCCAGCCCCATCACTTTAATGACGGGCAGGCTCTCCCCAAGTTCTGAAGCAGTTTTCCCTTTAATGATCATTTCCATCCTCCAATACAGGGCTTGTTTCCAAGCGCATTTTGCGTATCATAATGGCTTCGTTTTGTTCCAGAACGGCTATTTTTTCTTCAGCCGCATCCTGGTCGGTGACGAGCAGCGTTACTTCTTTGGCATCCAAAGCCGCATTGAGCGATGTTCCTACCACTGGATGGTATCTTTGAATAAAAGGTTCAAGAATGGCAGCTTTGTGTGTATCATCTTGCCAGGAATTGTCGGGCAGAAGCAGATAATGCTGCAGATCATCAGGCGAGATACTTTTTTGTTCTTCCACAGCGGGTTCTGGTTCACTGGATTGCGATTGCGAAGTGGAGAGTCCACCAAACAAACTATTTAAAGTGTCCCAATCCAGGTCCACCAAAAAGTTACAAACTATGATCTCATCAGAAAGCAATCCTTCAGCGGTTGCTTCTTCCGCACCTGAAACCAGGTCAGGGTACAGTTTTCCTACAATGGATTGCACAGTCGCAGATTGGTTTTCCTGTTCAGGTTCCTGCGCCTCAACTCCGTATTCTGATCGACGCCCGGCTTGCAGAAGCATGATCGGCACAGCGGTATTAAGTACGGCTCTGGCATGTGCCTGATACCAATCGAAAATGCGAAAACCTTGCTGATCCTGGCTATCTTCGGGGGTGTAATAGGGTGTTGAAGATGGCCAGCGTTCCGGTCCACCAGCACCCCAATCCAGCGGATGCTCGTAGGTCCAACAGTAGGTGCTCAACACCAGAGATTCCAACAAGGCGGTCTTGCCTTTTTCTTTCAACTTCTGTAAAGAAAGGCGTAAAAAAGCGGTATCCCAGTAATCCCCGGCAGGCTGCAGGGGTGGGAAAACCGGCTGAATATTCTTTTCAAGGCATTTTTCAGCCAGCAGGATGTATTTTTCCAAAAAGATATCCAGCAGGTCCGGTTTGATCCAAGTCTCGGGTTTCCAGAATGTTTGCTGGTTGGGGCGGTCGAACAAGATCACGCGCTCCACCTGCAAACCAGCCAAATTGCTTATCAGGTCCTGGTAAGCCAGCAGATCGAATTCTTCATACAGATTGGTCTTGAGAAAGACATCCACATGAATGCCATTCTGGATCAAGCTGCTGATCGTGTTAACGGGCAGGGATTGAAGTGAATGCACTTCTACCAATGCGTGTTGGGTGTTTGTTCGTTTTGCAAAGGTGATAAATTGCTCCAGGTA
>DHHD01000103.1 GCA_002403105.1 Anaerolineaceae bacterium UBA4781 | reverse complement strand
TCCGTCGCATTCCCCTCGCGGTAGGGGTTGTACTGGCAGGTCGTCATATGGCTGTCTTCGTGCAAAACAAACAGGTCTTCTTTGTTGACGATCAGATCCAGCGCACCTCCCAGATCCACCTCTTCGCTCCCCAGAAAATCAACCGGATGGCTGCTGAATACGATACCGGCCATCGCCGCGATCTCAAAATCATGCCCCGCATAACTCCAGATGCGGTCATTATCAGCATCCACCACGTATAGCGTGTATTCATCCAAACTCATGGCTGCAATTCGCCCCCATTCACTCTCCGGCGGGATGAGCGAACCCGGTACCGCTTCATTACCGGGTGAGCAATATAACAGGTTGCCTGCAGCATCCACCGCCAACACTTCATACGCATGTGTGTTGGTCGGCAGGGTGGTAAAATCAACGATCTTGCCCAGTGTGATTACCCCATAAGTTCCTGGTCCACATTCGAAGGCTGCATCCACCTCATAGAAACCTTTCGAATTCGCAACTGTTCGAAAGATATTTCCCCCGGCGCTATCCAGCAGGTAAATTCCGGAATCATTGCTCTTGATCTTGCTGAGCACCACATTCTGAGAAAATTGAGAGGTTGTCGCCGGTCTGAAATCCAAACGGGTGACCAGATCCATATCATCAATAATGGTTTGGGTTTGCGTCAGCAAAGTATCTGAAAGGTCGCTATCTCCAAATTCCACAGCTTTTAATACCGTATCATATGCTTTCGTCCAATACTCGCGCTGCTGTGAAGCATCTTCGATCGTAGCAGCTTGCGAGATATACGATTGCGCTTCGTCCAAGTATGCTTGGTGTTGTTCTCGTCTGCCGCTGTACACATACACCAGCATCGCTGCAACGATCAAAATAAGCGGGATCGCGATCACTACTGTATTCAACACATGGGTTGAGCCGCTCCCCTCCAGCGAACCGGAATCAGCAGTGAGCCGGCTGCCAAGTTTGATGAAAAAGTCTTGCAGAACATTTTTTGTTTTTGAGGTCTGAGCGTTGGGGTTCTTCCCCGATCGTTTTTTTACATATTCGCTTTTCCTGACTCTGTGGGGTTCTTTTGCATCGGTTTTATTCTCATTTACGTTATGTGCTTTTTCTGGTCGCCCGGGTTCGATGGGCATTTCATCAAGAGTGCTTTCCGGGAATAAATGCTCCAGCGAAAGATCATCTTGAATGGGAATTTCTCCATCGGAAATGCTGCTTGGCTTGAGAAAATCCCCCTGTTCTTCAAGATCAGATTGCATGGATTCTGTCTCTTCAATATCATCTGCTGGAAGATCTTCTCGCTTTTCTTCCGGGCTTGTATGGTTTTGGGTAAGCGCCGGGAGCTCTTCGGACCACTTTTCCTCTTGAACTGTCCCTTTCCCTTCCTTGCACTTGATTACCAGTGCAGTAAGGTCATCCTGTACTTGATTCATCAGCCTGCGGTGGACTTGGTCCATGCTGAGCTGATGACTGCCTTCTAAATGCTCTTTATCCCAGGTGGCAGGAGCATGTGTGGTAAGAACGATCAGGTCTCCGGCTGTCAGGGTGGTTTGTTGAAAACTCAAAGCAAAACGCCTTGCAGCGCCCAATCCACGTTCGTTTGCATCCGGGTTTTGAAAATGAGTGAAACCCTCCCCTTCAATGAGAAAGACATGTGTGCTGCCTGCTTGCGCTACAAATAAATATCCGTTATGAGAAACAATGAAACAGCTTGCTGCTTGCAGAGGCTCACTGGAATTAGTTGATAGATTGCGCTCCAATAGCGCAGTATTGATAAACCCGGCGGCGGTTTGAAGTGCGTTCGTTACGGAGCCGGGCGTGTTGAAATAAACTTTACCAGCTTCAGTGGTTATCTTCTTAATTTCAAGGTCGCTGATCGCTGCAGGGTGGTTAAAATCCAGCAGCAGCGCCAGAATTTCTGCTTTGCGATGGCGGTGGCTTTTCAAAGAACTCGCCAGTACCAAAGACTCTTCAACGCTGGCTGATTCTGCGCCATTCGTAATTTTCAGTGGATAGGTATGAAAATCAATTCCCATGCTGTCCTTTATGTCTGT
This sequence comes from Anaerolineaceae bacterium UBA4781, assembly GCA_002403105.1. GTDB lineage: Bacteria > Chloroflexota > Anaerolineae > Anaerolineales > Anaerolineaceae > UBA4781. The sequence continues at coordinate 915 of DHHD01000103.1, read as the reverse complement.
TTTGATTATATCCATACAGCCGTTTTTATGAAATATCTACACAACGAATATTTCTACGTATACAATAAGCATATCAAGAAATGAAATGGTGAAAAATGATCAAACGAAAAAATAGAGAACTGTACCTGGGAAAGCTTTTTGATCTATCCAAGAAGAAGCTCATTACCGATCAGCCGCTGTTGTATGATCTGGATGATCTGACCACCCATGCTATTGTTACCGGTATGACCGGGTCAGGAAAGACCGGTTTGTGTATTGGTTTATTGGAAGAGGCAGCCATGCATCAAGTTCCAGCCATCATCATTGATCCAAAAGGTGATTTAACCAACCTCTTTCTGCATTTTCCGGAATTGAGACCCGCTGATTTTCAACCCTGGATCAACCCTGATCTGGCTCGCAGCGAAGAAAAAACCATTCCTGAAATGGCAGCCATCACCGCCGAAAATTGGCAAACAGGGCTGCAGGAATGGGAGATCGGTAAAGAGGATCTACTCAAATTGCAGAGCAGTGTGGACCGTGCCATTTATACCCCCGGTTCTTCCAAAGGTATCCCGATTAACATTTTAACGTCCTTCAATCCGCCGCAGGTGAGCTGGGATGAAAATGAAGAATCGCTGCGTGAAATGATAGCCAGCACAGTCTCCGCGCTTCTAACCTTGGTTGGTTTCAAAGACATTGACCCGCTGCGTTCGCGTGAACATATCCTGCTCGCCAATATCATTGAACACAGTTGGAAGAATAATACTCCGCTTGATCTAACCACTCTCATTTTACTCATTCAGGATCCACCTATCACAAAATTGGGCGCTTTCCCTATGGATAAATTCTTCCCCAAGAAAGAACGTGACGATCTGGCTTTGCAGTTGAATAATTTTCTAGCTTCTCCTTCCTTTCAATCCTGGATCGAAGGGCAGC
>DHHD01000038.1 GCA_002403105.1 Anaerolineaceae bacterium UBA4781 | reverse complement strand
ATCAAACAAGCGGACTTACGAGAGCAAGTGAAGATCATGGTAGGCGGTGCGCCCTTAAATGAGAAATATGCGCAGGCGATCGGGGCAGATGGATATGCCCAAAATTCCTCCATCGCTGTTGAAAAAGTAAGAGAGTTGCTGGGAATTTAGCATTTACAGTTTATAGTAAAAAAACGGATTGCAAGAACAACGCAATCCGTTTTTCTTTCTTTATATTTGTTTTGTGCATATTAATATATCCTTATATCTTCAAGCTCTCTTGATTTCTCTTAGTATATATGATATATTTATAACATATTGTGATAATAACATCACATTTGGGAGTAATGAAATGAAAAATAAACTTGCATATTTCGGATTGATTGGTTTTTTAGGTATTCTTGGAATTGTCACAGACAATAAATACTCTCTTGCGTTTTTTGCGTTCTTTGTTTTTTTTCGTTATCTTGCAGTTAAACCAGATGAATTATTTAAACTTAATGTCCAAAGAGCTGCCACACCCGCTTTTTTTACTGGAGTAGCAGTGCAGACCATAACTCTGGCTGTTACAGCTTTTACAAAAAACAGTGCACAACTAGTCGCAGGATTATCACTCAGTTTCTCAATTTCAATTTTTTTATTCATCATCATATTAGTAATCTTTGAATATCAAGAAGCAAGGGGTATTTGAGTCATGCCCATCATAACAAGAATAAAGGAGTACAGAGCTAGGTTTGATTTAACTCAGGAAGAACTGGCCGAACTGGTGAATGTTCGGCGTGAAACGATCGGCCATTTGGAAAATGGTAAATATAATCCTTCCTTAAAACTAGCGTTGGATATTGCGCATGTCTTTCAAACAACTGTTGAAGATTTATTCACGATCACAAAAGAATAAGCATTGCAACAGAGATAGTTTTTAATAAAAAAGAGGTCTTTTTGAACCTCTTCTGGTATTTTTTCTAGAATCCTTCAAAAACAGAAGCCGGTGCATAGCTGATACCTACCAGGCTCGATCCGGTATGCGCCCCAAGCACCAGAGAAAGCTGGCAGATTGGATACCAAACAGTTTTAAAGGCCGCATCTACCTGTGATTTCAAAGATTCGGCGCCTTCCGGATTGGCAGCATGTACAACTTGAGCTACCATCTCTTCATCGGGTTTGATCGTTTTCCCGATCAGGTTTACCAATCCCTGCAGAGCAGTTTTAAAGGATCGAGATTGACCCATCTGGGTATAGTTACCCTTTTCATTATCTACCCCAATCAGCGGTTTGATGTTTAAGATGGAAGCAATCAGCCCTTTCATGTGGCTGATACGACCTCCATTGATCAGGTACTTCAATTCCTGAAGAGTATAGATAGTTCGGGTTGATTTAGAAATTCTAGAGAGAAGTGGAACAATTTGCTCTTTTGTCCAGCCTGCTGCAGCCGCTTTGGCAGCAGCCATTACCTGCCAACCGGCTCCGATCGAAAGTGTTTTTGTATCAAATACAGTTACATTCGCTTCAGGGACCATTTTAGCAGCAGCCTGTGCTGAATTGACAGTACCGCTCAAACCAGATGAAATATGGATGGAAAGGATATCTTTATCTTCTTTTGCTAATTTCCGATACAGTTCCGCGAACTCACCTGCAGATGGCTGTGATGTTTTTGGTAAAATATCACTGCTGTCCATTGTCGAATAGAAATTTTCGAGATCAACGCCTTGTCCATCGAGGTACATTTTTTCACCGATATTCACCTTCAGTGAGACTTCATGGATTTCCAATCCCTTTGGATTCATACAACGTGTATCAGTTCCGGAATCTGTTACTATTTTCATGTCTATGCCCTATCTGTCCATTTTTAATATTTTTTATGACCGAACAATTTTACATCTCTCCCCTAAAAAGAAGGACTATAGTGAATAATAATTTCTCGTTCACTTTGGTAATGAGAAGCGATTACCATGGTCACCGCCAAATTTTCTACACGAAAGCGCTGTGGTTTAGGTGATTAGCGTGTGTTAAATTGCTTTATTAACGCTCCCTTAGAATATTCTGAGCGTTTTTATCCTATTTTATTATTCCCTATAATTAAGATAAAGAAAGGAACAAATTATGCCTGTAAAAAATTCGCAAGACGAAAAGATCTATCAAGGTCTACGACGGTTCAACCTTATCATGGGTTTCCTGCATCTCATTCAAGGAATATTCATGTGGGTGATCAGCAATGATACAACTTATCCAATTTTTACAAATTATTTAAAATTCAACACCACCACACTCACCCTCACCCCTGATCCGAAGCTATTCTACGAACTTCCTTTTGGCCCGGCAGTGGCAATTTTTCTGCTCATCTCAGCAATAGCTCACTTTTACCTGGCAACCGTTGGGTATCCATCGTATGTGAAGAATCTAAAAAAGGGGATGAATCCGGTTCGATTCTACGAATATGCTCTCAGTTCTTCGTTGATGATCGTATTGATCGGCATGCTGGTTGGCATTTGGGATCTGGGAAGCATAATTCTGATGTTCGGGATCAATGCCATGATGAACCTCTTCGGGATCCTGATGGAACGCCATAACCAGACAACTGTAAAAACTGATTGGCATTCATTTGTTTTTGGAAGTATTGCGGGGATCATTCCCTGGATCGTGATCATGATCTACTTCTTCAGCGCGCTTTCATCCTCCGATGCCAAACCACCAGCTTTTGTATATGCTATCATCCCAACCATTTTCGTGTTTTTCGATAGCTTTGCTGTCAATATGGTTCTGCAATATAAAAAGGTTGGCCGTTGGAAGGATTACTTGTATGGAGAAAGAGTCTATATCATCCTCAGCCTGGTCGCCAAGACTGCGCTTGCCTGGCAGATCTTTGCCGGAACATTAGCCCCTATTTAGATCAAAGATAGAGCGGTGTAATTTTCACCGCTCTTTTCATTTAAGTCTATTCTTCTTCGATCGCTTTTTTGGATGTTTTAACCAATTTTCCACGTTCTTCACTATCCAGAATACGCTTGCGGATGCGATAGGCTTGCGGAGTAACCTCCAACAGTTCGTCATCTGCTAAATATTCAATAGCTTCGTCCAAACTCATGTCACGCGGAGTGGTTAAGCGGATCTCAATATCCTTATTGGAAGAGCGCATATTGGTAAGATGTTTTTGCTTGCAAACGTTGATCGTCAGATCACCCGGTCGGGTATATTCTCCAATGACCATTCCTTCATATACTTCCACACCGGCACCCAAAAAAAGATTTCCACGGTCTTCGGCGTTTTTTAATCCATAGGTGCTGGTTATGCCTGATTCCCAGGCTACCAGGGACCCAGTATAACGTGTTGCAAGTGGACCAGATGTTACATCGTATCCATGGAACAGGGTATTCATAACGCCCAATCCGCGTGTAGCGGTCAGAAATTGGTAACGAAATCCCAATAAACCGCGTGTGGGAACAATGTAACTAATGCGCACGCTGCCATCTGTATTTTCTTGCATATCTTTCATGCTGCCATGCCGTTTTCCAAGCATTTCAACCACTGCACCAACCGTATCAGCACTGGTTTCAATATACACTTCTTCATACGGTTCCAGGAGCGTGCCATCTTTGTCTTTATGGAAAATCACTTCAGGGCGTGAAACTTGAAATTCATATCCTTCTCTGCGCATGGTTTCAATGAGAATAGCCAGATGCAACTCTCCTCTACCAGATACCAGAAACGAATCAGTGCTATCCGTTTCCTCTACACGCAGAGCTACGTTGGTTCGCAGTTCTGTGAATAAACGCTCTCGTAATTTTCTAGAGGTACCCCACCTGCCTTCCCGTCCAGAAAATGGAGAAGTGTTCACACCAAATGTCATTCGCACTGTCGGTTCTTCAACACGGATGGGAGGAAGCGCATCTGGATGCTCAGGATCAGAAAGTGTCTCTCCGATGGCAATACCTTCGAGCCCCGCCAGGGTGATGATCTCCCCTGCAGCAGCTTCCTCTACCTCAATTTGTTCCAATCCTTTATGAATATACAAGTATTGAGCATGTTCTGTGATTAGCTGTCCATCCAGAGCTATACGGGTAAGCGCTTGCCCAACGTGGATCTTCCCGGCATAAATGCGCCCCATAGCGGTCACACCTCGGTAATCATCATAACCAAGGTTGGTAACCAGCATGCGATAGGGTGCATCCATATCCACTTTCGGGGCTGGAATGTATCGTAAAATTGTCGAGAATAATGGCTGTAAATCTGGACCTAATTCAGGTGTTAAACCCGCACGCGCAGAAGTTGCGCTGGCAAAGATCACCGGGAAATCCGCCTGCTCGTTAGTGGCACCCAGATCGATAAAAAGATCAAAAGTTTGGTTCAACGCCCTTTCCGGTTCGGCATCTTTGCGATCAACTTTATTAATAACCACGATCGCTTTATGCCCCATTTCGAGGGCTTTTTTCAATACAAAACGGGTTTGCGGCATGGGACCTTCAGCGGCATCCACCAGTAGCAAAACGCCATCCACCATGTTCATCACGCGCTCGACCTCGCCACCAAAATCAGCATGTCCGGGTGTATCAACGATGTTTATTTTTACCTGTTGCTTGGTCACCGGGTCAAAAACCGAAATGGCGGTATTTTTTGCCAGAATGGTGATACCGCGTTCGCGTTCCAGATCATTAGAATCCATCACACGCTCAGCAACCTGCTGGTTCTCGCGAAATGTATTCGACTGCCGCAGCAGTCCATCCACCAAGGTAGTTTTTCCATGGTCTACATGAGCTATGATGGCAATATTTCGTATGTTCGTTCGTTCAATAAGCATTGCAACCTTCTTTCTCCATTAAAAAACCCGGCTTCATTTCGCCGAGGTTTTTGATGAAGAGCGGTGTTTATCTTATCAGATAGAACAAGGTTTGAATAGGGGGTATTTGCCTTCTCATTACAAAGAAAATCATCAATACATTTATAATAATGATCTTGTATTTTCTTGTAAAATTTGTATTTCTGAGGGAGTTAAGTGTATCTGTAAGGAATCCAGAGCTAATAAACAAGAACCAATAACAGGCGGTAATTCAGCCATAGTCACTTTACAATGCGGTAGCCGTTCCTGAACCTTGCTACGCATTCGATCAATGATAAAATCCCCGGCTTGAAAGACGCCACCCGTTAAAGAAAGTTCACACTGATCCAGTAAGTCAAGTTTATTCGCAACGATAGACACACATTCTGCCATGTATTGAATTCCGCTATCAATAATCTCCAGACTGATCGTATCCCCCTCTTTTGCAGCACTTATAACCAAGGGACTCAAGGATGCAATCTCTGTTCGTGTCATTTTTTGGGCATAAAGACGATTCATGATGGAATCAATATTGGTCAGTTTTAGAAAATCCAATACAGAAGGTAATAAACTCGTCGCTTGCGAATGACCATCAGCCGCACGTGTCGCAGCTTTCATGGCTTCAATTCCCAACCAGTAACCACTGCCTTCATCTGCGAGCAGCGGCCCCCAGCCACCCGATCGCCAGCTTCGCCCTTCTGCGTTTCTGCCATAACAGGAAGATCCGGTGCCGGCAATTTGAACAATGCCAGGGCGTCCTGAAAGACCCCCCGCCAGTGCGATTCGAATGTCGTGATCGACCCCAATCCACTCTTCGGGTGCAAGATGAAGATCCAAAGCCATCTTTTTGACAATTGCCCGGTCCGCTTCTGAGGATACCCCTCCAATACCTAAAAACGCAGCATGGAACTGATCCATGGAGATTCCTGTTTTCTGCTGAGCGCAATCCACTACCTGTTTAATATTTTCACGAGCAGCATCAATTCCAATATCATCATAATTCGATGAATTTCCAATACATGTTCCTTGGACATTTCCTTCATCATCTATAATCGCTGCACGAGTTCGTGTGCCACCACCATCAATTCCCAAGACATATTTTTTCATAAGTTGCCTTTGCTATTTTCTTTTAATAATCCAATTCTTGAAAAAACTTATTTCCTACACTCATTGAGGAATTTAATTTTTTCAGATATCTGATAAATATCTCCACCCTCATGATTATTAAATTCCCAAACTTTGATCTGTTTGGGACCGGCATAATAGTTATAAGCGGAAAAGACAGTTGAGGGAGGGCAAATGGTATCCATCAATCCGACAGAAAACAGAGCTTTCGATTTTGCTCTGACTGCAAAATTCATCCCGTCAAAATACGAGAGGGTGTTGAATACCACATCGATCTTATCTCGATGGACATGACAGAATTGAACTATCTCACTGTATGGCATTGAATCAGTGACTTCCGTTGCCCGACGGAAATTACATAAGAATGGAACATCTGGCATAGTTGCAGAAATCGTATTCTCCAGACCACTTACCGCAAGAGCAATACCGCCGCCCTGGCTGCCTCCGGTTACAATGATTTGTTGACCATTAATTTCCGGAAAAGATCGTGCAGCTTCAATTGCTCGTACACCATCCACAAACACTCTGCGATAATAATATGTTTTCGGGTTAAAGATACCCCTTGTCATAAATCCGGGGTGTTGAGGATTACCCCCATCAATCTCAAGGTCAGGAGTATCCCCCGGGTACCAGGTACCCCCTTGCCCTCGTGTATCCATTACAAAATGTGCATAACCCAGACTGCTCCATAAAAGCCAGGTATATGGGGTGCTGCGTCCACTACCATATCCTATGTACTCCACCACACAAGGCAGGGAACCACTACGCTCATGTGGTAATAACAGCCAACCCTTAATCGGTTGACCAAGGTATCCGTTGAAAGTTACATCATAAGTATCAATGGTACGCAAATGGTAATCTACTGGTTGAAAGGATGCTTCCAATGAATAACTGCGGGAGTCATCCAAGGTTTTTTTCCAAAAAGCATCGAAATCGTCCGGCTCAACGCGAGTGGGCAAATACGTTCTTAGTTCCTCTAAAGGTAGATCATACTTCATGGTTTCCTCCATATTTAAGCGAGCAAAGATATATATCCACAGATCTCCGATTCACCGTTCTTTTCTTTAAAATCATCTTAATTTCGATTTAACAACTTTGCATCGTTCTTGACCCTGATTGACCATTTTATACTTACCTAAGCAAGCAGGGACAATAATAGTTTCTGAATATTGTATTTTTATCGTCTTGCTCTCATCATCAATTGCATGAAGTTCTACAGATTCACCTTCGACCAAGGTTAAAATGTGAAAATTGCCACAAGTATCATCCATGATCTGATCATCAAATTCGAGACGATAAACTATGTGGAAAAACTCTCTCCGATCTCCAATTAAGAATTCTTTCCATCCTTTTCCTTCACGGATTAAGCGTGGTTCCTGAATTAAATTCTTCTTAACCCATTTGCTTCTTCGAAATGGTCGTAACTCATTGAAGGCATGGTCAATATGAATTGGTCGCATTGTTCCATCCAAATCGGGACGCAAATGATCGTAGATTTTAAAGGTATAGCGATATGTCGTTGCACTGATCTCTAAAACAACCAAACCCACCCCAGAACCATGAACAGTTCCTGGTGGAATCATGAGCAGGTCATGTTTTTTACTGGGTACCTTATTTACATAATCTGAATAGGTGAACCCAATTCCCTCTTTTTCCGCTTTCAGAGCAGTTTCTTTAAATTTCTTTATTTCTGTATTTTCATTTAATCCTAAATTAACCGAAGCTCCTTCCTTGGCTTCGACAATATAATACATTTCTCCTTGATGGTAATGTTCTCCAAAGTTTTCACGAATATAGGTGGTTCCCGGATGGACTTGAATGGATAAGTCTCCTCCATCAATCGTATCCAGATAATCAAATCGAATGGGGAACTCTCCATGAAAACGACGTTTTGAACCATTCCCCATAACGCGTTCATATTGCATATAAAAAAATGTAGTCCATGGCAGTTCAAACATGACATCTCCCATACAAACCAATAAACTCATTTCTGTTGTAATTGCCTCATAACTCCAAGCACAATTGACCCAATTTGGTGGTAGATGGCGTATTTTTTTTAACCACTGCCCTCCCCAGGGACCTGGTTCATACAAATATTTCAATCGAAAAGGTATGCTTGCAAGCGCCGATGTTACTCTTTGTAAACTTTTTTTAGATATCAGGGTGGGTGTTTCTTCATCATTACCATCAACATAATAATCGATCTTGTTTAGTAATTGATTCCGATGTTTATCATTGATCAGCATATCAACATAATATAATTTTTTAGGGCCAATGCTTTGTGTCTTGCCAGATAATTGGTTCCAATTCTTATTGCGTGTGAGAACCGCTTCTCTTGTTAGGTCAAAATACATTTTAAGATCATAGTGAGAACGAAGTGTACTCAACAATGCACCTGTTCCATAACATATAACCACTGTGAATTCTTTGGGTTCTACTCTCGATTTTATTTCTGATAGCTTTGTTTTTATTTTTTTTAGTTTCTTCACATCATAAAAGCTATTCAGGTTGCCCGTATATATTTTTCCGAAAATTGGATCTCCATTTAAAAATGGTTTAAGCCGAATATTGATCTCTTCTTCTGGCAGCAAACATGTTTCTATGTCTAAAAAGATAACTTGAACATGCTTTTCACTGAGTAACTTTTCCAATTGTTTCTTTATTAACTGCCAATTAGTTCCAATATAACCATCCATACCAATAACGCAGGTGGATTTTTGTGATTTATTTAAAATGACCTGGCTGAGAAACTCAGTGATCCTATTCCATCCAGCAATAGCACAATCATCTTCATTAAATTGAACATTAATCGTATTAATCAGATATTTACCATTGTCATTTTCTCTATTAGAAGTCATATCCTATCCTATAAAACAGTGATGGTTAAAGTTGTTAGACTCTTTAATGTATTTTTAATTCGGAGTTCTCTTTCCATTTTTATGATTGTAATACGCATGCACGCAGTAATATCAAACCAACCCTTCCTTCTGCATTAATCTTGCAAACCGGACTGCTTCATGGGGTTTCACAATAAATAGTTTTCCACTATCCCCGCCATCTCTAGCATAAGTCATTACTTTTTGTAACATGTGTAAGCTCATTCCCTTTGATGCTATACCAAAATAACAAGGTACCATTCCCCAGAATGGCGCATCCAATCCTAAAATGATCCACCCTTTCTTTTTCGATTCGATTATTTTATTTTCCCAGCTTTTTAGATCGTTTAATGGGTCAAAACTCCAATGTTCAACCTGCTGGTTAAGAGCAATGAAATTTCCTTTTGAATAAACAATTTCCGGGAACTTATTTTCATGTTTATACGTGATCATATAATCAAAACCAGCATCCGCAATAACCTCGAATGGTGGTTCGCCGGTGCCGTGTTTGTATTTGGGACAAGCATCCTGGAACGGATAATACCCTAGGGGGATATGTTTCTTCCCGGCACGATTTTCAATGATCTCTTTTGCTTTTCGCAGATTGTCAATCAATACCTCACTACTCAGGTAATTTTGTGCTTCAGTAGCAACACCCATACCGGCACTGGCGAGAAGCGGTTCGGATGATGGAAAAATTCCACCCATTTCTTTACTTATGTACAGCTGTTCGAGTTGCTCCTCAGCGTATAACCAATAGGTAGCAGGAAACGCAAAACCATCAACAATTCCATCGATCGAATGCATATCAAGATGACGTGTAAGAACCGGCAGATGACCCAGGTCGGAAGCATAATGGACAAAGCACACAGGAATCTTTCCAGAATCTAACTGTTCCTTTATAAAATCATCACTATATTCATAGTCCCATGGGGCAGGGGCATCATTCAACCATGATCTAGGAAATTGAATTTTATCTTTTATTGTGATACCCACTTCAACATCATGAACCAGTGAGAAAACGATATCATGTTTTGACAGGTCGCTGATGATTGTGTCATCATAAATTTGACTACCCCAAATGAGTTTATTGCCAACGCGATCCGTGAGATCACCCAGCAGTTCCACTGCTTGAGGCAAAGATTTAACAGCAGCGATCGAGATGATTCGCTCCCGCAAATATTTAGGCGTCCAGCGCAATGTAATGGGATCATTCCCCAAGGAAAATCCTTGTGCCTGCCCGAGCCAACGGTAAGCGATTCGCCCTGTAATAGAGGTGTAAGTATCATCGGCCTTCACAGAATCAATCACTTCAACTTCTAGACCCATATCTTTATACTTTTTTACTGCGTCTTCAGGGCAAAATATTAAATATATCTTCTTCAAACCGAAGGATATAAGTCGTGAAATTTGGTCATCGGGTAATTCATAATATATTGCCAATGCCTTGCGGAAGAATATCTCCGGATAGCAAAATGTATCTAGTTTGGATTCACCAGAAATCGCAAATTTTCCAAAGTCAACACCTTCATTTGGAAACTGGAACTTGGTAGAAGGGAAAATGACCGCTTCGGTTGGAATGGGTTCATGGAACATATCGAAGATTTCGGTATAGAAATCAACCAGAGCATTTGAATCTTTCTTGACGATCGTCGAATTTCCCCTGGCTTCCAGGAATCTTTCAAATTGGATCGGGGTCTCTTCCGTCAATGCAAAAAAGTATATATGCTGGAAGAAATTCGCCGTGAAATAGAATTGTTCATCATGCTTATTCCCGGTATACGGCATGGCATCACCAATATCTGCCAGACTTGGTCTAACACAGAAATAACCATCGTAATCAATATCATTCTGTTCTGCCAACCAGGCTAATACCGGTAAGGCAGTTGCACGCGCAGGACAGTTTTCATGACTGTAGAAAAAAACTAGATTTTTCTTTGAGGATTGATTGTTCATCGTAGCTCCTAATAATTTTTGTTATTGTGAATATTCATATATTTTTATGACAAAACAGCCCAATGCTTCGGCTCTACTTCCATAAAAGTTGGAGTGGGCTTTAATTGCCCTCGATCAGATTCAAGATCCTCAGTGACCTCGATATGACCTTCCCATTTTTCATCAATGGTTGGAATAGAGGCAATAAGGTCTTTTGTGTATAGATGGTGCGGATTGTTGATCACTTTAACTGTGTTCCCTTTCTCTACCGTCATGCCATGATATAGCAAATATATTTCATCGCTTATCTGGTAAGCAGTGCTAAAATCATGGGTGATGTAAATAAATGAAATTCCATATTCATCTTTCAGCTTCATCATAATTTCCAAGATCATGGCTCTAAGAGATACATCGATCATGGATACCGGTTCATCAGCAATGATAAGATTCGGTTTGAGCATATAGGCACGAGCAATCATCACTCGTTGAAGCTGTCCTCCACTCAATTGATGAGGATAATTTCGCAGTACATTCTCACCTTTTAATCCGACCAGATTCAAGGCATCTTCTATCAAATCACGCTTCTTTTGCTTATCATCGGTAAGTTTAAAGTTATGCATTGCAATATCGAAAATATGCTCCACACAATAATACGGGTTATATATCGAGTAAGGATCTTGAAAAACCGCCTGTACTTCTCTTCTGTATGTTAGCATCTCACCTTTATCAAAAGAAGACACATCCTGTCCTTTATACATAATGGTTCCAAAGGAGGGTTTAATAAAACCAAGGATTAAATTAGCCAGCGTTGATTTTCCACTACCGCTTTCTCCAGCGATAGTGATAATTTTTGGTGTTGTGCCAGAGATCACTGCGTTGAAGTGTTGCAAGGCAACCACCTGTTTTTTTTGTTTTTGTGATGCCTCACCAAATATTTTGGTCAGGTCATTTACCTCCAATAATGATTGATCCATCCATTTCTCCTTGCTTCCTTAATGAGAAGACAATTAAAGCTTAAAGACCGATTCCAAATCTGCGTACTCGACTCCATATCATTAATTCACCGCTACCCAGTGACCCGTTGTCACCTCTGTCATCTCAGATGAAACACACAATTTGTTCGAGATTTCACTCCTGGTTCGTTCATCAATTGCGGTAAGTGGTTTACGCCGTTTAATGGAGGGCATCGAATCAACAAGTATTTGTGTATATTGATGTTCAGGTGAACTAAGCACTTCCTGCATCGTTCCCACTTCTACAATGAAACCATCAATCATGACTGCAACACGATCTGCCATTTGAGCCATCAATCCAATATCATGACCAATAATCAATAGAGAGGTGTTCAAACGTTCTTTAATATCGAGCAGAGTTTGTGCTACGATGCGCTGCGTTATTACATCTAATGCACTGGTCGGTTCATCAGCGATCAACAAAGACGGATTAAGCGATGCAGCCATTGCTATACAAACTCTTTGTTTCATTCCGCCACTTAATTCATGTGGAAACTGATTAAAAACCCTTTCTGGTAATCCGACTAACTTCAGCAGATTCTTAATATACTCATTCAGCTCATTCTTATCATTCATTTCTTTATGAGCAAGAATTCCATCTGCAATCTGTTCACAAACGCGCATCGTAGGATTCAAGGAGTTCATTGATCCTTGAGTAATCAATGCAAGTTCCGTCCAACGTACTTTTCTTAATTCGCGTTCTGAGAGGGTCAACAAGTCGATATCACTATTTAAAATTACCTCCCCTCCTACAACCCGTCCGGGGTTTTGAAGTAATCGGAGAATAGCCATGGCAGTAGTGGTTTTGCCTGAACCAGATTCACCAATCAGACCTAGTGTCTCTCCTTTTTGAATTGAGAAACTAATTCCCTTCACTGCCTGGATTGTTTTCATAGAAGTGGCATAATCTACCTTTAATTTCCTTACATCCAACACATATGAATTCATAATTGAAATCCTCGTTAGGTTTTCCTGTTATGGGTTTAATGATCTCTCAAGCGCGGATTAGATACTTCATCTAGACCAACGGTAATCAGTAAAAGACACATAAAGACCACGATCAAGATAATGGTTGGAATTCCCCACCACCACCACATTCCACGCAATATAGCAGAAGCATTTATTGCATTATTGAGTGTGATCCCCAAGGACGGGATTTTTTGTGATCCCAAACCCAAAACTTCGACACCTACCAAAATAAGCACAGAATACGATGTTCCCGCTGTCAACTGAGATATTAGAAATGGCATCAAGTTCGGCATCATTTCCTTGAACATAATCTCTTGATCCGGTGAGCCAGAAAGTTGTGCTAATTTCACATAATCAGCATGCTTCATCGATAGCACCTGTGCCCGAAGAACACGAGTCGGGCTCTGCCATGCAAATACAGCTAGCAGCAATGCCATCGCAAAAAAACCAGCATTGGGTATTAAGGATTGAATAATGATCAAAATCAGTAATGCTGGAATATTCATTGTGGTATCAGATAGAAGACGAATCACATCATCTACCCGTCCACCCAGATATCCAGCCGAAAAACCAAAGATAATACCAATGGTTAACCCGATAGTGGCGGAAACAAAACCGATCCCCAGGGAATGGGGCAACCCTACAAGCACTAAAGCTAAAATATCCCGCCCCGAATTATCAGTGCCAAGAGGATGAGCCCAATTTCCAATTTGATCTCGATATTCATTTCCTACCGGTGGTAGATTTAGAGGTGAACTACCCACATTTACCAGTGTTTTGTCCCAAAATAATTGACCCACAAATGCAATGATGATTAAAATTCCCAAAATTATTGTCCCGATAATCAATCTGGAATTTTTCCATGGATTATCTTTAGGAGGTCGTTTCTTGCAACCATCTTCTGCCAAAACCTCTACCCCAGTATTCTCAACGAAATCAGTTTTTTTCATTCTTAGTCCTCTCCATGTGTAATGCGCGGATCGATAAGTGGATAGAGCAGGTCAATTAACAACACGGATGTTGCAGTAATCAGAATGAACATATAAGAGGTTGCCTGGATCACATTGAAATCTTGTTCTCGTATAGCACGAAAGATGAGCATTCCCATCCCAGGATAAGAGAAAATCGATTCAACCAATACTTGCCCCGATATCAATCCACCCAAACTTAACGCGAGTGAGGTAAGTTGAGGAAGAAGCGCATTACGCACTGTGTATTTTTTAAGAATGTAAAACGGTTTCAACCCTTTTGCCTGAGCTAACCGAACATAATCAGCTCCTCCAATAGTAACAACCATTGCACGCATCCCAAGAATAGTCCAACCAATGTTCACCAACAAAATTGATAGAACCGGCAGAAAACCATACTTGATCACACTTGCGATATATGGCCAATTCCAACCTTGCGTGACATTGCTGTTATAAGCGCCAGCCAATGGAAACCAGCCTAAATTTTTAGAGAAAATGGAAAGTAAAAATAGTGCCGCTAATACTGATGGTATAGATGTAAATATCAGGCTGGAGGGAATTATTGTTTTTATAAATTTGGGTGTCCGTTCCCATCCAAATACGGCTCCGATACCATTGCCAAAAATAAATATTATCAGTGTTGTGATTAAACCCAAGCCCAACGTCCAGGGCAGAGCATGCCCGATCATACTCGACACAGAGGTTGGATAATGTACGAATGATACACCGAATTCAAAACGAACCGTATTCCAGAGATATTTCAGATACTGAATACCAATGGGCTCATTGAGTCCAAAAAGCTCTTTGTAGTGGTCAATAATGAGGTCAACCCCTTCGATTTGCCCTTTTTGCATCTCTAATTGCCGCCACATGTTTTCAATCGGATCACCAGGAACAGCGCGAGAGATAACAAAAATGAGAGTAATGCTAATTAATATCGTTAGAAGATAAATTCCAATACGGTGCAGAGCATACTTCCATGTAAGACCGTTCATAAATCACCCATTAAAAACTATTTCAGGGCATCCACATTGAATAATGTGGATGCCCATGTTAATAAGATTATTAATTTGCAGGCTGCAAATTGTGAATAATCAGATGTGTGCTTTGAACCCAAGTAGAAGGAATTGTGTAAGGATTCTCACTGGTAGGCCAGTTCGTCCAATATGTCGTGTTGAGAGGAGTAAGCATAGATGCCTGTGTAAGGGTGACAAAAGGCATGTCTTCAATAATGTTTTCATAAGCCTCAACAACCACTGGAACGCCTGCAGCATCACCGGGGGCTAAGTTTTTCAACTGAGCCACAGATGCGCGGAATGCTTCCCAACTTTCACCACTCCAGCGCTCCATGCCACCTTTTGTCACATCCTCACCACCCCCGAAGGTATTTAATGTAACATAAGGCTCATTTACACCCCCACACACAAATGAAACAGCGCCTTCATAATCATCCTCAGGTGTTCCATCTTCAGACTGTGCGGTAAGCCAGGCACCAAAAGACAGCACCTGTGACTCTGCATCGATACCAATGTTTCGCAACTGTTCTGCTACTACATCACCGATGCGACGGGTTTCCATAGACTCTTCGATCGTCAGAATGGACATCGTCAAGACCTGACCATCTTTTTCGTAGTAGCCATCTGCATTCAACACCCAACCACTAGATTCAATGAGCGCTTTTGCTGCTTCGGTATCTGCTGTCTTGCTGGCAGCTAATCCAGCGTCTTCAAGGGCTGAATTATATTGTTCCATTGAACCATACTGAGGGAAGATGGATATTGATGCGGATGTCCCGCCTTCATAGGCAATTGTAACGATCTGTTCACGATCAACAGCCAGGTTTACAGCTTGACGTAACGTACTATCGCTCCAAATTGGGTGTTCATTATTGATACTCAGATACCGTGGGCAGGGATCGATGGTTCCATAGGGTAATTCTGATTCCCATCCGATGATATTGGAATTGGCGGCTGTCATTGCCTCGAATGCACCTAAAGAAGTATTTGCCATTGCATCAAGATCATTCGCAATCATTGCGGCTGCTTTACTTTCTTCCGTACCGTACTGTATCCAGATCAGGCGTTTTGGAGCTGGTAGATCCTGAAATCCAGCTTCGACTCCCCACCAATTGTCGTTTCTGACATAAATGTATTCATTTTCCGTAAATTTCGACAATAGATAGGGACCTGTAAAGACCGGCCAACCCTGCTCGGGATCATAATTGGTGAATTCCATCGGATTATCTGCATACTCATTCCAGATATGTTCTGGAACAATTGAGTTGCGGTCACCCCAGATTTTAAATGACCAAATATCAAGTTGAT
Organism: Anaerolineaceae bacterium UBA4781; assembly: GCA_002403105.1. Taxonomy (GTDB): domain Bacteria; phylum Chloroflexota; class Anaerolineae; order Anaerolineales; family Anaerolineaceae; genus UBA4781. Next base: position 9,884 of record DHHD01000038.1, on the reverse strand, counting down.
ATCTGGGATTCGAGTCTGTCAGGTTGAACTGTACAGTCAGGTCGTTGATCTTTTCGACGCTTTCTGTCCATAAAGCTACATCTGCGCCAAGATCGGGTGTGTTTGCCAGGAACATATTCACGGTGAAAACCACATCATCGGCGTTAAAATCTTCCCCATCGCTCCATTTGACACCAGGTCGTAGATTCAATGTCCAAACATCAAATGTATCGTTTGCCTCCATTGACAAGCCTAACCACGGGTCAATTTCACCGGTATCATAATTCAACATGAAAAGCGGCTCGATTAAAGCTTGCTGTAGACCCACATCACGCAAATTGTCAGTGATGAAGGGGTTCCAGTTTGCGTGGTCAACATGTGCCACATACGCATCAAAATAAACGGTTTCCTCTCGAGTTGCATTCTCATAATTTCCGGGCTGCGTACCCGTATCCGCAGTTTCTTCCCCCACTGTGTCAGAAGTTCCAGATGTTTCTTCCACCACCTCATCAGTTGGTGAGGTGTTACAGGAAGATAGAACTATCGCGAAGATCATCATCAATGCGATTAAGCATGTGATGGTCCTTTTTTGCTTTTGCATTTTTCCTCCTTAATATAATCGTGCAAAATATGTAGGCTGCCCTCTTTATTCGTTATGGGTGTGCTTTATTTAGTCTGTAATCTATTCTCCTTTCTTTTTCATTATTCAGGTCAGCATAAAAAGACCGAATCGGTCAAATAATTCTTTATAGGTTATTTCAGGCAAGGTGTTTATTCTTTATTGTCATTCCTCTGGAAATTCATCTTCAGATAACTACAGTCCTTTTACTTCACCATCTCAACTTCAAAAATATTACGATCCCCTCGATACAAACCATGGTAATAGGCAAACAATATTCCATCCGAAGAATAGTCAATGTTGTTTATTACAATAAGGGGATCCCCTTTTTGTATTTTGAATAACCCAGCATGATATTCATCTGCAACAACAGCCCCTATGGTACGGTATGCACGCGAAATCACAACTCCAAATTCTCTTTCCAGAACACCGTATAAAGATTCTCTTGATAGATCTATCTTCTCTAGCCCCGGAACAAAGTGACTGGGAATATACGTGTTGGTTAGAACGATAGGTTCGCTGTCAATATAGCGCAAACGATCAAGCTGTAGAACCGGTGTGCCGATTTTTATATCCAGATTCGTGGCAATATTCATATCTGCCTGGATAATTTCCTGTTTCAGGATCTCGCTCAAGGCAATATGCCCTCTTTTTTTCATGTGCTGATAAAAACCGGTTAGATTTCCGGTAAGTTTTTCAAAATAAGTTTCCGGCTCGATAATAAAGGTGCCTTTCCCTTTCTTGCGCGCTATAAGACCTTCATGCTCAAGATCTGCAAGCGCCTGCCGAATCACCGTGCGGCTGACTGTAAAAAGATCACAGAGAACAGGTTCACCGGGTAGTTGGTCTCCGAATTTCAAACACCCTGAATCAATTTGCTCTTTTATTTTTTCTTTAATCTGAATGTAATAGGGAATGGGACTATCAAAATCTAGTTTTACGTCTGAAAAACACTCTTCGGATGAGTTCATAGGATCGTTATCCTTATCTGGCTTCCTGTAGTAATGTTATCCTGTTATTACAAGTATAGCAAAGAAAAATTCTCTGTCAATAGTTAAACAACAATACTTCGCTGTCTGATGCTGTATTTAAAAACCTGGTAACTTCCATTAATACTTTGTTTACACCTCAACCGATTAATTCAATGTACACTCAAGGGATAAGAGCGAGGTAATCATGTCGAAAATGGAACCACTAACACCCGAAGAAGAGCAGGTGATCCTCCATAAAGGTACCGAAGCTCCTTTCCAGGGGAAATACGATGATTTCTTTGAAAGAGGTATCTATATCTGCCGTCAATGCGGTGCACACCTCTTCAATTCCAATAGTAAATTTCATGCGGGTTGTGGGTGGCCCAGTTTTGACGAAGCTATTCCTGGGGCCGTAAAGGAACTGCCAGACACGGATGGATACCGGACCGAAATCCAATGTGCTGTTTGTAGTGCCCATCTTGGTCATGTGTTTAAAGGAGAACGATACACAGAAAAGAACACACGCCATTGTGTTAATTCTGTTTCCATGAGGTTCATCCCCGATGAAAAGTAAAAACAACGTTCAAACAGCCACATTCGGTAGCGGCTGCTTCTGGTGTGCTGAAGCGATTTTCAGCCAGCTTAAGGGAGTTGAATCTGTTATTCCCGGTTATGCTGGTGGAAACAAACCCGAACCAACCTATCAGGAGGTTTGCACCGATATCACCGGTCATGCCGAAGTGGTACGCATTGTTTTTGATCCAACCATCATCACATATGCAGACCTATTGGAAATATTCTGGCAGGTGCATGACCCCACCACCCCCAACCGGCAGGGCAATGACATGGGCAGCCAATACCGTTCTATCATTCTTTATTCTGATCTTAATCAGAAACAGACTGCGCATGAAATGCTTGCTGAATTGGAAGAGAGCAAAACATTTCCGTCTGCCATTGTTACAGAAATTATGCCGCTGAAAGATTTTTACCCGGCAGAAGAGTATCATAAAGAATATTATTTCCAGAATAGAATGCAGCCCTATTGCCAATTTGTGATTTCACCCAAATTGGAGAAATTCAAGAAAGCCTTCAAAGAAAAATTAGCATAACAAGGTTATTTGAAAGAACTGCCATTACAATAAAGTTTATAGGAGAGCAGCATGGCAGAACCATTCCCGGATGATGAAGAATTTCATGAGCAAAAAATAAGCGGTAAGGATTTCAGCGGCATACTCATTGCTAACAGACGGTTTGAGAGTTGTACATTTACTGGCTGTCAGATGGCAGAATCGATCATTCGCTACTGCCATTTCTTTGATTGTATCTTTGAACAATGCGATTTGAGTTTGGCTCAATTTGACCACTGCCGCTTTCAAAACACAAATTTTCGTAAAACGCGTTTGGTTGGCATAGACTGGACGAACCTTGAATGGAGAATAAAATCATTGCAGCCAATTTTCTATTTTTATCAGTGCAACCTTAATTATGGAAATTTCTTTGGCTGCCTTTTGAAAGGCAGTACTTTCGTAGAATGTATGCTGCAAGAAGCTGATTTTGCAGAAGCCGATCTCAGCACTGTGAATTGCCAGCGTTCTGATTTTTCAAAAGCACGCTTTCTTCATACCAATCTGACAGATGCAGATTTTATCGATGCACAACACTATAACATCAACGCGGCTGATAACACGTTAAAAAGAACAAAGTTCAGTTTACCCGAAGCAGTTGCGCTGCTACATAGTTTGGATATTATTCTCGAAGATGAATGATCTCTTTATCCGATCAAACCACAGGCTTTTTGATATTGCAGCAGGACCTGTTCAATGCTGGCAAAAATAAGAGAAATGGGAAGAGGGTCAAGATAATGATTCTTCACCAGAGGAAACAATTGAGGAAAATACTGGCTTATTAATGAAAGAGGTATGTACTTTTTACTTAAGTTAAACATCATTTTTAAGTATGCGGTATGAACTGCCGGGTATCCCCAATAATATCGAGCGCGATCGCTAAAACCAAATTTCAAACCTAATTGAATTTCTTCATCTGTTCCTGAATAATAGGATTTCCAATGCGAGGGTTGCTGCTGCATGGTGGTCAACAGCACATCCATAATATGCGAACGGTTGTCTTCAGGGAAAATAATTTCGTTTTCGATTGACGCTAATTGGAAGACCGTTTCGCGAAAGGCGAAGGTCAAAGCCGGACCGACTTTAAGGATGGCAAAATGATCCTCAACCATTTGCTTAAGCGCTTGTGGAGTTTGATAATCGGTCGAATGCGCTTCATACACCATTCCAGGCACGGCATCAATAAATTTGCTTAAAGGTTCAGTTTTTGCGTGATCGTATGGAAAGATCTCTTTGTCGTTGAATTCCACTCCTGGAGAAATTACCATTGCAATAATGCGCTGGAAAGCCTCATCAAGCTTGTATCGACTGAAGACCTGGCGGTAGATCTGCAGGGTTTGTTCAGCGAACTCGACCTTTGTGATCGACCTCTCGTCCAATTGGTCAACCGTCATCCCTCCAGGGGTTGGAACTTCCGTACCGATCACATACACTGGCATACGCAGCAACCCACACTCATGGGCTGTCTTTTCCGCCTGCAAACAGAGCTGGGCAGAGCGTTCCGCGATCGTTTCTGCGGATAAGGTCGTTTCATCATCACAGGGCATGGATGTGTCAAGATGGATCTTGGCATATCCGGCTGTCACAAAATCTGCTACCAGTTTTTCTGCTTTTTCCATGGCAATGGATGCTTTTTCATTTTTCCATGGATTAGGCCCCAGATGATCTCCCCCTAAAACAATACGCTCCGCAGGAAAATTCATATCCCCGGCAATCACCTGTAAATAAACAGCGAATTGGGCGGGGGTCATGCCGCTGTAACCACCTTCTTGATTCACCTGATTGCAGGTTGATTCGATCAAAAGAAGATTTTCATTCTTCCGGTGAGAACGCATGGCTGCCTGAAGAACATTGAGGTTCGCAGTACAAATGGAATAAACCCCAACTGGCCTACCCTGTTTATGGGTTTGGATAGTTTCACAAAGTGGATCACTGGAGGAAAAAGGATTTTTAATGTTCATGGGAACTCATTAATGCTAAGAATATGTTCTAAACCAATCAATTTCGATTCGCGCTGGTTCAAGGCTGGCAAACCAGGGAGCAGCCAGGTCATCCACCAACTCTGAAAGCATCTGCATCCTTTTGCACGCAACATTCTGTAAAAAATTGATGCGGTCCTGCCCATTCAGATCGGTAGCCTCTTTCCAAACTGCACGGCCGGCTGCCACACCTGCAGCCCCTGCCATACAGGCTGCTTTGACTTGCTGCAAAAAGACCTCGAAATTAACAGAAGCTGAAAGCAATATCCAGGGGATCGTGCTCTTACGGGTCAGTTCTTTGCAGGCTGTTTCCCAACTATCAAAATCCCTTTCGGTATTGATATCCAATGGAAATTCAGCTTTCAATACATCTGCTCCAAGCAGAGTAAGTTTTTCGGCAGATTTGAGGATCACTTCCATCCGTTCATTCCCCTCCAATTTCTTCTGAAGTGGGTCAAGCGAATAAGAAAGGACTTCTAGAAAGAAGGGAATATCTGCTTTTTGACAATCATCTGCCGCCTTGCTGACCAGATCTTCAATGTGAGTGTGCGTGGGAGATTCCGGGTGATAATAAACCAGTAGTTTTACAGCACTGCCGCCCATTCGTTTGATCTTGGCAGCACTCCAATTGGGTAATATCTGGCTTTCTCGAGCCGATGGGTCACCTGTGTATCCTGTCTCTTCGAGTGCTACCAGCAACCCACAATTGCCAGGTAGCGTTTGAGAAACAATATTTTGTGCCGCCCCATACAGGGGATCCAATAAAAACGCGCTGCAGCTATTCGCTAGTGCTTTCACCACATCCTGTTTAAAAGCAGCCATCCTCTCATCTGTATTAGGATCTTGGTCTTGGATGTGTAATAGATTACGTAAATTATTGCGGTGATCCAGCGCCAGGATAGCAAATTTCCCATTGGGTGTGGCACATTGTTGCAATCCTCTGATTTTTCCTATTGATCGTGTGAACATCACATTATATTCCATTCTTTTTCACTAAAAATCATATCATGCAGAATGGTTTATTTACTGTTCGCTTTTGTTTGATTGGCACTATTTCTAATTATTAGTCCTGTTTTATCCCATTATGCTCATATTAGAACATTTTTAATGTGCTTATCTGTGCTATTATTTGACTTACTAACACTAAGTAACATATGATGAAAGGAGCATTATGTTAAAAGAAGAGAGACAACAAATGATCATTCATGAACTGGATCGGAACGGCAGCGTGGCTGTTAGCGAACTCGCTGAACGTTTCAATGTATCAAGAATGACCATCCGGAGAGATCTTTTTGAGATAGAAAAAAACAGTCAACTAAAGAGAACGCATGGCGGGGCAGTTTTGCCTTCCAAATCTCCCAATTACAGTGAACCCCCCACCATCAAACGCATGGAACTTTTAAAAGAAGAGAAGATACGCATTGCCAGATCTGTTGCAGCCTTGATCGGGGAAAAAGAAGTCATCTTTTTGGGGTCAGGTACCACGACATTATATGTAGCGAAAGAGCTGCACGAAAGAGATGACATTACGGTGCTAAGCAATGCGATCACCATTATTAACGAACTAAGCATCAATGGAAAAATGCCCATCATCGGAATTGGCGGTTTTTTACGTCGAGAGGAACAATCCATGATCGGTCATTTCGCCGAGAGAGTTATTGAAGATCTGCGAGTGGAAAAGGTGATCGTGGGCATGCGAGGAATTCATCCGCGCTTCGGGCTTACCAGTGAAGATCCGCAGGAATTAATGACCGATCGCAAGATCCTTGGCATCAGCGACAATGTCATTATTGTGGCTGACCATACCAAGATCGGTTACGTTTCAACCAGCCGGACTGCACCGATCACAGCGGCAAAAACCATTATTACAACCACAGATGCGCAGGACGATTTGGTTCGTGCAATTCGTGAACAAGGGGTAGAGGTTCTACAAGTTTAGAAATAAGGAGAAACAGAACGTCCATGTCAGATAATAGAGGTATATATACAGAAGCAGAAATTCTCTCACAACCAGAGACCTGGAAAGAGACGTTACAGTATTTAAAATCCGATTGGGTAAGTAGACTGCCAAACCTGCAGGATTATGACCAGATTGTTATTACCGGTTGTGGATCGACATATTATCTTTCGATTTGGGCAGCTCGTTTTCTTCATTGCAGCACTGGAGTTCCGGCTATTGCCCTCCCTAGTTCAGAACTATGGTATTCCGGGGATGTGTGGTTAAAACCATTCAAGAAAATCTTATTCATTGCCATTTCCCGTTCCGGGCAAACAACTGAAACACTGCAAGCATTGGATCAATTTTTGAAAAAACAAAAAAAAGATGCGCTTGCAATCACCTGCTATAAAGATAGTTCTTTAGCGAAGATGGCTCCGCTTTCCATCACCACCACGGCTGGGATGGAACAGAGTATTGCACAAACACGCTCCTTCAGCAACATGATGTGGCCTATTATCTTCTTGAGCGAGAAAAATATTCCTGATAGTCTGATCACTACGGTTCATTTTTCCGCGCAAACTTTCCTTTCGAATTATCAAGCTGCTGCACGTGAGATCGGGCGTGATCTCGACATCGAACGATTCTTTTTCCTTGGCAATGGCCCTCTTTTTGGCCTTGCTCAAGAAGTCATGCTGAAGATGAAAGAAATGTCTTTGAGTTATTCAGAAGCTTTCCATTTTCTTGAATTCAGGCACGGTCCAATGTCTATGGTCAACCACCAATCCCTGATCATCGGGTTTACGAATCAAGCGACCTATTCTTATGAACTCCCGGTCTTCAACGATATGCAAAAATTGGGAGGACGGACGCTGGCAGTTGGAAAAGTTTCTGGAAAACCACAAAGTATAGATTACCTCTTTGATGTCGGTGAAAAAGTATCTCCCACATGGTCCTATCCTTTCTATCTCCCTCTCATTCAATTACTTGCATACGAGAGGAGCATGGCAAAAGGATTAAATCCGGATAAACCGGAAAATCTTACTGCAGTTGTTGAGCTGTAGGCCAAAAGGGAAAAATGCATCTAGAAGATTTATTGATTAAAAACACGATCAGGGCAAAATTACCGCTCCACACAAGGGATGAGATCATCCAAAAAGCGGGTGAATTGCTTATGGAAGCGGATGCGATTGAACCACGCTACATTCAAGCCATGAAAAAAGTGCTGGATGAGTTAGGACCGTATTGTGTGATCGCCCCTGGCATTGCACTCCTGCATGCACGCCCGGAAGATGGAGTAAAGCGAGCTTGTCTTTCCTTGCAAACCCTGCAAGACCCTGTGAACTTTGGCCATTCCACCAATGATCCAGTGGATCTGGTATTTACATTAGGTGCTAAAGATAAAAAAGGGCACATTGAAGCTCTTGCAGAGTTGGCTGGCTTTTTATCGGAAGAAAAATTCCTCCAAACAGCACGCAGTTTTGAAAATTCACTAACCCTGCAAAAAGAGATCTTTGAATATATTACAACAAGAAAGTAGAGAAAAAATGATCATAGCAACGTTATGCGGAATGGGTTTTGGAACAAGTATGATGCTCAAGTTGTTTATTGATGACATTTTGAAAGCAGAGGGAATCAAAGCCGAAACCAGTCCATGGGATCTAGGGACATTCAAGGGGAACAAAGCAGATATCGTTGTCGCACCCATTGATATGGAGCCCCATTTGCGCGATTATCCGGCGAAAATTGTGCTTATTAAAAATTTGGTTGATAAAGCCGAAATAAAGGAAAAAATTCTCAAGGCAATTCGAGAGCTCTCATAATCTTTTTTATTTTCAGAAAGGAGGTTTTAGGATCATTTTGTTGTTTGTCACTATTGTAAAAAAATTTAGGAGGATAAAATGGCTGTATTTAATACAATACTCTCTTTGATCACTTTACCTGCGATCGTTCTGGGTTTCATTGCGATGATTGGTCTCATCTTGCAGAAAAAATCTGCTGGTGATGTGTTTAAAGGAACACTTAAGACAACCCTCGGGCAATTGATCATCGGTGTTGGAATCAGTGCTTTGATCTCCGCTCTTTCGCCGATCCAGGTTTTCTTTGAAAAAGGCCTTCCGGCAGGTGGTTTTGAAACGTTCGTCACCTACGATGAAGCGGTGGTTGGGGCAGTACAGAACGCAAATCTCGCCAACATTGGCGCCGAGATCGCATGGACAATGCTCTTTGGATATGTAGTGCATATTCTGGTTTCTAAATTCTCAAAACATCACTATATTTATCTAACCGGTCACATGATCTGGGTGCATGCAGGTGCATTCGCGATCCTGTTCCACTCTTTCGGACTTCCCACTTGGGCAGTCGTTGCACTGGCATCCGTCGTAGATGGTTTCTATATGACCCTTGCGCCGGCTTTGGCTCAACCCATTATGCGCAAGATCACAGGCAGCAATGAAATCGCCTTTGGTCATGGACAGACTTTATTAAACATGCTCGGTGCATGGGCTGGAAAATTGGCTGGAAAACCAGAAGATTCTACAGAGAATGTGAAGATCAAGGAATCTTTCAACTTCCTGCGTGATATGTCCGTATCCATTTCTATCGTCATGCTCCTGGTTGCGTTCATCGGTGCAGGTCTTGCCATTGGGCAGATCGGTGTTGCCGGATTTGAAGAACAGATCAGCAATGGACAAAATTGGATCGTATACACCCTTTTAATCGCGTTGAATTTCACCGCCGGTGTCCTGGTCCTGCTGCAAGGAGTCCGCATGTTGATCGCTGAGATCACCCCTGCCTTTAAAGGCATTGCAGAAAAACTTATCCCCGGTGCAATACCTGCATTGGATTGCCCGGTAATTTACCCCTATGCTCCCAATGCCCTCATCTTCGGTTTGATCTCTGGCACCATCGGACAGGTGGTTGGCATGGTCGTATTGGCATTGATCGGCTGGCCGGTACCACTACCCAGCATGATCGCAGCTTTCTTCGCCAGCGGATCTGGTGCTATTTTTGGAAACGCCACCGGTGGTCGCAAAGGCGCCTGGTTGGGTGGCTTTCTGTGGGGCTTTGTGGGTTGGTTATTGATCAGTTTTGCTTATAAATTCCAGGTATTTGGCGATCTATCTGGTCTGGGTGCACTAAGTTTGGGATTCACCGTCCCCGACGCGATTGTTCCCGGTATTGCTATTTGGGGTATCGCCAAATTATTCGGCTTATAATATTGGTACAAGATAGAGAGGAGAAAGAGTTTCTCCTCTCTTTTCTTTTATATAATTC
>DHHD01000102.1:4689-5386 GCA_002403105.1 Anaerolineaceae bacterium UBA4781 | reverse complement strand
TTGCCGACCAGACCTTTTTGTGTCGCCCTTCCGCACGGTGAAGCCGAAGGTGTACACGAATCCGCTTTGGCTTTTGCACGATTACGAAAACCGGTTATTTTTCGCAATATGGCGGATGCAAATGAAGATTTGGATGTGATACTGGTCTTTTTAATTGTAAATAAAGACCCTGAGAACCAGGTAAAAACATTACGAAAACTATCGGAAATGTTTGCGGAGCAAGGTCAATTATCCGTGCTTGCCAGCCTGGAAGATACAGAAGAAGTTGCAAAGATGTTAACCGAAATATTAAAGGATTAATAAAATTCGTTATCTAAAGGAGGTGCAAATAAATCTGGTAAAAATATCTATTTGAAAGGAGATAAAAAACATTGGCATATAGAATTGTTGTTGCTTGCGGAGCTGGAATTAATACTTCCACCCTTGGGGAGGAAATGATCCGTGAGCGACTAAGTAATGAAGGACGATGGGATATTGAGGTAGTTCGTGTCCTCATGTCTAATATTGAAGCGTATGAAGACAAAATGGATATTTTAGTCTCCATGCAGCAGGTTTATCGAGAATTCAATTGTCCGGTGGTACTTGGTTTACCTTTTTTAATTGGGACGAAGGCCGAAAAAGAAGCCTTATTGGACAAAATAATAGATTTGGTAAATAAACTGGATAAGTAAGAATAACTCGAAAATAATAATTGAAA
>DHHD01000102.1:2099-4683 GCA_002403105.1 Anaerolineaceae bacterium UBA4781 | reverse complement strand
ACTGTCATAGTACCTATTGTGCTCATGATCTTGGGTTTTGCATTCAAAGTGGATGCCAAGAAAACGATTCGCGGTGCTCTCACTACCGGTGTTGGTCTGGCTGGCTTATTCCTGGTCGTAGATTTGATCGTCGCTGCATTACAACCTGCGATCGGAGCAATGTCGACTCGCCTGGGATTAAGTCTGACACTCGTCGATGTGAACTGGTCCGATGCAGGTATCGCCTGGGGTTGGCCTGGTGTAGCAGGTGTTTTGTTGATCAACCTTGCAGTTAATGCAATCTTGATCTCTCTGAAAGTCACCAAGACCCTGTGGGTAGATATCTGGTCATACTGGCATGGCTCTGCGCTGGCAGGATTTGTGTGGGCGCTGACCGGCAATTTATGGTTTGGCATTATCGCAGGCGTTGTGTATCTAACCATTGGTGGTTTCTTGGGCGACTGGACTGCAAAAGATATCCAGGAGTTCCATGGTATGCCTGGGATCAGTGTGCCATGCGGTACAACCGTACAGGTGGCCGCGTTCTCCAAGATCCTCACTCCGCTGCTTGACAAGATCCCTGGATTTAAAAATAAAGAAGCCTCATCGGATCAAATACGCAAAAAAACCGGTTTATTGGGTGAACCCGTTGTTTTGGGAGCGATGTTAGGCATTATTATTGGTATTGCTGCGGGTTATAACATTCAGAAAATCTTAGGTTTAGCAATGCAAGTTGCTACCATGATCGTTGTTCTACCCCGCATGGTGTCCCTCATTTCTGAAGGGTTGATCCCGATCGCGCAAGGTGTGATCAGCTTCATGCGTGATAGATTTGGCGATCGTGAGATCTATGTTGCCGTGGATTGCGCAGTAACCCTTGGTCATCCCTCTGTAATGGCTTCCACAGTCATTCTTTATCTGGTGATCGTATTATTGGCTGCCATATTGCCAGGCAATAAATTATTGCCGATCGCTTCTCTCTCTGTCGTTCCATTTTGGGTTGGGTCTATTGTTCCTTACACCAAGGGAAATGTTTTTAAAACAGTTATCCTCGGAGCAATCTATATTATCCCTGTACTCTATATCGCCAGTGCAGTTGCTCCTGTTCAAACACAAGCTTACAGCATGATGGGACAATTTACCGAACAGATTTCCGGTGGAACACTCATGGGATCGTTGGATATGGGTGGTGATCCGCTCGGTTTCTTGATCCAAAGTGTAATGCGCTTATTAGGTTTGGGCGCGTAAGAAAATACCTCTTTCATCTCGAAGTTTTATTAGTAGAAATTCAATCGGGATGGAATGAATACAAGTTGGGAGAAGGAGATTTGATCCTCTCTCCCAACTTGTGGGGACTGTAATCGCGTGCGGTTTATCGTGGAACGGAAAAGTATGTTATAAATTTTAACAAACTTAAAGGGATCCAGGATAGGATAATTTATGCCAAGATTTCATGTATGTGTATTAGGGGGATCATGTGGCAACCGGATGATCATTATTGCCGATCATCTATCGGAATTATTTCTTCAAAAAGGGTATGATTGCAGGGTGACCTCGATCAGTGTTTGGGAATGTTTCTCATTCCCCCCTTCAGCCGATCTTTTACTTCAACTTCTACCTGCTTATAAAGAAGAAGAAGTGGAATGCCCCACGATCAATATCCGTCCTTTTCTACAAGACATTGATGATCCCTTGACTCTTCAGAAGATCTATTTTGAAATAGAAAAAAATTCCGAACAGCGTGCATTGACACCCGCAAACGTATTGGGATAAAAAGAAGCAGGGAGCCCATTCGCGATGTATTTTGATTATTGTGCCACGACCCCCATCTCCGAAGAAGTGCTTGAAGCCATGCGCCCTTTTTGGGGCGATGATTTTGGGAATCCATCCAGCTTGCATCAATATGGCCGCAAGGCAGCACAAGCCATAACCCATGCCCGCAATCAAGTAGCGGCCTTGCTGCATGCGAATTCCGAGGAGATCATTTTCACCAGTGGAGCAACCGAAGCCAACAACCTCGCGATCATGGGAAACCTGCGTCCATGGGAAAATACACGTGCACATCTCATCACCAGCGCCATTGAACATCATTCTGTTTTGCACACCGCTGAAGCATTGGAAAGAATGGGATGCGATGTTACTTATCTGCCAGTTGATTCAAGAGGTTTAATTTCTATCGACGAATTGCGTCGTGCAATTCGCAGCGAAACTCGCATGATCTCGGTCATGCATGTGAACAATGAAATCGGTACCATTCAACCGCTGGCTGAAATCGGAAAGATCGCTGCCGAACATGCGATTATTTTTCATTGTGATGCCGTGCAAGGCATCGGATTGCTGGACGTGGACGTAAAAGAGCTGGGTATCGACCTCCTTTCCATTTCAGCGCATAAAATTTACGGTCCCAAGGGGGTAGGTGCACTGTATATCCAGGACGGGATCGAGATACAAAATTTATTTTACGGTGGTTCGCAAGAAAAAGCGATTCGCCCGGGCACCGAAAATGTGCCCGGAATCATTGGTTTGGGGAAAGCAGCCGAACTGGTACAACAAAACAAACACAAAAATAAACAGCATATTGCAGAACTCAGAGACCAACTCATTT
>DHHD01000102.1:0-1950 GCA_002403105.1 Anaerolineaceae bacterium UBA4781 | reverse complement strand
ATGCTGATGCAACCATCAGAATCTCTATTGGAAATGAAACCACTCAAGAAGAAATTACCAAATTAGCCGAAATCCTTCCTAATGTTGCTTCTGCATGTAAAATATAATGGATGCTGAAACCAATCAATAGAAATGGAATCAAGATAGCATGCATGTAAAGCTTGATGGAAATCGGGATGACCTTTTGGCTTATGTGGCTGAATTGTATTATGACTTGAATTGGAATCAGGAAGATATCGCAAAAGAGATCGGCGTAACCCGATCCATGGTTTCGCGCATGCTGACCGAAGCGCGTGAGAAGAAATTTGTGGCGATCACCGTTCATCGACCCCTTTCCTTTGATATTGAACTCATGGATCAATTTAAAAAAATATTCGAAATTGAGAATGTACAAATTGTCCATCAATCCTTTGATAATGATCTGCGCCAGCGTGAACGGGTAGGTTGGGCAGCCGAGAACTTGCTTGAAAAAATACTGGTACCTCATTCGGTGCTGGGATTGGTATGGGGAACGACGGTTGCAAGTTTCGTAAACAAATTGGTTAGAAGCGATCTGAAACGCTTTGAAATCGATGTGGTACAACTGGTGGGTGCGATCACTTCCCGCGATTTTGCATACAGCGGTCTTGAATTGGTGCGAGCTGCTGCCCATGCATTGGGAGGGCACCCATACTATTTGAATTCTCCTTTTTATCTCGAAAATTCTGAAATGGTCGATAATTTATTGAAAAATAAAATTGTGGATGAAACCTTTCAAATGATGGAGAAATGCCGCTATGCGGTGGTAGGGATTGGCAGTCTGGCACCAACATTGGCAAGCTTTTACCTTTCGGGAGATATTTCTTCCGAAGAATTGGAAATTATCAGGCAAACGGGAGCCATCGGCAGCGTATGCGGGCTGCATTTTGACATTCATGGAGAACAGGTTGCCAAATTTTGTTCTGAAAGGACTGTTACCATACAGCGAGAAAAACTTAACCAAATCCCGATCCGCATCGGCATGGCATGCGGTGTGGGCAAAGCAGAATCGATCTTAGGCGCACTGCGCGGTAAATTTGTTACGCATCTCATCACCGACAGCATCACTGCCCGGCAAGTATTGAAATTGGCAGGACAATAACCGTTCCTTATTCTTCTGTAACTTTGATCGGTCCCCAAACTGTTTTAATTTGAAAACTACCAACCGAAGAAGTAGGTTCGCGTTTGCAGGTGATATTGGTTGTTTCTACCTGTGGCAGCATACAGATAACTGTTCCATTGGCTGTCCAAAGATTTATAAAAGCCTCTTCCGAATCCAACAGGGTGGCTGTAACCGCTCCGTGATCTGTTTCGAGGAAAATAGCATCACCTTCCAAAACCTGCCCTGTAAATTGAATGGTGCCGATCACATTGGAAGAATCAATATCTCCATGCAGCGAATTCAAAGAGATGACACCATGTTCTCCGAGAACAGCAATATCACCTTGCGAATCGGCAATGGTGATGTTTCCTCTCCCTGAACGGAGAACAAAGGATCCTTCGATATTCTTTGCGCTTATGTCACCATCCACGGTTTTGATGCTGATATCTCCAGAAACATCCTGCAAACTAAAGTCTGTGTTAAATGCATTGAAATCTAGAGCACATCCGGTAGGAAGTGCGATTGCGATATTTCCCGTATATGCCTTCGATTGAGAGGAAATGGTCAGTACGCCATTTTCCATACGAATATCCATTTTCTTATTTTCTCCAATAAAATCTGAATAAGTAATGTGTACATCAGTATCGTCAGAAGGAACGATATTGATGGGAATTTTCTGCGCTTCAATTTCAATATCTTGAATTTCTGCAGGAGAAAAGGTCAGTGAATACAGCTGTTGTGGCAGATCTTGTTGCCGGCAGCTACCTAAAAAGAGCAGGGCGGTGAAAAAACAAAGAACTGTAAAGCAAGTTTTCTTGTGCATTCGTGAT
>DHHD01000034.1 GCA_002403105.1 Anaerolineaceae bacterium UBA4781 | reverse complement strand
CCACACAGTTTTACCCACAGGTCCGGCAGCCCGAACTGCTTGCCAAGCTGCGGGGCAGGCACCAATGGAGTATTGCCTTCGTGAAAAGATACGATGGCATCCTCTGGAATTTGTGGGCACACCCACTCTTTCTTTGCCCATACTCCACTGGCATGCACGCCCGGTCGAGAGATTGCTCTATCATTAAAAAGGTCTTTCCAATCTTGAGCTGATCTCCTTCGCAGAGTATCCACGTCATGCACAACATCCAGCAACCCCCCACACCCCTCACATTGGTAGACCACTTCATCAATGGCATGGGTAACTCCACACCCGCGAATACATTCCAACCAGCTATGCTCGTTCATCTTTCCCTCCCACCACATGCGTTTGAATCTGATGCAGGGGCTTTGAATTTGAAACCATCAGAACCGTTGCTTCATCCGGCTTATCGGACAAACCAAAAATAAGCGCTCCGGCAGCAGCACTGGCTTCGGCAAATTCCTGCACTTCGCGGGTGATGACGATTTCATCCTGCAGCAGCTCTTCAACAGAATTCTCTTCTGTGAGTTGACCCATGGAAGCCGCCGTCGCCAGATACTCCGCTTGCCGGAACTGCTTGAAAGGGGTCGCATCCCCAGCCTTCACCAGGTCGAAGACTTCTTGATGAACATCGCGCACCTTTTCTGGCAGTTCTCCGGAGCGTTGAGTGACCTGGTCTAAAAATCCATCAAAGGTTGAAAGCATCCTCAATTGAGCAGCCGTCTGTAAATCGCGCAGATTGAACAATCCGCATCCCAGGATCATGCAGATGTACACCAGATAATCTTGATTATCAGCCGTGAAAATATGATAAGCAGGTTTATTCAACACATCGTAAGCAGATCGGAATTCATCCACATTCAGATCATCTTCTAAAATTCCCTGCAGGGTAGATTGTGCAGCGGCGATGCGAGCCTGATCGATGACCGCATCATTGCGCCCTCGCGCACCCAGCGCAGTTTTATCTACATCGATCAAGACCGCCGTTCGTTCATCAATTTCGATGCCTTTTATTTCAGCCAGTGTTTTGAAAACTCTCAGGTTTACCCAATGATTATTCATAAAAAGGATGGATTGCTGGTCTTTCTGCATTTCAAGTTTGGTCAGTTCCTGGTTCTCGCTGGTGATAAAAGCCGCTCCCTGCCAATTTCCAGCCAGACAAATATTACGAAATGCAGTCCCATCATTCATGAGCGTATCTCCGACGTAGAGAACCCGCTCCAGCGCTTCATCCCCCTTATCTATTCGCTGCGCTTCTTTCAATAATTGAATGATCACACGCGCATAATCCATAGAAGTCTTACGCGGTACCGCCCCATTCGAGATACCTAGCAAAGCACAAATCTCTTTCAAGCGCGGTAACCTTTCATCCACTGCATTGAGATTTCTATAAACGATCCGGTCACCCAGAAAATCGCTTAATGCCGCACGCCCATAGCATTTCATGATACCAACCCTTCCGCCACCAGCAATTCGGCATTCAAGATCGCACCTTTGGCAGCCCCGCGTAAAGTATTATGAACAACTGAAACCATGCGCAGGTCCAAAACCGGGCAAGTGCGAATGCGCCCCACCGATATCTGCATTCCATCTCCAGCGCTGCGATCTTTGCGAGGTTGAGGTCGATCGGGTTCATCCCGAACCACGATCGGAAAGCGCGGCATGCTGGGTAGATTTGGTCGATAGATCGGAGCNNCAAATGGTATGCCCCTCGGAAACCGGCACACGGTTGGATTGTGCACTCAGGATAAAACCCGCATCCACGCGCTGTTTTCCTTCCATTCGCCCCAACAACGCGCGCGATTCACGTTCCATTTTCTCTTCTTCCCCGTTGATTAATGGAATGACATTATCCTGAATATCCAGATAAGAAAGCCCCGGATAACCCGCACCGGAAACAGCCTGCATACTGACTGCGATCACCTTCTTCAATCCAAAAGCCATATCAAGCGGTTTCAAGGGAATGGCAATTCCGGTGGTGGTGCAGTTCGGGCTGGTGATCAGCAGCCCATCCCATCCGAATACTTCTTTCTGTCGTTTCAACAATGCCAAATGATCTGCATTCACTTCCGGGATGATGACTGGCACATTGGGGTCAAGACGAAAGGCGGAAGTATTGGAACAAACAATATAACCAGCTTTGGCAAATAGTGGTTCAACCTGGCGAGCCATTTCTACCGGTAGAGCTGAAAAGATGATGCGGGCTTCCAGGTTCGGTTCAACCGGTACCACTTGCATTTCGCGGAGCACATCGGGCATGGGTTCATTGAGGTGCCAACCGCAGGCATCTGCATACCGTTTGTGGCTGCTGCGTTCTGAAGCGGCTAAAGCAGAGATCTGAAACCAGGGGTGGGATGCTAGAAGCTGCACAAAGCGCTGCCCAACGGCGCCAGTCGCTCCTAAAACCGCCACAGGGATTTTATTCATTTTTTGATCCATTGATGATTACCTCCGCATGAATTTGTCTGACTGCCCGATCGGCATCCGCTGCATCCACAACCACCGAAATGCTGTATTCGGACGACCCCTGTGCAATAGCAATGGCATTGATCTTTTCTTTTCCCAGAGCCCCAAACAGGCGCGCTGAAACGCCAGGGGTCTGGCGCATACCCGATCCAATGGCGGTGACGATAACCACATCCGGTTGAGCCCAAACGCGATCAATATCGTGCCTTGCCAATTCAAACTCCATCTCACTCTCGATCGCTTTGATGACCTGCACCACCGCTTCGGAAGGAATGACAAAACAAATGGATTGTTCAGAAGAGGATTGTGAGATCATCAACACACTGGCATCGTGTTTGGCAACCGCAGCAAAAGTACGTGCAGCAATTCCCGGTACACCCAGCATGCCCCGCCCTTCCACGGTTACCAGGCTCAGGCCACGGATAGCCGTGACCGCCGTGATACGGCCATTTCCGGAACGATACGTTCCATCAATGCGTGTGCCGGGGCAAGCCGGGTTGAAGGTATTTTTCACCCACAGCGGGATGTTTCTCTCGATAACCGGCCGGATGCTTTTTGGATGCAGAACCTTTGCGCCGAAATACGCCATCTCCGAAATTTCGTTATAAGAAACTTCCGGGATGATCCTTGCATCCGAAACGATGCGGGGGTCAGCGGTCATCACGCCATCCACGTCCGTCCAAGTCCACACCTCATCAGCATCCAGGCAGTCACCCAGAATGGCGGCGGTATAATCACTGCCGCCTCTGCCCAGCGTGCTGGTGATGCCTTCTTCGGTGGCTGCGATGAAACCGGTCACAACTGGAATGATTTTTTTTGTGAATAAAGGGATGAGAACAGATTTGGTTTTTTGTCGGGTGATATCCATCAAAGGTCTGGCTTGCTGGAAAGAAGCATCCGTCACAATGAAAGTTGTGGCATCCACTGCCTGGCTGTTCGTGCCATATTGCTGCAATACAGTGCTGAAGAGGCGGGCATTCATGCGCTCACCGAGCGCAACCACCGCATCCATGCCGCGTGGCGTCAGTTCCCCCATGATGTGAATTCCCCGGCACAGCGTCTGCAAGGTTTCAAACAATCCATCCAATTCAATGCATACCTGTTTTCTTTTTTCATCGTAGGCCAGAAGGTCATCCATTACTTTTGCATGTTTCTCATACATTACCGTGATGAGCTCTTCATATTTTTCAACATGCCCCACCACTGCTGCTCTGGCGCAGGCAATAAGTGAATCCGTGATCCCACTCATCGCAGATACAACCACAACCAGGTTTTCCCAGTGTAGAATTTCCCCATGCACGATATCTGCAGCTTGCCGGATAGCTTGGCTGCTGCCAACCGAAGTTCCCCCAAACTTCATGACGAGAGTCCTCCCGTGCTGGCTGGCATTCCTTTTTTCTTTGTCGACCATAAGCACCTCTCTTGAATGTTTGATCGCAGATAAAAGCAAAACGCCTCGTTGGGTAACGAGGCGTCTCTTTTTCTGTTTTGTAGATAGGTAGGATCTACTGCCGTTTGCTTCCGGATACGCGTCGCAACCCTGCATCACGATTGTGATGAGTGGTAGCTGTAGTAGTGGTAGTAGTTGCGTAATATCGGTAGCTGCTCATAATTGGGCAATACTATATCACCAGCTTATCATGAAGTCAAGCAATTCATGAAATCAATGTTTAAAATACAGATTAAAAATTGGTTTGTTATAATAGGGCTTCACTCTCACAATGGAGGAGGATCCTTTATTCGTATTTAATAAAGTCAGTTATCCGTTAGTTGATCTATTTTATAAAATAAACCTACTTGATCAAATTTAATAATGGAGAAAAAAACAATGAAAAACACATTGAAGCACAGTTTCTTTTTACTAACTGCAGCGATTCTGGTATTCGCGTTCGCTGCCTGTAATACGCAACCAGCGGAAGCAGTGGATGCCGAAACCGCACAAACAGAGGAAAAAGAGAGAATATTGAAAGAAGACGAAATAATTGTATCCTCTTCTGCTGAATTGGAAGCCGCTGCAACTAATAAAGAAATAACAGGAATCTATATCGGAGCAGATATCGAAATTACCAGTGATCTCAGCTTTGAACGTGAAGATGACCTTGTGATCACGGTTGACAACGGAAATACACTCACCATCAGTGCCGAAATCTTTCCAGTGGGATGTTCCATTGTCAATTATGGGGATATACTGATCAATGGCACTTTCGAACGGGGGATCAGCACGTTGGCCAACTATGGCAGTATTACCATTAACAATGGTGGCATGGTTACTTCGGGTATGAGCGAGACTATTAATCAAGGTGAATTCTTCATAATAAATGGCGGAAATCTTACCATTGATCGCGGCTCTAATTTCATCAACTCCGGTTCTCTGGTAAACGATGGGTATATCCTGATTACTGACGGTGGTCAATTAACGCATGACAATGGTTCGATCACAAATAACGGCACAATTGACTTATATTCCTACTTCAATGGCGATATTTCAATAATCACAGGAACAGGTACTCTGAACGATTATAGGGAGTAATCCTCTAGCGAAATGAAGTATATGGAATTTGCTAAATCGAGGAATAAACGAAGTTACTAACAAAGGTAGAGTAAAAAAATTCGCACCAGTGCAGAACACAAAAGCACAATGTTTGAATGACATAGATACCACTGGGTCAGTATGCACTGAACAAATTATGGAATTGTTCGGTGCATACTTTAAATAAGGAGATAATATTTTCCAGTATGAAAGAACCAATGCCGAAAAGAACAAGAGCCATCTGGCAGGCGCTGATTGTTACATTGTTGTGGTCAACTTCCTGGATTCTGATCAAATTCGCTATCGCAGATATTCCACCTCTCATCTTCGCCGGTCTACGCTATTCATTTGCCTCTCTCTTCTTGCTGCCTGGGCTGCTCAAAAATAAATCGTCCATTTCTGGATTGAAAAAGAAAGACTGGCTGCTTTTAATTTTCTTAGGGATCTTCTTTTACTTCTTCACGCAGGGCGGTCAATTCATCACCCTGCAGTATCTTGAAACAACCACATTCAGCATGCTGCTCAATTTCAGTGCTATTTTCATTGCATTTTTAGGGATCATATTTTTAAAGGAAAAAATTACCTGGATTCAATGGCTTGGTATCATAATTTTTATCACGGGCGTTCTGCTCTACTTCTCCTCCAAATCGATTAACGGTGGTGAATGGATCGGTTATGCATTTGCGGGTTTCACAGTACTTGCGAATGCTATCGCTTCGTTATTAGGCAGGCGGGTGAATCGGAATGCTGAAATCTCAGCCACGATCACAACCGGCATCAGCATGAACATTGGAGCCATTCTGCTCCTGGCAACCGGACTTGTCACTGAAGACTTTCCTGTACTTACCATCACAAATTGGATCGTGATTCTCTGGCTGGCATCCGTCAACACAGCTCTCGCTTTCACGCTCTGGAACAAATCACTACAGGTATTGAGCGCTGTGGAATCGGGCATTATCAATAATTCCATGTTAGTACAAATTGCGTTGCTTTCCGTAATTTTTCTCGGCGATATATTATCAACGCACGATTGGATCAGCTTATTAATTGCCACACTGGGAATAGTGCTGGTTAATTTCAAAAGTAATTTTCATAGAGATTGATAACACGCAAATGTTTATTCTAAAATCAAATAGCATTTGCAGATAGCCAACCAACCCATCCCAACTTTCACCTAAACACATCTACTCTTTTAATTTCCATATTCGCTGTATCCGATTCTTTGAATTTGCATAAATAGATGTATAATAAAACAATAAAATTGGGAGCGTTCCCAATATATGTTTCCAAAATGCTATCTACTGAGGGAAAAGCATTGATAACAGAACAATTTGAAAATGTATTGCTCCACAATATCCTTCCTTTCTGGATGACCATTACACCAGATAAGAAAAATGGCGGATTCTATGGGCAAATTGGCGTTAATAATGCAATGAACAATGATATTCCTCGCACAGCCGTTACCTGTTCCCGAATTTTGTGGACCTTCTCGCATGCTTTTTTAATTTATAAAAATAAGGACTTTCTTGAAATTGCCAACAGAGCATTCGATTATCTCTACACAGCCTTTTGGGATAAAGAAAATGAGGGCTTGTACTGGTCAGTCGACCTGCATGGCAACCCGGTTTTCGATCATAAACACTTTTATGCGCAAGCATTTGGCATTTATGGGTTCAGCGAGTATTTTAGAGCAACTCAGAACTCTCAAAGTCTTTCGCGCGCCATCCAACTTTTTAATATCATTGAGGAGCATGCATTTGATCCAAAAAACGGCGGGTATATCGAATCGAAAAGCAGAGAATTCCAACCGATCGTGGATATGCGTCTCAGTGAAAAAGATATGAACTGCAGAAAATCAATGAACACTTTGCTGCACATTATCGAAGCGTATGCAAATTTATTGCTCGTATGGGATAACCGTGTATTAAAAAATCAATTATGCAAGTTGATCGGCGATTTCAATCAACATGTGTTTAATGAACGCACTAACCATTTACAGTTATTTTTCGATGATGATTGGAGCAGCCTATCAGACCATATTTCATGTGGACACGATATTGAAAGCAGCTGGTTGATCCATGAAGCGGCTGAAATAATCGGCGCTCAAGAGTTAATTGACGATGCAACAGACATTTCTTTGAGATTGGCAAATTCTGTTTTGGCATCTGGTATCAATGAGGATGGGAGTGTTATCTATGAAGGTACAAAAGGAAAAATAACTGACCCAGGCAAAGAATGGTGGCCACACGCTGAAGCTATCATTGGATTCTATAATGCATATCAACTGTCAGGAAAGAATCCCTATCTGGATACAATCCAAACTGTTTGGAATTATTTACATGAGCATTTTATTGATAATAAAAATGGTGGTTGGTTTAAACGCCTGAACAGCGATGGATCCTTGGATCTTTCCAGACCAAAGGTGGGTCCCTGGGAATGCCCGTATCATGAAAGTCGTATGTGTTTTGAAATGATCAAAAGAATGCAGAGCCAGGAGATGAAAAATGGAAAATAAAGCTCAGCTAGTGAACTGCCAGCCCGTTCCGAATCTACCCTGGGAAGAACCGCCGGCAGGCAATTCCGAACCGCTCTGGAGGTCGGTACGAAACCCCATCATTCCTCGCGATCTCATTCCATCCTCGAACAGCATCTTCAACAGCGCAGTTGTGCCTTTTCAAGGAAAATTCGCAGGTGTGTTCCGCTGCGACAATAAAGCCCGTAATCAGCAATTACATGTGGGTTTTAGTGAAGATGGTTTTCAATGGCAGCTTTCGAATGAACGGATCGAATGGAAAGCTGAAAATGAAGAAGTTCAAGACATCGCAAAATTCCAATATTCCTATGATCCACGGGTGGTGTGGATAGAAGACCGTTATTATGTAACCTGGTGCAATGGATATCATGGACCGACCATTGGGGTCGGGTATACCTACGATTTCAAAGATTTTTATCAATTGGAAAACGCATTCCTACCTTACAACCGTAATGGTGTGTTGTTCCCCAGGAAAATGCATGGGAATTTTGCCATGTTCAGCCGTCCCAGCGATACCGCCCATACTCCCTTCGGAGATATTTTCTATAGCGAAAGCCCGGATATGAAATATTGGGGAAAACATCGCTTCGTCATGGGACCAGCTGCCGGCTGGCAGGCAACAAAAGTGGGCGCAGGACCGATCCCGATCGAAACCAGTGAGGGTTGGCTGTTGATCTACCACGGGGTATTAACTTCCTGTAATGGATTTGTATACAGCTTTGGAGCTGCTCTGCTTGACCTCGACCAACCCTGGCGTGTGATCTCAAGAAGCGAACCATATCTGCTGTCTCCCCAGAGGATCTATGAACAGGTCGGTGATGTTCCCAATGTTGTCTTTCCTGGCGCAGCAATTGTGGACGCAGCGACTGGCAGGATCGCTATCTATTATGGTGGAGCTGATACTGTGGTTTGCCTGGTATTCGGGTATGTTCAGGAAATGATTGATTTTATTCGATCCAATTCCATGAAAAAATAAATTTCTGTTGAAAATTTTTTTCAATGAAAATATCCACAAATGAACACGGATCCATTCAAGGGTATTTTTGCTAAAAAAAATTGATCCCTTAATGTCTACCCAACCAAACTTCAACCGTTGAGTCCGGTTGTACCATTTCCATCTCAATCAAATTTTGTTTCATTTCCAGGTCATCTACTTTCATGAGCCGGACACCCTTACAAACATGGTCAGGGTTATGAACCTCAATATGGATGAAATTCCCCCTGAATTTCCGTATGACTTTGAATCCATCCCAGGCGAATGGGATGCATGGATCGATACGCAATCCTTCCAACTCAGGACGAATTCCCAGGATATATTGGGTGGCAGCCAGGTAATGCCAGGCAGCCGCACCGGTCAACCAGGAATTGCGAGCAATCCCAGTCTGAGGATGCTCATCGCTGATGATATTTTGTGCATACACATAAGGTTCACATTCATAGATTTCAATGCGGTCGTTTCGAGCAGCCGGGTTGGTGGCAGAATAATACTGGTATGCACGATCGCCATTCCCCAACATGGTCTCCGCAATAACCGCCCATGGATTGGGATGGACAAAAATACCGCCATTTTCCTTTACACCGGGCGGATAGGTGGTAATTCCTCCATAAATAGGATCATACCCATTAAAGGATGGCGTCGATAACTTGAGCCCATTTGGCGTAAAAAGTTTTTTGTAGACAGAATCCATCGCCATTTGACCTCGTTCTTGTGACGCAAAGCCAGAAAGCACCGGCCAGGATTGTCCGTTCAAGTAGATCTTACAATATTCATTTTGCGCAGAGCCAACCGCATTGCTCTGATGGTCAAAATAACGCAGATACCACTTTCCATCCCAGCCATGCTGTTCAACTCTCTCACGCATTTCCTGATACATCTGCTGAAATCGATCAGCCAGACCAGAGCTACCGACCGCTTTCAGAATCGGAATGATTTCTTTCAGTGCCAATCCGAAAAGATTTGCACTGAAAAAAGATTCTGCTCCTTTAGGAAGATTGACGGTATCGTTCCAATCGGCAAATCCTAATAAGGGTAAACCGTGAGCACCCGTATTTTTATAGGTAAAATCAAAAGCCCGCTCAATATGCTCCATCACGCTGCCGGTTTCCATCGGCTTTTCATCCCGATCTTTTTCATAATAAGGGATCATTTCATCCAGAATGCTCACATCACCGGTCTCATGAATATACGAGGTAATCCCTAAAACCAACCACAAATGATCATCACTATAAAAGTGATAGCGATCTTCCATCTCCAGCGAATCACCACAGCTGCCAATATTGGTCAGTGGGTTGAACTGATGCATGGCAGAACCGTCCATTTTTTGAAAAGAAAGCAAGCGTTTCAGGAACTGGCTGGCTTCTTCCGGAACGGCCGCCAGAACTGCCAGAGTATCCTGTGCAGAATCGCGTATCCCAATCCCTCTCGCTCCAAGCCCTAACTGATAATAAGATAAATAGCGCGACCAGGTGAATGTCGTATAGCATTGGCGCGGATTGTAGAGATTGATCATTACATCCAAATCAGAATCGGGACTTGTTACAGAAAAAGATTCAAAATATTCATCCCAAAATTTTGAGAGTTTTTTTAATTCCTGTTGTACGGCTGCTAGATCCTTGTATTTGGAAATAAATGGTCTCGCATCAGAAACGGATTTCGCCTGCCCCAATTGAGTAATGATTTGTTTTTCTTCATCGGGTTGAAGAATCCCTAACGGGTGCAAGAGTGCTGCGATATTATCACCACGTTGCGCTTCAGAATTGGACAGTGTTTTTTGATGAAGAGATACAGGATCTTTGAAACTCCCATACTCATTATCTCCCAGGAATTTTTTTCGGTCTGTTTCAAAAGAAGAGATCGGATGATTGGAGGTGAAATAATTTATTCTTGTATCCCGCAGCATGAATGGGTACTGCAACAAGATAATGCTTCCATCTTCTTCTCGTAGAGCTTTGCTCTGCATGGTCTGCGGGATCCAATCGGCATTGGTATATTGCCCCAAGGCATCAGGGTGTGTATATTCCAGTACCGGGATCACATCAATTTCAAGTGGTTTGCCGGATACATTCTTAATGCGAATATCACGTATTTCACAATGCTCGTTTTCAGGCACAAAGATAATAACCTCAGTGCGGATTCCGTACGCCTGTGTGATGAGCGTTGTATAATCCAAACCCACATGGCATTCATAGCTATCCAGCTCATGCATAGTTGGAACAAAAAAGGGTGAGAAGATAATGGTTCCACCATCATGATGGACGCGCAGGTATAATGTTTCACCCTTAAAATCAGAAGATGGTAGCTGTTGAATATATTTGGTGATCCTATTCAAAGCCGGATCATTACTGCAAATTAAAGCACCGCCGGTATGGTCAACAAAACCCCCAAATGCCCGTGTGCCAATATAGTTTATCCACTTCACCGGAGTTTTGGGATCGGTGATCACATATTCTCTATGCTCAACATCAAAATATCCAAATTTCATATCTCACCCTATAAGAATATCGATCAGTTTTTGATTGATTATTTTTCCCGCATTATCCACCAGTCCAAAATCCATTGCTTTGTAAGTCCAATAAGCATATCCGATGGAATGTTCTTTGAGAACAGATACAACATCTCCGGTCCAATTCTCCCTCGTCAGCATTGATGCACGATCAATCACTCCGAACTCCCCACAATGCAGCGGTTGCCGGTTGGTATTTGAAAATTCAAACGCGGGTGTCATGCGCCTGATAATATAAGCCCGATCAAAACGCACATCCACATCTTCCAGTAATTGTCTTTGATATTGAGAGTGTTTTGTAAGAAAATCCTTTAATCCCGCGGCGTATCCCGGATAGTCAACCAACTGGTCAAATTTTTCCAACCCTTCCACCCAGTATGCTTTTTGATGCGTGACCGTAAATGGCAAGTAAAAGTGGAATTTATAAAGAATGTTTGGATCAGAGAAGAGCTGAATTTCAGGCAGGTGATCGACGGAACTGAAATAATTTCCCCCTATTAATATCAATCGTCCATGATCTAATTGCCGAATTCGATTTAGAACTTTTCCAGCAATATCATTCCAAGTGTTTGATGAGCGGAAATTGACTTCATTCAATATTTCGAAGGCCAGCAGATCGTGGTCGGTGGATGCAAATTCTTTTGTGAGCGTTTCCCAAAGATCACCAAGCCGGTCATGCAATCCAGAATCTTTCTCAAGCCGGTTTACTTTTTGATCATCGAAAGCATAGCCTGGAGCTTTATGAAGATCTAAGATCACACATAAGCCAGCCCGACTGCACCAATCCAGGCATGTATGAATAAAATCAAAACCGCTTTGTAAATAAGCACCGGGGTTTTTATCATTTTCAAAGATCGGATAATCAACTGGCAGGCGAATGTGGTCAAAACCCCAACCAGCTATGCGTTGAATATCTTCATTCTGAATAAAAGTCTTAAAATGAACCAGGTCATAGGCTGGATATTGCGATAACCAGCCACCTACGTTGATCCCTTTTTTTAATACCTGTTTTTTCATTGAAAAACCTATTCCACAAAAACCAACACATCCACTTCTGATTTTTTTATTTCGTTCATACGGATGATGGTATCTGGCAAGCGGATTCCATCAACACAGACAATGCAATGATTCCCTGCACCTTTGCGTTGCACCTTGATATTAAACTGGATATCACGGAAAAGACGTTTCACAGAGAAACCGTCCCATGCTACTGGAATGACCGGAGCGATCTGCAGACCTTCATATACCGGGCGAATCCCCAGCATCCAATGTGTGATCGCAACCAGATTCCATGCGGCTGTTCCCGTTAGCCATGAATTTTTTGCTTCTCCCTGAACCGGGGCATCACGACCTGAGATCATTTGGGCATACACATACGGTTCGCATTTATAGATCTCACCCATTTCTTCTCGAGTAGATGGATTAATGCGTAAATAATAATCCATCGCCTGATCACCTCTTCCTATCATTGTTTCTGCGATCATGATCCATGGATTGGTATGACAGAAAATGCTCGCATTTTCTTTATATCCAGGTGGATAGGATGATATTTCTCCTAAATTCAAATGATATTTATGATATGCAGGTTGTTGGAGAAGAATGCCGTCTTTTGTTGCAAGATTCGCGGCGACTGAATCCAAAGCTTGTTTTGCTCTGCCATCCTTAATCCCCAGCCCTGCCATGACACACATACCCTGTGGTTCAATAAAAATCTTTCCTTCTTCATTTTTATTGGAGCCGACAGGATCTCCAAAGAAATCATATGCCCTCCGGAACCATTCTCCATCCCAACCTGCAATCCAGATCACACCCTCCATTTTTTTTACGGCATTCTGATACTTCTGCATCGATTCCATATCCTGCCGGACTCCAGCCATATAAATTATTTCCCGTGCAGCCAGAATGAACAATCCAGCAATCAAAACACTTTCAGCAGTAACCCCATCTTTGTTAGTCGTGGTTTGAAATGACTGCCCGGGGGTATCCGAAAAGCAATTCAGATTCAAGCAATCGTTCCAATCTGCTCTTCCAATCAAGGGTAGCCCATGTGGACCTAACCGGTCCAGGGTGTACTGCATACTGCGCTGTAAATGTGAATACAATTTCTCTTCGGTCGCTGGTTTATTATCGTAAGGAACCATTTCCTCCAAGATTGACCAATCGCCGGTTTCTTTTATGTATTCGGCTACCGCCACCACCAACCAGAGCGGATCATCATTAAAATTGCTGCCAACCGCGTCGTTCCCGCGTTTTGATAGTGGTTGGTATTGGTGATATGCTCCTCCAAAATCTAACTGTGTGGCAGCAAGGTCTAAAATTCTCTGTCGTGAACGGACGGGATCAAGCATACAAAATCCAAGCAGGTCTTGATTGGAATCTCGAAAGCCAATCCCTCTGCCAATGCCACTTTCAAAGAATGAAGCGGATCTCGAAATGTTAAAGGTTATCATCACCTGATATGCATTCCAGATATTGACCATTCTATTTACATGTTCATTGGGTGTTTTAACTTGAAAAGTGGAGAGAATCTCTTTCCAATATTCATTTAATTTTTTGAGTGCTTCATCAACATGCTTTGGATCGCTGTATTTTTGAATTCGCGGTAGAACGAACGCTTTATTTATAGTCAACAAATCATCACTAAATTTCTCGTTTTCTGGATTCTCTTGATACCCCAGCAAGAAAATAATACGTTTTTCTTCCCCTGCTTCCAAATCCAGCTTAACAAAATGTGATCCGATCGGTTGCCAACCGGATGCGATCGAATTGTATGGTTTATTTTCTTCTACTGCACGGGGAGTATCCCAACCTTTATACGCACCCAAAAAGTCTTCGCGCTGTGTTTCGAATCCGTCAATTTTTTCCGAACAGGAGAAAAACGCAAAATGATTTCTTCTTTCGCGATATTCGGATTTATGATAGATAACATTATCTACAACTTCTACTTCTCCGATGGAATAATTCCTTTGAAAATTGGTGGCGTCATCCCAGGCATCCCATAAGCAAAATTCAATTGCAGAGAAAAGTGATAGCTGTACTTTCTCGTTCCGCTTGTTCTGGATCTTCACATCCCAAATTTCCAGATTCTCACCAAGGGGGATAAAGTAGCAGATCTCAGTGCGAATCTTGTTATACGTCGATTCAATCCTTGTGTAACCCAAGCCGTGGTGGCAGGCATATTCATCCAGTTCTTTTCTTACTGGCTGCCAGGTTGGCGACCAATAAGAGTTTTTCGCTGGATCAAGTGCATCATTCTCGCGTAAATAGATATACCGACCCCCTGTATCGGTTGGAACATTATTATAGCGATAGCGAGTCAATCGTCGTAGCCGGGCATCTTTATAGAAAGCATACCCTCCGCCCGTATTGGAAACAATTCCAAAAAAATCTTCACACCCCAAATAATTGATCCAGGCAAGTGGAGTATCCGGTTTTGTAATTACATATTCAAGATGTTCATCATCAAAAAAACCGTACCGCATCAGGCCTCCTGATACAAATGATAAAGGGCTATACCCAATAATGTGATCATAAGCAAATTTTTCAGCTCTGCTGTTTTACCTGTGCAAGCAGATCATCCACCAGATCTTCGGGTGACATAGAGAGACTGGTCTCTTGGAAATAGAAAATATCACGTACTGCTAATTCCATCAAAAAATTCATCGTTTCCATGCCAGTGCCACCCTCTTCTTCTCCTAAACCAAAAGTCACTCCCATTTGCTTCGTTACTTGCTGGAAAAGTGGTTCGAACACACGTTTCCCCGTGGGATCTTCCAACCAATCTCGTAGAGTAGATTCCTTGTTTAGAAGACAGGGTAGTTTCAGAGTCGATTGCATGGTAATGGTTTGAACACAGCGTATATCAGCCGATGAAGAACCGATCAAGATATCAAACTCCCCATCTTCCGTGATCCACTGGTTGTAGCCCGGGTGGAAGTATGCAAAAGCTCGAAAATCAAGTGGTATGCTAACTGTCTTGGTTTCAGCAGGTTGTAATGCGACTTTAACAAAACCTTTGAGCTCTTTGGGAGGGCGGACCAATTTGGATTTGCGATCATGCACATACACCTGAACAATTTCCTTACCAGCTACCTTACCGGTATTGGTCACATCGACCGAAATGGTCAAGCCATCGATATCTTTGAACAACGCTGCAGAAACTTTGGGATTTGAATATTTGAACTCAGTGTAGCTTAAGCCATAACCAAAGGGAAACTGCACGGATATCTTTTTAGTATCATAATAGCGATATCCGATAAAGATACCTTCGCCATAACGCACCTCACCGTTTTCTCCGGGGAAGTTAATATACGCGGGAGTATCTGCCAGCTTCAGCGGGAAAGTTTCTGCTAATTTACCAGAGGGATTAATTTTTCCATAGAGAATATCGGCAATGGCTCCTCCTCCTGCCTGTCCCATCATCCAAGCTTCCAACACTGCAGCTACTCCATCGATCCATTCACTCATCACAACAGGATCGCCATTATTGAGGATGACAACGGTATTCGGCTGGACAGCGGTTATCGCTTTGATCAATGCTACTTGTTGCTGGGTAAGGTCAAGGTCAGGGCGATCATATCCTTCCGATTCCTTTGATGCTGGAAGCGAAAGATAGAGTAAAGCCACATCGGCTGTGGTAGCTTCTTTAACAGCACTGTCGATGAGCTGTTGATCGAAACTGGCATCTGCTGAATAGCCCTCTGAATAGCTAAATTCTGTTGTGTGCGGAGCAACCTTTTTTAATTCCAAAAATGGTTCATCCACCTGGATTGGATTAATATGAGAGCTGCCGCCACCTTGAAAGTAGGCTTCTTTTGCAGCAAGCCCAATTACGGCAATATGTTTTTGTTCTTTCAAGGGCAGTATCCCATTATTCTTGAGCAATACCATCCCATCCGCAGCGATTTGGCGCGCCAGGGCATGGTGTGCAACAGCATTGAATGTGCACCCCTTTTCGGTCTTGGCTGCCCTGAAGACGATCCCTAGTATCCGCCGCACTGACTCATTCAGCACTGATTCGTTCAAAACACCGGAGCGAACCGCTTCGATGACCGCTTTCACCCTTCGATCTCTTGGTCCTGGCATTTCCAGATCCAGTCCAGCTTTCATGGCTTCCACCCGATCATGCACAGCTCCCCAGTCTGAAACGACAAATCCTTCAAAACCCCACTCGTTTTTGAGGATATCCATCAGCAGTTTAGAATTTTCAGAGCCATACTTGCCGTTGAGTTTGTTATAAGCACACATCACCGTCCAGGGTTTTGCCTTTTTGACCGCAGTTTCAAAAGCAGGTAGATAGATTTCCCGAAGGGTACGTTCATCTATCTTCGCATTGATAGTCATGCGTTGAGATTCCTGGTTGTTGGTAGCATAATGTTTGAGAGAAGTGCCAATGCCTTTGCTTTGCACACCATTGATAAAACTGGCAGCCATTTGCCCAGTCAGGTAGGGATCTTCGGAGAAATATTCAAAATTGCGCCCTCCCAGTGGAGTACGTTTCATATTGACTCCAGGGCCCAGAACTACATCGACCTTCAGGGCATTGCACTCCTCTGCCAGTACCTGCCCCATTGTGTAAATTAGCTCCACATCCCAAGTAGAAGCTGTACATGAGGCAGTGGGAAAGCAGGTAGCAGGAAGACTACCTGCAACAAAATCGTTGACGTCAGCCACACGTCGCACGCCATGCGGTCCATCCGAAACAGTCATTTCTGGAATTCCCAGACGTTCGACCGGAGTCGTCGTCCAAGGGCTGGCACCGGTACATAGGGCAGCTTTTTCTTCAAGTGTCATTTTTTCGATGATAGATTCAATTGATTCAAACATGATTCCTCCTTAATGTGTTTTCACTACTTTTTGCAATATGTTCATATGAATCATAAATGGAACGAACTCTGAATGCATTCATAGCTTGCGAATCCGTCCAGTCAGGGGGAAGCGGAGCAGAGATCTCAATGGTTCGACCAACTGGCAGATCAAAATAATTGTCACTGAAAACGACATCTTCGCCTTCCAACGTACACTCCACCTGGCGGGCAAGGGAAAACGAAGTTAATTTAATGAATATCTGCTGCTGTTCGTTTTGGATTTGTACCGAGATACCCGGATCAGCCAGATTTAGATGTTTCGTAGGAACAAAGAAGGCGGTCTGTCGAGCCAAGAATTGTTCATTCTGATAGAGTTCGGCGATAAAAACCACCTTCTGGCGCAATTCATCCGTCAGAAGGTTAGAAAAATCAAGATTGCATACAGATAGTACATCAAATGGAGCAACGGCTGCAGATTCTTCGTTTGTTTGTAACACCTTCCCTTCCAGCGTTTCCAAGGACCAGCGCACCGAACCTTCCCAAAGTTCATGCAAATCACTGGTAATGGCAACATTCATCTCGGTCTGTTTGTCTTCAATGGAAAGCAGAAGAGGAGCGTAAAAACGTTTAGCAGCATAATGCAATGCCTTCCAGCGTCCAAAATAATCCAAACTCGACCAGGAAGCAACCGGCCAGCAATCATTAAGCTGCCAGTAAAGCGTACCAGAAACCTGTTTGGGATGTCGCCGCCAGTGTTCCACGCCATACCGGATGCCTTCAGCCTGAAGCACCAGACTCAGATATACCAGTGATTCAAAATCTTTCGGCAAGCGGTAAGTGTCAAGCATCTGAGAAACCATCAATGCGTTGCCGCGATCGTTTTTCTGATGCTGTTCCATAATATAAGAAGTAATATTCCATTCGGCTTCCTCAGCGTAGGTACGGATCGTCGCCAGCGGCGGTAGGGATTGGAAACCAAACTCACTCATGAACCGTGGATATTGACTGCGATAAGCTATAAATGGTTTGCGCCCGTGCCAGACATCCCAGTAATGTGCATCGCCTTGTTGCTGACCATTCGGATTCTCAAAGGGAGTGTTTGACGATGGCGAGCTTGGCCAATAGGCATGGTCGGGATCTTCGGCTGCACACCAGTCAGGTAATGTGTGATGAAAAAAACGATCGTAGGAAATCTTGAAATCCTGATACTCAGGCGCTTTCCAGCCCCAATCCACCCAACCCCATTCCATTTCGTTATTACCACACCATAGCGCCAGACTGGCACGATGGCGCAGGCGGTGGATGTTTTCAATTACCTCGATACGGACATTTTCGACAAACTCAGCATCATCGAGTGGATAAACACTGCATGAAAAGATAAATTCTTGCCAAACAAGGATGCCAAAACGATCACACAGATCATAAAAACGCTCATCTTCATAAAATCCACCGCCCCATACACGCAGCATGTTTTGATGTGTGTCGGCTGCAGCACGGATCAATTTTTCCAGATTGGCACTGGAGATGCGCGTGGGGAAAGAATCGGCTGGAATCCAGTTGGAACCCTTGGCAAAAATGGGTTGACCATTGACCACAAATGTAAAAGAACGACCCCATTCATCTGGCTGCTGGCGCAGCTCAATGGTGCGCAACCCAAGCTGGTATTCACGCTGATCCAACAAAAAGTCTGACCGATGCAATTCAATGCTGACCCGATAAAGCGATTGAGATCCATAACCATTCGGCCACCAAAGTTGTGGATTGAAAACCTCTACCTGCAGTGTGCATGTCTTCTCCCCGTTGATCGTTCCTTCTGCTTTAATAACTTGTCCATCCGGAGCAACAAGCTGCATGCTTACCTGGTAAGCTGCCTCATCCCAATCTTGAATGAGGAGGTGTGCTTCAACGGTAACTTTGTCTTCTGCATGAGATTGCTTGAGGTGGACTTCCTCAATCCTGGCACCCTCATATCCTTCCAACCGAATATCTTTCCAAATGCCAATACAGGGCAGTTGCGGACCCCAATCCCAACCAAACTGGCAGGGAGCTTTTCGCAGATAAGGTCCACCAGGAATTGCCTGAGGGACTCCCGGCATGGGACGAATGCTTTGCTTTTTGGAAATAAACCGTGTTGGGGAATCAAAAGCAATATGCAGGTCATTTTCACCAATTTTCAGCAGTGGTTTCACATCCCATTGATACTTTCGGAACATGTTGCTGGCATTGCCCAGCACAGAGCCATTCAAACTGACTGTTGCCAGGGTATCCAGCCCATCGCAGACCAATCCAATATGGGATTGCTGCAGCAGTTCTGGTTCAACGTTAAATTGACGGCGATATTCCCAATCGCTTTCTGCCACCCACTGAATGTGTTTTTCGTTGTCACCGACAAACGGTTCAGGAATACGACCCAAAGCCAATAAATCAGTATGCACATCACCGGGCACATGAGCCGGTAACCATTCCTGTTCCCCTTTCTGTCGAAATTCCCAATTACCTGCCAAGGATTGAATTTTCATTGAATGCTTTCCTTATTTGGAGTTCCTGTTTTAACCATGGAAAAGCGGTAAGCAACAAATAGAGCTGAAAATACGATCACCAGACAGATGGGGATAACCTCCAATGAGAAGCGGCGGGCTAAAACTCCCAACAAGCTGGGAATAATTGCTGTTCCCAAACCGGAAGCGGCTATCTGCATGCCAATCGTATTCGCAGCAAAACGAGGGCTCACACGCTGGCTGGTGCCTGACATTAATGCAGGGAAAATAGGAGCGATGGCAAGCCCAATCAAAGCCACTGCCAGCAGATTTACCACCGCAGATGGATTCCAAATCAACAAGATTGTTCCGATCAATGCAACTACTACGCTTCCTTGCACCAGACAATTAACTCCCACTTTTTTCGCATAAAGCCCTGCAATGATCCGGCCGATGGTGAAAGTTGCCCAATAACTACCAGTGAAGAATCCTGCCGCGGTAGGATCAACCCCACGCGACTCTGTCAGCAGACTATACGTCCATGTTCCAATGGATACTTCTGAGCCAACATACAGAAAAAATAAAAGCATGCTCAGCCAAACCTGTGGCCGGCGCAGCGTTTCAATGAGCGGTGTTTTGTATTCGGTAAAATTTGGTTCGTCACTCTTTTTAGAATGTGCTCTTTGGTTCCATATGGAAAGGGTCAGCGCAAAGCAGATTGCCAATGCAAACTGAAAACTGCCTACCACACGATATCCTATTCGCCACGAATCCCATTTTGAAAGAGCTATGGTCATAATAATTGGACCAAGGGTAATTCCAATTCCATAACTGGCATGCAGCCACTGCATTAAACCTTCCCCAAAATTTGCCGCGACGTAGTTATTGAGACCTGCATCAATCGCTCCAGCTCCCAAACCAGCCAGAACACCCAGCAGTACCATCATCCACCAAACCGGGACGATTGTATAACTGATAATTGCCACGCCAGTCATAGCACAACTTACCGATAAAACCTTCCCAATTCCCCAGCGTGAGATCAAAGGACCACTCAAAAAGCTGGAGGTTAAATAGCCAGCTACCGATGCTGGGATGAGCATACCAATTGCATCAAGAGGGACAGAAAAACTGGTGCGGATCGATGGCCAGGCCACTCCCAATAAACCATCTGGCATTCCAAGAGCAATGAACGCAATATATGCAAAAATGATAAGGCCGATATTTGGGTATTCTGCAATCTTCTTAAGCAATTTCAATAGATATTTTCCTTTCAATCATTCTTAATTGGGTTTATCTATCCCGGATGAAAACGGAAAGTCTCCTTCGATTCAGTTCAGATAGAACTTTGGTATTTTGAATAACCATAATTTTTCTATGTTTTGCATGAATTCTTGCTCAAGCGTAACTGACCGATGAGAGATCCCATTCTTCATGAATTTTGGGAACATCGTTGATCAAACGCCGGGTATATTCCTCTTTCGGATGTAAAATCACTTCCTCGGCAGAGCCGCTCTCGATTATTTTTCCATGCTCCATAATATATACACAATCAGAAATGTAATATGCCAGGCCAATATCATGGGTAATGAAAATAATTGTCATCCCGATATCTTTCCGTAGTTTCATTAGCATATCCAGGATCGTCGCGCGTGAACAGGCATCGATCATCGAGGTAGGTTCATCTGCCATCAGAATCTGCGGCTTTAAAATGAAGATTCGAGCGATCATCAGGCGCTGCATTTGCCCACCGGAAAGCTCAAAAGGATATTTGTTGGTCAATTCTTCAAATTTCAAGTTTACGAAGCTACAAGCTTCTTCCATCAAGTCAATTTTTTTTGCATGAGGCAGTTTTCTTCCCCCACGCATAGAAATGCAATCTAAAAGCACGGTATCAATCTTGTTGAATGTGTTATATGAGGAGTACGGATCTTGAAAGATGGCTTGAATGGATTTCCAGTATTCTTTTTTCTTCCGTAGAGTGCTGATGTCGCGTTTCTTACCCTGGAAATAAATCTCGCCTTCAGTAGGTTTAGTCAATCCTAATAGCATTTTCGCCAAAGTTGTTTTCCCGCTACCAGATTCACCAACAATCGAAACGAATTCACATTCAGAAATTTCAAAATCCACATGATCTACTGCTATGCATTTTTGGCGACCAAGCCCATAAATCTTGGTAAGTCCTGAACCGCATAAACATAGTTTTTTTTCATCCGCCATTTTTATATGCCTTTCTAAGATAATCTTGCGAAAAGATGCAGCGGTAAGCGCGTTCACCTGCAATTTCCTGTAAATCTATTGGATGCGCCTTACATTCCGGTTGAACATATTTGCATCGATCAGCAAAATGGCAACCTTGTGGTGGATTTTTTAAATTAGGCGGTACTCCGGGAATGGCAGAAAGTTTAACATGCCGCGCGCCGCTTTCTGGCACGATGATCGAGTTCATAAGACCTTTTGAATAAGGATGGAGTGGGTCAAAGACAACCTCCTCTGCCGTTCCCTTCTCTACAATCTGTCCTGCGTACATGACCATAATGTCATCCGTCACATTGTAAAGCAGAGGAAGCTCATGGGTGATGAAGATCATGGATTTAATGAAGCCATTATCCATCAGATCTCGCAGCATCTTGATGACCATTTTCTGGGAGGTCACATCAAGAGCGGACGAAGGTTCATCAGCAATCAGAATTTTTGGGCAAAGGATTACAGAAGTTGCAATTACCGTTCGCTGTTTCATACCACCTGAAAGTTCAACCGGATATTTCTGTAATACCTCCGCTGGAAGCCCTAGAATTTCAAACCGTTCTCTGGCAAGTTCATAAATTTCTGTCTTCGTTGCCTTTGGGTTATGCGCTTGAATGACATCTTCAATAAAGTTAATAACTTTTTGTGTGGGGTTCAGCGCATTCATCGCAGCCTGGGGAATATAGGCAATTTCTGTTCCGAGTATTGTTCTACGAATATCATCAGGGTCCATTTTGGAAATATTCCGTCCATCTATGATGATTTCGCCGCTGGTATAGTGTAGCGGAGCAAAATAATATCCCATTAAGCTGAGTGCGAGTGTCGACTTTCCGCAGCCAGATTCTCCTGCAATACCTAGCGATTTTCCTTCTTCGTTCTTCAGCGAAACATGATCAACGGCGTAAATATCCTCATGAAACCGGGTGACATACTTTGTAGTAAGTTCTTTAACTTCGAGCATCACTTTTGACATGTCAATCACCTAATCTCTCAATGCTGGATTGAATACTTGGTCGAGACCTGTATTCATCAAATTCAACGAGAATGTAATAAGAGCGATCATTACGATCACGGGGAAATACGCCCACCATTTCCCGAGAATTTGTGCCTGGTAAATCATCGCCCAGTTCATCATCAAGCCCAACGTTGGTATTTCAGTTGTTCGTGGTCCCAATCCAAGGATTGATAAACTAGCTTCCGCCAGAATAGCCGAGGAAATTTGAAGAATTAAGGCCATGATCACATAAGAAGCAATATAAGGCAGAATATCGTTGATAATGATGTGAAAGGTTGAATGGCCGGATAGTTTTGATAAATTGACATGGTCGCGATTGCGAAGGGAAATCACTTGCGATCGCACAGCCCTTGCAGTCCATACCCAAGAGGTAAACCCGATCACCACTGCAATGGTAGAGGCTCCGCGATTATCCTGGCCGATACTAAAAGAAATCAAAATCAACAATACAAAAGAGGGAATCACAGTAAAGAGATTGGTAAAGAACATAATGATGTCATCCATCAGACCGCCTACATACCCCGATAGTAATCCAAGGAACAAACCGATCAAGGTTGCAATGGTACCGGCAATAAACCCGATCTGCAATGACACGCCAGTAGCTTTAACCAGCTCTGTCAATACATCCCTACCAAAGTTATCTGTTCCAAGTGGTAACACTTTGATATTTGCAACCTCGCTGATATCTGCATACTCGGATTGTTCGATGGTGTCTGTCTGCTCCAATACGCCAGTTTGCGGATTGGTTTTTGCAATGATCATCCCCTCTGTTGATAGAAGCCCTTTCAATGAGGTATCGATCCTTTCGTAGTATCTTTGCCTGGCAAAGGTCATGTCAGTCACACTGATATTGGGATCATAATTTTCTTCCCATTGAGTGAGGAGTTGTTTGGTATTATCGATATCGATCTGATCTTCGGGAATCCCGTATGCTACAAGCCAATCTTTAATATCCTGGCGCTCCTGGTCTCCTAATGTGTTGCCAATTCTCTTGACAGCGGCATCGTCCAAATTCAAGATATAAGTTGTTGAATGGAGGCTATCGTAAACATTTACATAGATACCGGGTGGAAAGAAATTACCTTGACCAATGATCGCCAATGGATCGTCTTTTATAAGAAATGGATAAAAGAACACAATCAGCAGCAATGCCATAAAAATGGAAAAACCAGTTACAAATTTACGAGAGTGAAAAACTTGTTGAATTGTATTTTTCATTGCAATATCTCTCCCTAATCTGATTGCGCTGCTTTAATGCGCGGGTCGATCAAACCATAGACGATCTCAATGATAAAGTTCGCAAGCAGCACCATCATCGTAATAATCAATGTAACTGCTGAGATCAGTGGATAATCCTGTCCCATGATACCGTTTAGGAGTGTGTATCCAAGTCCCGGATAACTGAAGATGATCTCAGCTACCAGTGCACCTCCAACCAT
Organism: Anaerolineaceae bacterium UBA4781; assembly: GCA_002403105.1. GTDB lineage: Bacteria > Chloroflexota > Anaerolineae > Anaerolineales > Anaerolineaceae > UBA4781. The sequence goes on along the minus strand of DHHD01000034.1, from coordinate 4,492 downwards.
GGTACCGACCGATAATGCCAGGCCAGTCACCTGTGGAAGCATGGCATTCCGAAATACATAACCAACAATCTTTCGATCTTTAATTCCCATAAAACGGCTGTATTTAACATAATCCGCATTTAACTCATAAATGGACATGGAACGCATGCCAATTGCTTGGCCACCGATTGCGGTCGCCACAATTGACCAGAACGGAAGCTGGTAGTGCACGATTACAGACCATATGAATCTCCAACTCAGGGTGGGAATCAGGTCAAAACCATATCCACCCGAGGTTGGAAACCATTTTAAATTCACTCCAAAAATTACCAATAAAATAACGGCCATGCCAAATGCCGGTATATTGCTCACGAAAATACTGATGGGCATAAGTACTTTATCAAAGCCTTTTTTGGTATAAGCTGCCAATGCACCCAGTGTGTTTCCGATTATCCAGCCAAAGATGATCGCCGGGAACTGTAAACACACCGTCCACACGACCGAAGACTTAATGATGTCTAAAACTGGCCGAGGATATTGACTAAAAGATGTACCAAAATTCCCATGCACTACATTTTTTATGTAAAGGAAAAATTGTTCGAGTATGGGCTTGTTGGTTCCAAACAGGTCAGCATATTGCTGATAGAACTCCTTCATGCCTGTTGAATTGGACATCCCCTGGGCGATCCTTGCAGTAATGGCTGCTACCGGATCTCCCGGCATCAAACGGGGCAGGATGAAATTCAGGATGAAGGCGAAAAAAGTTGTGACCAATAACCAAAGCAATTTGTTTACAAAATACTTACGATATCCTTTCAACGCATGACCTCCTTCCGCTAGAGAACAGCCATGCCCCAGAATTTACGGAACATGGCTGTTCATACTCCATTACAATTTACTATTTCACAAGCGTCAAGTTATAGAGACCTGCGATACTCCAACCGTCAGTCAGGTCCAATGGCGGTACTGCTGGATTAGTGCCATCGCCCTCGTGCGGGAAGTTCGTCCAGACACTTTCGTTTACAGTGTGGAACGATTGAGGACGATACATGAGTGTGAAGGAGGGAACATCGGTCAGGTAGATCGTGACTAATTCAGTATAGGCTGCCTTCAGTTCGGCAGCATCACTCATAGTCGGGATCGCTTGGATCAATGCATCTGCGTCAGCATTCGAATAACCACCCCAGTTACCATTCCAGTTGTTGGTGGTCTGGGCAAATTCAGAGCTGATCAAATGGCGGATTCGTCCCCAAGGTTGAGTCGGGCCAGCACCATCACTCCACATCATCAAGATATCATATCCCGTTTCGGGGAGCGGCCAGTTAGTAACAACGGTCTGATAAACGGACCATTCAGGATAGTTGGTCGTGATGTCAATCCCGATCTCTTTTCCAGCGGCAGCAACCACTTCAATTGCAGCTTGCCAATCGGACCAGCCATTGGGGCAAGTTGCTATGTAGTGAAGGTTCTGGCCATTATATTCGCGCCATCCATCACCATCGGCATCCACGATCCCGGCATCATCAAGCAGTTGATTGGCGCCTTCGATGTCACTCCCTGCCCATTGCAGATCGGCGACGGCATCATGGTCAAATAAAGCCTGCTCGCCTGGAGTCGGGTTCATAAGAGAGCGTGGAACCTGGGTGAAGGTAGCTGATTGATTGGTCATTGCGTTTGAAATAATCGTGTTGTAGTCAACCGCCATGGCAATGGCTTTGCGGACCGCAACCTGATCCAGACCGTAGGAGGCCATGTTGTAATAAGCTGTTGGAAGAGATGCTCCAATGTTGTAGGGAGCATCGGCCAGATAAGTGGAAATAGGCAGGTTATCTTTGAGCCATAGATCTTGAACATTTGAGTTGAACTGCTGGCTGACATCCACCTCACCGGCTTGCAAAGCGGTTGTACCAGCCGCATTATCCTTGTAGATCACATGGGCGAGATACGTTGGAACAGGCAGCTTACCAAACATGCTGGTATCCTGACCCCAATAATTATCATCACGAACCATGACCACTTTTGTATCATCCGTGAAGAATTTGTAATAGGGACCAGAGAAAACGACGTCTTCCGCAACATCAGCCATTAACGCGGCTGCATCACCATCGGTGCGTGCTTCCAATTTCTCGGTCCATGCTTTTTGGATGACATAGTTGCTGCTCAGGTACGCCTGAACAAGCAAGGGGTTTATTGCTTTCCCATCATCACCCAGTACAGCTTTGACTAAAACTGTACTGGCATCAACTGCTTCAATGGTGTCAATGTAATCTTTGTTGGCAGCACCGAACTGTGTATTGTATTTGACATGGGTAGCCCAGGTATAAGCGACATCTTCAGCAGTCACCGGCGTGCCATCGCTCCAATGGGCGGCAGCATTAATCTTGAAGGTGATCGCGGTCATACCAGCATCCCATGCAAAATCGCCATCCGCCAGCAAAGGATATACCTTGCCATCGAGCATGTTATACAGGTATGGCGTTTCAAACATGGTAACGCGAGCATTGTCTTGTTGGGCAAGAGCCATCGCGTTATTGCAGTTGGAGGAATAAGGATTCCAACAGACGACCGATCCCCACTGTTGACCATTGAAGTACAAGGTTTCATCGCGTGGCAGAGATGCAGCGATATCAGCAGGATTCTCAGCAACAGGTTCTTCTACTGCCGTTTCGGCGGTAGGTTCTTCGGTTGTAGTCTCTGCAGCCGGTTGGCACGCTGCCAATACAACTCCGGCGATGATGAAAATACTTAGCAAAAACAGAATATTCTTACGCATTTCCCTCTCTCCTTTTATTAGGATTTTTTTAAATCTTTTTAGATTCTTTTATTGAGCTGTTCATTGTTTCTCTTCTATATGGCCTCCTTTTATTGGGAACGCTCCCAATTTGTTTATCAAATCTTATAGGTTCTTATTCCTTAATGTTCTTTCCACAATGAATCCAAATAATGATTTAAGATCAAAAAATATCCCACTAGGGTGGTTCCAATCCACCCTCACCTTAATTTTCGCTTATTGCTATATTCAATGCCCTCCTTATTCTGGTATCGCTCCCACCATCATTTAAAAATTTATATTTTTATTTATGTTATAAAGTTCTATTCCTTGTTGAATCCCGAATGATGAATTCGGATTTTAGAATGACCTGCCGATATGGTTCCAGGCCATCCTCCACAAGACTGATAAGCATTTTCAATGCTTCAAAACCAAACTGTACAATGGGTTGTCGTAACGTAGTGAGCGCAGGGTGCGCTGGTGATACCATGGGAAAATCATCATACCCAATGATCGATATATCTCTTGGAACTTCTAGCCCTTTTTCCCGGATCGCGCGCATAGCACCCAACGCCATCTGATCGGAAGCTGCAAAAATAGCATCAGGTTTTGCAGGGAGGAGCTGATTCATTCCCAAATAACCGCTTTCTTCGGTAAAGGTTCCCCCTACTATCAATGCTTCATCGATTGGAATGTTATTTTTAATCAATGCTTGCTGGTATCCCATTTTTCTATCGATACCAACAGCAGTATTCTGTGGACCGGTTATCGTTCCAATTCTTTTGTGACCTGTATCCAATAAATACTGAATCGCTGTTTCTACCGATTCAATATTATTAATATCCACATGGCTAATCTTTTTCTTTTGGAAAGGTCGGCCCAAGATCACCAACGGAATTCCTGAATCTACCAATTTGTCGACCAATGCGTCGCCCATTTGGTATGATTGAAAAAGAATCCCGTCCATGAATCCACGACGACAAACCCGTGAAAACATTTGATCCTCATCTTCTTTATCTTCCATCAAGAAAAGCGAAAATGTGTATTTTTGTTTACTGCAAGCTTGTGCAATTCCCTGAATCAAACAAGGATAATAAGGGTCAGTAAAAAAGGTATTAATGGAGCGTGGAAGGATCAATCCACACGTCCAAGTCCGGTTTGAAACAAGCGCTCTGGCAGCCGGATGTGGTTGATAGCCGGTTTGTTTGATCACTTCTTTTACATGTTCTCTTACTTTTTTGCTTACATTGGGATGGTCATTAATCACCCGCGAAACAGTAGAGCGTGAGACCCCGCTTTTTTGTGCAATATCCTCCAATGTAAGATTATTCAAGGGATGCTCCGCCAGAAATAATTTTAATAAAAGAATATTTGTATATTTGGGAACGCTCCCAAACATATATTTTATTGTATAGTTCTTTTAAACAAAAGTCAAGTGGTTGATACGAGACTGTTGAAAAAGAAGTGACAAAATTGACAAAGAGGAAGAGATTTAATAGAATGGGGGAAACAACAACAGCGAGGGCAGACATGGCAGAAGAACACTTCATTGAGACCGGAAAAGGTACCTTTTATGGGGAATACATCTATGATCAGATCATTCCGCAGGATCATTTCTTTCGCACATTGAATGACATGCTGGATTGGCGCAACTATTCCAAGAAAATGATGCGCTGTTATCAAGGCAGAGCACAATATGGACGCCCACCTTTTGACCCGGTGGTACTGTTGAAGATGCTGTTG
>DHHD01000015.1 GCA_002403105.1 Anaerolineaceae bacterium UBA4781 | reverse complement strand
GTTTGTGGATGCGGTGTAGCCGATACGGATTCTGATGGCGATGGAACTCCGAACTGCACAGATGGCTGCCCGGCTGATTCAAATAAAGTAGCAGCCGGTATTTGCGGTTGTGGTGTATCAGACGCTGATTCGGATGGGGATGGCACTGCAGATTGTCAGGATGGCTGCCCAAGCGATGGAAATAAAACCTCGGGTGGCATTTGCGGTTGTGGTGTTGCAGATACTGATTCGGATGGAGATGGCGTACCGGACTGCAACGATAGCTGCCCGATAGATCCGGCAAAAACAAGCGCTGGATTATGCGGTTGTGGTACAGCCGATACCGATTCGGATGGAGACACAACTCCGGATTGCACGGATGGCTGCCCGGCGGATGGCGCAAAAGTTGAAGCTGGAATCTGCGGTTGTGGTTTTGCAGACATTGATACTGATGGTGACCTGGCACTTGACTGCCTGGATAACTGCCCAATCGATCCACTGAAAACGGAACCCGGATTATGCGGTTGTGGTGTTGCAGATGCAGATCTGGATGGCGATGGAACCCTTGACTGCGTAGATCTTTGCCCTGATGATGTTACCAAGACTGCTCCCGGACAATGCGGATGCGGTACACCGGATACAGATACGGATGGAGATACCGTTGCTGATTGTGCTGATAATTGTCTAACAACTGTAAACGGTGACCAGGCGGATGCAGATGAGGATACAATTGGTGATTTGTGCGATAACTGCTCATCAATTTCCAATATTGACCAAGCTGATGGAGATGGTGATGGAGTAGGCGACACCTGCGATAACTGTTCTGCTTTGGCAAATCCAAGCCAGACGGATGAGAATAACAATGGGATCGGCGATGCTTGCGAAGATGCAGATAGTTTTGGTTTGGGTCTCGACCCCTACTGCGTGACCAGTGATACTCTGCAGTGGTCTGTGAACAACGGGAATGGTTTCTCAGTTCCGAACTTCAGTTGGAGTTTGGATGGAGGTGCCTATGGTAGTGGCACAACCACGATCGCTCCAGGAACCATGTTAGTAGGCACAACCCCCGATGGAACACATACCCTCAGTATTAAATGGAATACGGGTAGCGCAAGTTTCACATATACAAAAGATTGCTCAACAGATACCCCCACAATTCCACCTGTTGTCATAGTACCACCTCTGATTCCGGTTACTGCGGAAGAGGAAGTGCTTATCCCGGTAACTGGTGTGGATCTGGGATGTCAACTGCAGTCTAATTACCTGGCAATTTCAAAGATCAGTTTGTATATTGGTTTAGGATGTGTGGGAATTTCATTTGGAATTGATGGATTGCCCCGCAATAAGAAGAAAAGTTAAAAAGTTGAAGGGCTAGAAAGAAAAAAGTCCACCGCAAGGTGGACTTTTTAATTAAATTCACGATTTCTTTTCTGTGATAAATGTATAATTAGTAAGAATGAATAGACAACTGGAATAATTTCCAAAAAAGGTTTGGTAAATTAATTTTATATTGGGTTATAAGAGGAAGTTGAAAATTGAGTAAAAACTTCTTCTTGAAAAAATTAAAAGGCGACATTGGTGGTGGAATCATAAAAAGACCTGGAATCATCAAATTGAGATAAAAAATGGATTTTAAAAACCGTACCTGGGTAATGACTGTAGTAATTTTCCGAGTTCTTATCACGTTAGGAATTATGATGACGTTATTTTTAGGAATGTGGATCGGATATTTTACCATTCCCATCATATTAATTGGAGCTTTCTCGATTATTTTAGCAATCTCAGATCTTAGTTTTTTATTTACTCTACGGAAAAATAAAAATTTATCTTCTGAAATATTAGACACGAACGAAAAATCTGAAAAATTAGAAAACAAAGACGCAGACATTATTGATAATGAGTATTAAGAACGGGTTTTATCTACAAATTTCAATGCAATTTCAGCCGCAGAATATATATCCGGGAATTTCCAGGGATATTTCAAAAAAATTCGACGTGGTTCCTTTATGGATGGAAAAAGACAATTACTGTATAGGAACAGCAGATACCAGCTTCGATCAAGTGGAAGAAATTGAAAGAATCATCAAGAAACCGGTATTCCCTTATCTTTTAACATTTGAACAATTCCAATCTCTTCAATGCCAATTATATGAAAATGAAAAACCTGTTCTTCCAGCGATTCATACAGAAGAAATTCAAAATGTATTGCATAGTGGGGAAAAGAGGATAGTGGATCTAGCCCAAGAACAGCAAAGTTTACAGAATCTCAATTCAGAAGAGAATATGCATTTGGAAATATTGGGAGTTCAATATCAAATCCCACATATTGACCTCAATATGGTTGTTGTTGAAAAAGAATTGGCAGTGCTTATTCCGTTAAGAGAAGCAGAGAGACGCCAGGTAATTCCTCTTTGGTGGATCGGAAATCGGTTATATCTGGGCTGCAATTCTTCCGCATTACCCGATGATATTTCAAGCCTTCGGTCTAATTTTCCATTTGAAGTACAGTTGGTTCTGTGCGATGAAAAACAATGGAAAAAAAACTACCGCATGATCTATCTGGATGGTGAAGAATCAAAGCCTATCACAAATAAAGATAAGATAACTTTTCTTCAAAAACTATTTTTGCTGGATAGTTCTGATCTACAGAGAGCGAATATTTATAGCAATCAATATCACACTGACCGTATCACTGCTCTATTAGATCTTAAGATCATCTCCCCTGAGATGTTGCTTGAAGCTGAATCACTGCTCATCAAGATGCCGATTCTGGATGTTGAACAAAAGCCTCAAAATGAATGGGCGGAAAAACTCCCATCGGGAATAGCCCAGCAATTAAAAATCATTGCATTTGACGAAACTGACAGCACGATCTCTATAACAGGGAATGATCTCTCAAAAGAAAAGATCGAATTGGTTCAAGCATTAACTCATAAAAAGGTAAAACCTTATCTAATCGATCGTAAGAAGCTGCAAATCTGGTTGGAAATGCTCTATCCATCTGAAAAACCTCAAACAGTTGCATATCGTTTCGTCCCTTTGAAAGAGATCTTGCTTACGCTGGGATTTATTACCGAAGAGCAAATTCGAGAAGCGGCAGGAGTTGATGATATTGAAGATCAGCGGTTAAGTGAATTGCTGCTGGAACGTGGTTATCTGAGTGACAATGATTTAGCCATTGCCAAGAGCATTCAGACAGATCTTCCATATGTATTGCTCGAACAAGCAATTTTTCAAGAAAAACTTCTCAATGAATTTCCAAAAGAATTGGTTGAGAAGTTTCAGATGATACCTTTGATTTTGAAAGAGAATTCTGCTTGGGTTGCCACTTCCGATCCATTCAATGGAGAAGGATTCCATGAATTAAGGAAGAAACTCAAGAAGTGGATCGTGCCAGTTATTGCTCCGAAAAATGTTCTCCGGGCGATCATTGAACAAAATTGGGCGGCGAAAAATCAAGGGGTACCGGATAAAGTACATCAATATATCCAAAAATTGATTCATGCTGATTATCTCACCCAATCACAAGCTTATCAGATGATCCAACTGATGGATACAAGCGAGCTCCCTTTTGATAAAGCATTTATTCAAGCAGGTTATTATGAAACTCATCAAGCTTATCAAATTCTGGCATCTATTTTTAACGTTCGAACTTTTAATATCAACCTCATTGAAGAACAAGTGGAACAATTTGACGGGCTGGGCAACAAAATCACCAGGACAATCTATAACGATCCGGTGAATCTGGGTGTGGCTGGGATGATCGATCTTGCAACCGCCAACAAATATTGCATGCTGCCCATTCGAAAAGAAGATCAGCAAATTATTGTAGCTTTCGCCGATCCATTGCACATTCAGAACCTTGGTCACTTTAAAAAGCGTTTTCCTCTTCCTATTCAACCTGTACTTGTCATTCGCACTGACCTGGAAGATGCCATCGCGAGAACGCTGGGTCATAAAAATATTGGCACTTATTTATTGGAAAAAAGTTATATTACACGCCATCAATTAAATGATGCATTGGAATTATCGAAAAAGACGGGGGTACGTCTGGGGCAAGCCTTATTGATCAAACAATATATTCAAGAAGGCCAGATGTATGAGATTCTAGCCCAACAAGCAAAGTTACGCTTTGTTGACCTGGAAAGTTTATCCATACCGGAAGATATCGCACGGCTAATTGATCCTGAAATTGAGCGCGAGTTTGGAATTCTCCCTATCAAGATAACGAAAACTAACCTAACATTGGCGATCGTTGATCCCTTTGATGAAAAGGGCATTGAAAAAGCGCATGAGATAACCGGCAAAAAGATCCAACCTGTGGTCGCTTCAGAGGCTAACCTTGAAAAAGCACTCGAGCGAATTTATCATGGCGATTACACCACGATCAGTACATCCAATTTATTGAATCGTTCTCCCAAAGAATCTGCGTTTCATGTATTAAGTACCGGGCAAACCATCTTCTTCTCAGCTCTATTAGCCCTTTCGTTAATAATGATGATCTTGAACTTTACAACTTTTGTGATACTTGCCAATGAGTTGATCACGATTTTTTATATCGGCTTTTCTGCTTACAAGTTTTATCTTGTTTACAATGCCATGAATCATGATTGTGAAGTTCCTGTATCACAAGAAGAAATTGATGCTCTTGATCCCAGAGAATTACCGGTATATACCCTATTGATCCCTGTCTATAAAGAAGCGGGTGTTTTACCGGAACTCATGAAATCTTTGACTTATTTAGATTATCCAAGTACGAAATTAGATATAAAGATCCTGTTGGAAGAAGATGATAAAGAGACAATTCAAAGATTTTATGATCTAAATCTTCCCCCTCATTTTCGAGCGACTATTGTGCCAGGTTCGCTGCCAAAAACAAAACCTAAAGCATGCAACTATGGCCTTATCCACGCACGAGGAGAATATGTAGTTATTTTCGATGCAGAAGATCGCCCGGATTCTGATCAACTTAAGAAAGCAGTTGTTGCGTTTCAGAAATCAAATTCCAATGTTGTTTGTATCCAGGCAAAATTAAATTATTACAATCGCCGCCAAAACTTGCTAACGCAGTGGTTCACTTCTGAATATTCGATGTGGTTTGACCTATTTCTCCCCGGGTTGGATGCCTCTGATGCTCCAATTCCCCTGGGTGGTACTTCCAACCACTTCAAACGCCGTGCATTGGTTGAGGTTGGTGCTTGGGATCCACATAATGTTACCGAAGACGCTGATCTGGGAATGCGACTTTATAAACGCGGTTTTCATACTCGCACAATTGATTCAACTACTTATGAAGAAGCCAACAGCCGGCTTAATAACTGGCTGCGCCAGCGTTCACGTTGGATAAAAGGATATATTCAAACGTGGCTGGTACACATGCGCAACCCTGCAAAATTACTGAAAGAAGTAGGATTGAAAGGTTTCATAAGTTTTCAATTCGTTATCGGCGGTACGTTCTTCGCTGCTCTGGTCAATCCGATATTGTGGACAATTACAACGGTTTGGTATTTGACGAGATGGGCTTTTATACAAGAAACATTCCCGGGTTTCATCTTCTACCTGAGTTCGCTTAGTCTATATTTGGGAAATTTTGTATTTACCTACATGAATGTGGCAGGTGCCATGCGCCGCAGGCATTACGATAACGTGCGTTTTGCCCTGTTGAGTCCGATTTATTGGGGTTTAATGAGTGTCGGCGCGTGGAAAGGTTTCTTACAATTGATGACAAAACCACATTATTGGGAAAAGACCATTCATGGTTTTAGCCAGGGTTTTGAAGAGGAAGAAGGCCAATCAAAAACAAAGGAGGATGGAAGCCATGCTTCATAACGCGAAAACTGCACCACCCATTGCATCCAATCCACCTGAATATACTCCTGAGACAAAAAGGAAGCTCCATATAGGAGAAAATCTTCAACGATTATTTAAAAACCCTTCAACACACCTCTTTATAATCGTATTCTTGTTTTACTCACTCATCGGGATCTGTGGGAATCGCTTTTATGACATAGCAGATTACGAAGGATTATCGCGTGTTTCTCAATCTTTTTCTGCTGTTTTTGGACGCGATCCACACCTTTCGGCGATCGGTTTTATCTGGCCACCACTTCCAGCCATATCTGATATTCCGTTCATTATCTTGTTGCGACCATTTCGCTTAGAAATTTTGGGTGGTACATTGATGAGCGCTCTCTATGCGGGTTTCACGATGGTACAGCTAAACAATATTTTGAAGCGCTTTAAAGTAGAGACCGGTTGGCGCATTGTTTGGATGATCTTATTTGGCCTGCAACCATTGATCTTGCATAATGCATCTCTGGGCATGTCAGAAACACCTTTCATTGGTTTTCTACTATTTTCATTTAATGGCTATCTGACCTGGCGCCAGGAGAGAAAGAATTCTGGCATCATGATGGCTGGCATCGGCGCTTGGTTGGCACTGTACTGCCGTTATGAAGCGCTGGCTTGGACTGCGATTATGGCTGTGTGTATTTGCTGGAATTGGCTTTTCCGCACCGGCAAGACTTCACCTGAAAAATTAGAAGCTGATCTTCTATCTTACCTGGTACCGCCTGCTTATGGATTTATTTTCTGGGTTTTTCTCAACTGGACGATCATGGGTGACCCTATTTATTTCTTGACCGGTCCCGGGGCGACATCTAACACCCCGGATACTGCACAAACATTTGGACCTGATCATCTCTGGTATTATGCAATGAATTCCATTGGTGGTTCATTAAAGCTGCTGTTCTCAGAGGTCTCTTTTGTTGGACCATTGCTGGTGGTTGCTTCTATTGCTTTGCTTTTCGTAATTTTTATTAAAAAACGCTGGATCGATTTTGATTTTATTTTATTGGGATGGTCGATCATTCTTTTCACTTTTATGATCGGATACCGGGGTTATCTTCCCGCATTCAGCCGCTACTATATCTGGTTGATCCCGGGTGGAATCATTGTCATGGGTGCGCTGTATTCTTCCGTAAAAAAGAAGTGGATTCATCTGATCTTGAATTTTTTGCTTGTTGGTTCTTTGGTGTTTCCGATCGTGAATCAGGTAAGTAAAAAATGGGATCTGATCGAAGATCCCATGCCACAAAAACTATTACTATCATGGATTATTGCTGGCGAACAGCAATCTGTATCGTATGAGAATGATTCATTGAATGAGATGCAGATGATCGCTGAATATCTCAATACACAAGCAGATGATACCATCACCATCGTGGATCATTCTATTTCCATGTCATTGGCATTGATGGTTGATAACCCTAAAAACCTTGTGATGACCACCGATATGGATTTCTTTGATGTTTTGGAAAATCCCATCGGGAAAGCGGATCAAATTCTTGTACCGTACCCTTCTTTTGATGCTCGTGGAAGATCACAGGTTTTGAAATATTATCCAGGTATTTATGAGGGTTTTGAAACGTGGACATCGTTTACCTATGAATTTCCCTCTCCATTACCTTGGAGATTATTTACAATTAACGAGAATACCCAAACTGGAAATTAAGGAGTGAATTATGAAAAAAATAATGAATAAAAAACTGCTTACAAGTGTTTTGATCCTACTGACTTTTTTTGGAAGTGTGGCTGCTGCTCCTGCTGCAGTGATCCTTCAAGATCAAGATAACACATACACTTTTCAAGATCTGGGAATCTTGTCAGATGATGATTCATTTAAGGGGATTAATTCAGTCAAAGAGTATGGATTTCAATGGCCATCGACCTGGGATCCGCAGGGCAGCAGTACGCTCACATTGCTGTTCAGCCACGCCAAAGCTCTCAGTGATAAATCATCGATTGCAGTAGAAGTCAATGGAACACGAATTTCCAGTATAGAACTAACCAGTACGAACAGCGATGCAGGAGAATTGAAAGTTGAGATCCCGGGTGGATTGATTGTAGATGGCTATAACCGGCTGCGCCTGGTTCTCTACCTAGGATACGAAGGATTTGATTGCATGAATCTGGATGATGATCTCTTATGGTTTACCGTTCACTCCAGTTCATCTTTTATATTTCAATATCAAGTGAAAGATGCAGATCCGGTTCTCAATGAATTTCCACTTCCTTTCATCAGCAATTCAGGAATTTTGAATAATTCAGTTACTTTTATTCTACCCATTGAACCCACATCAGCCGAAGTCAATGCAGCAGCATTGCTCAGCGCAAAACTCGGTCAGTTCGCTAGCTGGCGCACCGTTGACATTAATTTTGCATCCGAAGCTGATGTTCAGGTCAATTCGAGCAATATTAAAGGGAACATCATTCTTGTTGGGCGTGCCGACCATCTGTCATTACTGAATAGTTTACAAGCCCCATGGATTTTGGAAGATGGAAAATTGAAAGAGAAGAACGGCAACACATATCCAGATAACACGGGAGTATTGTGGAGCGGGCAGTTTTATGCGGATGCCAAGAAAGCTATTTTGGTTGTGACTGGTGATACGGATGCCGCAGTTGTTGAGGCTGCCAAAGCGCTCACCCGGGATTCTATCCTGGAACAGCTTCCAGATAATTTGGCTCTAGTAAATCAAGTGCCAGAATCGGTTTCCACTCAAGAGACGTTCACATCAACTTTTACGCTTGAAAAGTACGAATATTCGGATGTCACTGCCTGGGGAACTTCTGAACAATCTACATCTTATTCTCTGCCATTTGCAACCTCATGGAAAGTTATAGATGATGTCAGCATGCGCTTGCATTTTGCACATGCCAATCTTAATAATTTAGAAGAATCGTATGTGACAGTCGAAGTGAACGGAACGCCAGCCGGAACAGTTTCACTAACTTCAGAAAATGCCAATGATACCTGGGTGGATCTTGTTCTACCGGCGCGGTTATTTGATTTTGGTGATAACAGTATCACCATTCTTAGTAATATCAATTTGCCGGATGCTTATTTAGATAGCCGCTACGATTGTTTGGATGATAATACAACAGCGGCCTGGTTAGTGGTGTATGCTGATACTGAATTCACAGTACCACTCGGACCGTCAACAGATGTGCTTTCGATCAATGAATTTCCGTATGCATTCATTGGAAGTTCAGATCTCTCTGACTTTGCCATGATCCTTCCTGATCAATCCAATACAACCATCAATGAATTGGTGATCCGACTCAGCGAATTTCTAGGTCATTATCTTAATGGTGAAGGTATCGGTCTGCATGTCTATACACCTGCTGAATTGCCTGCTTTATCTGAAAAACCTACCCACCTTATGCTTTTAGGAACCCCAACCCAAAACAGTGAAGTTGCAAAACTGAATGATCGCTTGCCGCAGCCTTTTGAAGCGGGTACCAATAACCCAGTAGCTCAAGCGGATATCGTTCAAACCAATACTAACAATGCGGATATTGGCTACCTGGAAGCATTGATCGATACGGCAGGAAATCCTGTATTGATCGCCACTGGTACAACGGATCAGGGTATCACATGGGCAGTTGATGCATTGATGGATACTCCAAATATAAAGAATCTTTATGGTGATCTTGCCCTAACCCGTGCAGAAGGATCCATTTCCTCTGCCATGATCCAGGATACGCAAAAACTGATTCCTGCATCAAACGAAGCTCCGATTCAACCGCAGGAAGAAAAGAATGATCTTGCCTTGTGGATCGGCATTATTTTTGCTGTTGTAACTGTTGGTGTGTTGATTGGGAAAGTCGTAGATGAAAAAGTGAAAAAGAATAAGGCGAGGAAACATGTTGGATAAGAAGATCTCTCAAAGTGATTTATTGTTATATGCAGTACTGCAGGCAGTTGGCTTGGTTGTCAGCGCAGGAATGATCGTATTTGTAGATGAACGAACTGTCTTTCTGGGTCTTTCCTTGCTGGTTTTTGTGGTTGTTCTGACGATCTTACATTTAAACCATTGGCTGGATTGGGTTGCGTTCGTAATCAGTATCCTGGCATACGGATATGTGCAATATTCACTGCAAGGGCTAATAATGCAACTGCTGCTTTGCACGGGAATTTTCGCTGCTGCACTGCTTATTTCCTTTATTTTGTCACGCATTCTACACAATAGGGTTGCATATTATGTGAACCAATATGCCTCCAATAATGTTCTCATTGAAGAACTCACCCTGCATGATGCGATAGGCCTCCTGAAATGGAAACCATTCCAGCAAAAATTGGAAGAAGAATTTGTCCGCAGTCGAAGAACAAAAAAACCGGTTAGTGTGATGATGATGCGGGTTTTTAATTACAAAAAACTTGTTGCTGAAGATCACTCAGAACGGGCTGAAGAATTAATGGAAGCTACCGCACAGGTTTGTAAAAATATTTTGCGTACATTAGATGTTGTATCACGATATGACCAAGAAACATTGGGGATGATATTACCTGATACATCCGATGAAGAAGCAAAGATTGCAGCAGCACGGGTTGTTCAGGGAGCTGCCCAACAGGTGAATGCTTCAGTGTATGCAGGCATCGCCAGCTTTCCCAATGATGCAGTATCATTTGAGAAGATCATCTCTCGCGCTCAAACAGCACTTGATTTCGCCGTGAATTCTGAAAAAGAAATGGTCTCTTATGCGCAAATGAATGTTGGCAAGGTGAAAGAGAAAAAATAAAAAATAACGAATCTCACTGGGATACATTCCTATGCATCCCAGTTTTTTTAAGCTGCTAATTCTGAAATAGATGCTAAAATATTAGCACAGTCGAAAAGTTTATTAGAAGCGTTGAACTGAGATTCGAACTTGGTCGCTTTGGGAGGGTGAAAATGGTACCCTCCGCAACAATCTCAGGAAGCTAATAGCGAAACCGGTCATGAAAGGCCGGTTTTTTTATTAAAAGAGGTAATCTAGAAAACAAAGCAAACTTCGACAATCGCCGCCATAAAAGCCATCCGGAAAACTGGATGGCTTTTTTATTTTTATAGGATAAAAAACGCAGGATCATTTTAGTATCAAAAGCAATGGAAAGGAATGGGTACGAGGGGAAATTATTATGGGATCAATAATGCCAAGATGAGGTTGCATTTGATATACTTGGGGGAATTATCGGGAGGATGATATGCAGTATCGACGCATGGTGGTGAAAATTGGCACATCCACACTTACCCAGGGGACACGTGCCATCCAATATCCATGCATTGTGGAACTCGCCAGACAAATTTGTGCAATACAGGATGAAAATTGTCAGGTTGTTCTGGTTTCATCTGGAGCAATTACTGCGGGGAAAGAAGCGCTGGGGTATTCCAATCTGGTGAAACAAATTTCAACCAAACAGATGCTTGCAGCGGTCGGGCAGCCGCGTTTGATGGCGATCTATGAACAGGTATTTTCGATGTATGGGATCAGAGTGGGGCAGGTGCTGCTAACCCGCACGGATATCACAAATCGTAAGAGCTATATCAATGCACGGGGGACTTTAGAATCGCTGTTATCCAATCAAATTTTACCCATTATAAATGAAAATGACACCATAGCCACCGAAGAAATTGGAATTGGAGATAATGATAACCTTTCGGCTCTGGTGGCAACCATGCTGGAAGCGGATATTTTGGTTCTACTTACCGATATTGATGGGATTTATGATGGTAACCCTGCCGGAGGAAAAGCACAGTTGATACGGGAAATTCGTTCGGCGGAAATACCTCAAGCGGTATGGAATGCAGTGGGTGGATCTATGTCAGGTCTTGGCACGGGTGGAATGGTAACAAAAGTTGAAGCCGCTGAAATTGCTCGCCGCAGCGGGACTACAGTTGTTATTGCTAATGGCGAAGAAAATATATTAATGCAAGTTTCCATGGGACAAAAACCTGGTACATGGATCTACCCTTCGGTTGATACATTGGAAAGCCGCAAGCGCTACCTTTTAGCGAGTGCAATGAAAGGGTGTGGAGTACAGATCGATGTTGGGGCACAGAAAGCATTGTTAAAAGGAGGTAGTTTATTGCCGGTTGGGGTGATCAATGTGCGCGGGGAGTTTCAAAGAGGAGATGCCATCTATATTTTCAATGTAGATAAAATAGCATGTGCGCTTGGGCGCTGTGCATATTCTTCGAATGAAATTGAGCAGATCAAAGGGTTGCATACCGATCAGATTGAACAGCATCTTGGATATATTTATACGGATGAAGTGATCCATCACGATGATCTGGTTCTGTTGCAGAGCAAAGAAGGTGAACATGAAAACAATACTTGAGCTTTGTAAGCAAGTTAAAGATGCTTCTCGAATCTTGCCTGTCATCTCTGCACAGCAACGGACAACTGCGCTTCAAACGTTGGCTGAAATTCTAATCAGCCATAAAAATGAGATTTTGAAGCAAAATCAACTGGATATTCAAAAGGGAACTGATCAGGGATTATCTGCCGACATTCTTGATAGATTGCAATTAGATTCTCAAAGAGTTCAATGTATGGCAGAAGGGGTACAAACAGTTGCTGGCTTACCGGATCCGTTGGGACAGACCTTTGACGATCAAATATTATCAAATGGGCTGCATATCCATAAACAGCGCGTTCCTCTGGGGGTATTGGCAGTGATCTATGAATCACGCCCTAATGTGACCGTTGATGTGGCAGCCCTGGCGATCAAATCGGGAAATGCAGTGATTCTGCGGGGAGGAAAAGAAACCCTGAAGACCAATGCGATCCTGGTTGATTGCATCCATGCTGCTTTACAAAAAGCTGGCATTCCTCAAGTATCTGTGCAATTCCTGGATGATCCTGATCACAAATTGGTCGACGAACTGTTGACGATGTATCGATATGTCGATATGCTCATTCCACGCGGAGGAGCGGCACTGCATACCTACTGCCGAGAAAACAGCCGCATTCCGGTCATCACCGGTGGGATCGGGATATGTCATTTATTTGTAGATGACTCTGCCGAACTGAATAAAGCATTGGATGTGATCGTCAATGCGAAAGTACAGCGTCCAACCGTATGCAATGCGCTGGACACGGTACTGGTACACGAAAAACAAATTTCTTTGTTTTTGCCTGCACTGCTAAAAAGGATGCAGCAAGAGAAGGTGATTGTGCATCTTCCGGCAGAATTGATCGATCGCTGCTCTCTGGCTTCCAACGAATTGCTCAAGGTGCTGGAAGAAGGTGATTATGACCGCGAATGGCTTTCTTTGAATATGAATGTGGTTGAGGTTCCCGGTCTAACTGCTGCAATTTCTTTTATCCGGCAGCACAGTACTGCCCACTCAGATGGCATATTAACAGAAAATGAAGAACATGCCCATCGGTTTTTGCAGGAAGTGGATTCAGCGGTTGTATATGTGAATGCCAGCACCCGTTTTACAGATGGAGCAGAATTGGGCTTGGGAGCAGAGGTTGCCATCTCTACACAACGGCTGCATGCGCGGGGACCCATGGGATTGCAGGAATTAATGACCTATAAATGGATCGTACAGGGAAATTATCATGTTCGAGTATAAAATGAGAATTTACTTTCTTTAATTTATTTGACTTGATCAAATGGCAAAAAACAGGAAAAGCCACCGCAATTGCGGTGGCTTTCTCCATATAATATTAAAAAGTGCTTCAATGAACGTGCTTAGAAACCTTTCAATACGTTTCCAAGCCATAGTAGGACGAATCCTACGGCTAACAACCAGAATTCATAGCCGCCGATCAAAGGAAGAGCAACGAAATTTCCAATGATGCCCAGAGCGCCAAGAACGGTTGCGAGCCAAAAAACTAATTTGGTTGGAGTGCTGAGTTTCATATCAATCTCCTTTCTTTAGTTTTCCTACGTTAATTATAACGAAAAAAACTATTAAAAGTTTCATGATTATAATCATTTAATAGATATGATTATCTCAATTATTCAGTATTGATTGATTATAGCGTATTATATAGAACATATATACTTTATTTCTAATAAAATATTAATATACCTACGGTTATAATATATTGACTAGCAGTCAATATTGTGGTAATATATAAATAATCTAAGGTGTATTGCCTTTTGATTAGAACCTTTACAATTGAATTCCTTTCCAATAGTAAAATGGTATATCGCCTCTGCATTGGATAACAAAATATCCAAGTAATTTCAAATATTCCCCAAAATCCATGAAACAATATTGTACTGTTCCTAACGTCAAAAGCCGACATTCACAACTCCCTGACCATGATCACTCTCTACCCATGCTATGCTTTCTCGTTAAAAGATTGACCAGACAGTACTCTATTGCTGAATTCGGGATAGCCACTACTAACCTGCTTGCCATGTTCACTGAAGAGAAGTGTGGTTAGTGGTTCTTTAAGGACTGGAGTAATGGAAAATTCCATAACCCCTGTTCTGGTAGACAAATTGTAAAGAAAGGAGGCGAGCATTATGCCAAAGAATGATTACTTATTGAAAAGGGCTGAGGAAATTGTTGATGAATTAGTAACGTTGATGTTTCTATTATCATCAACATCCTCAGGCAACCCAGAACAGATGGTAGTTGACTCTTTCAATTTGAAAATTCTAAGTGAACAACAGAAGAAACTAAAAATAGTGCTTAGAAGAAAGAAATGTAATTTGTCTTTGATAAAAGACATAATTACAACCATAATTGCGAAAACGATAGTGATATTAATTGAAAAGATAAATACTACCAGTCTTTATGAATTACGCAGTAACGATTCTATAGAAAGAAGAATTACAGCGATGAAAATTGGTAAAAGCATAAAATTTATTCGTATAACAAAAAACCTAAGTCAAAAAGAATTAGCTGAAAAAATTGAAATTTCTCAAAATTATCTATCTTTGATAGAAAATGATAAAAAAGAACCAAGCTTTGCATTATTAAATAAAATTTCTAATGACCTTGATGTGCCGCTTTCTGCAATGATTGTGGATTTTGATTTTGAAAAAATGACTCCTGAACAACAAACGATATTGTATAGGATAAAAGATTTAATAATACAGCTTGAATCCCTACATGATGGAATAAAAAATGGATAAATTCGATACATTATCAAAAATTCTATCTATTCCTAAAAATGAGTTGGAAGATACTTTATTACATCAAAAAAAATATGTTAAAAAAGTAATCATTAAAAGAAAAGATGGAAGTTCAAGAAAAACATATAAAGCAATTGAACCGTTAAAAAAGATTCAGGATCAAATCAAATTTTTACTACAAGAAATTTATTTGCCATCTGAATTTCATAATGTAAAAAGAAGATCATCAAAGACAAATGCAGAAATTCATTTGGCTAAAAAATATATTTTAAAAATTGATATTAAACACTACTATCCAAGCATAAACCAAGAGAGAATTCATTGGCTTTTTACCGAATTGGGATATTCTAATCAAATAGCTGATCTATTGGCACAATTTACATCAATCGATAGGAAACTAGTGACTGGCTTTTCAACAAGTCCTCTGATTGCTAATTTCTTATTCTATAAAACATTATATCCACGAATAAAAGGACTCTGTGAACA
Organism: Anaerolineaceae bacterium UBA4781; assembly: GCA_002403105.1. Taxonomy (GTDB): domain Bacteria; phylum Chloroflexota; class Anaerolineae; order Anaerolineales; family Anaerolineaceae; genus UBA4781. The sequence continues at coordinate 488 of DHHD01000015.1, read as the reverse complement.
ACAAAATATTGAATTTAGTATTTTTGCGGATGATATTACTTTCTCAAGAGGTAGAGATTTATCGAGTTTTAAGAAACTGATTCGTAAGATATTTAATAGTGAAGGATTTGAGATAAACGAAAAAAAATTTCTATTACAAAAAAGGAATGAACATCAGGAAATAACCGGATACGTAGTAAATAAAAAACTTAATATTAGTAAAAAAGAATATAAAAAAATTAGAACATTGCTATACAAATGTAAAAGAGATGGAATTGAGAACGCAACTGGTTTAGATAGAGAGAAAGCGAATTCTCATTTAATGGGTAAGGTGCAAAGAGTGTGTGAAGTTAATCCATTAAAAGGTGAGAAATTAAAGGCACAACTTAATTTATTGATTAACTCTTGACAATCTTCCCAATAAAGTAACTATTTATTTTGTATTAATATTTCAACCTCTTTTACCTCTTCAACCCCTTTAAGTGCTTTCAACATTCCCAAAATTGTTT
>DHHD01000005.1 GCA_002403105.1 Anaerolineaceae bacterium UBA4781 | reverse complement strand
AGAATGAATGGCTTGGAAAGCTTGCTTCTTGCTATTTGTTAATAGAACAATAACATTTTCTTCATCCTGAATTCCGCGGTCTGTGATATAAACACGCAGAAAGGTATTGAAACAAGAACACTATGTTAGTTGTAATTTCTGATCTGCACTTGGAAGAGTGCTCGCTGGGGGTGAACCGGGCTCTGCGTGTAAACCGCAATCTCGATCCGAAAACGTACCAGCATTTCATCCGGGAGATCGCCAAAGATGCAGCGGTGAACCATGCCCGGTCGGTTGATCTGGTTCTGGCTGGGGATATTTTTGAATTAAATCATTCCAATATTTGGTATGAGGACAGCATCAAACCGTATGTGGATCTAAAAGTTGTTACACCGGGCTCGGAGTATGAAAAAAAGATCCTGCGCTTGTTGGATTTGATCGGAAAAGAGGAAAAGGTGGCAGGTTCTCTGGCAGTTTTCAGGGAATTTGCATCTTACTTTAATGTGGAATTTCACCTGCATTACATTTTGGGCAATCACGACCGGCTGGTGAATGCCACTCCTGCGATCCGCAGGAAAGCGCGCGAACTGCTCGGCATGCCTGCTAGTGATGCACCATTGCCACATACATTCACTTATCTGAGCGAAGGCAAACCGTTGGCGTTTGTGCGGCACGGTCAGGAATATGATCCGCTGAATTTCTCGGTAAATTACAAGTTTGCCCCCATCATCCCGGCTGAAATCCCCGCTGCAGAATATGAAATTCCTCCAGTAGATGATTTCTCTGCCGTGGAGATCATTTACAAATTACCCTATCTATTCATGGAACACTATGGTGTTCAACCGATCTTGCAGGATGAAAAACTGCTGAACCTCTATCACCGCCTGATTGAATTTCAAGATGTGCGTCCGCAATCTGCGCTGGTGAATTACATTTTCAACTCCCCCGGTTTTACACGCCGACAGATCTGGCAGTACCTCGAGCCGGTCATCCTGCATGGTTTGAATGCTCTGCGCAAAGATCCTTTTTTGAAATTACCCATGATGAAGGGAAATTTATTGAAAACTTTCCTGCGCATGAATCCGTTCCGCAGGAATATTCCATTCCGGCTCGTCCGCCGGTTCTCTTCCTCCATTACCAAACGCATTGGGAGAAATGAGCGAAATCTACCCGCCGTCAAAGAGGAAGTGCTCCAGAAGAATGGCGATTCGGTACGCTGCATCATTTCGGGGCATACCCACCAACCGCAAGTGGCATTGATGGATGCCCAGGATGGAGTTGAGCGCTATTATTTCAATTCTGGCACATGGAGGAATGTGGTTCCGGTCTCTGCCAATCAGGTGAACTTTGGGCGCATCAAGACCTTTTCCAACGTCGTTATATACGGAGCGGATGAAAACATTTCAAGGAATGAGAAGAATCCCTTATGGTCTTTTGATTTCTCAGCAGGCTTCAGCCAAAAATTTTACAACGGCATGCGCCATGTTTAAAAAAATTATTAAAATGGCAATGGGTTAACCCTGTAAGCTTTTCCACTCGAGGAGTGTATAAAAACTGGTTCTGCTTTTCTACAGGTCGGAAACAAGCTTCTGTGTCATCCTGGTTTGATTCAAAGAACTGAAAAAAAATGAAGTACAGAAAAAATTGTTGGCACTTCCACCCGTATTACAATACGGGTTGTAAGTCAGAAATTGGAATGAATATCTCCGGTAAGATCAGGTCATTTGTGATGAGATCCAGAGCAGTAGGTAATTCATGCAAACGCTGGATGGAGAGATGAGCACTTGCGGGAACCTCGCCATCACCCACCCAGATGGTGGAAAACCCGATCTGCTGAGCAGGTTTGAGGTTGCGGACAGAATCGTCAATCAATACACACTGCCAGGGGTCGGGATCACCAACCATTTCGAGAGCGTGTTGGTAAACCCAGGGATGTGGTTTGGGAATGTACTCCATTGACCATACATCCAGTATCCCTTCAAACAGGTCAGTAATACCCAGTTTGCAGAGCACACGTTCTGCATGGGTACGGCTGGCATTAGTGAAAATCCATTTTGAAAAAGGAATCGCTACGAGGCGATCCCGCAGTGTCACATCCGGTTGCAAATAGCGGTCCAGATCAATATCATGCACAAAAGCCAGATAGTCTTCGGGATCGACGCTAAATTCATTCTGAATACCCCGCAAGGAAGATCCGTAAGTTTGATAGTAGCGGTCGATCAACCCCGGAATTCTCTCCGGAGCTACATGCAGTACCTGTTGTATGTAGCTGGCGATCCGTTCGGTCATTTCTTCCATCATGCCATTTTTCCGATCGTAAACTGTACCGTCTAGATCAATGAAAAGTGTTGTAATCTCTTTTTTCATGATGTCAGTATAAAAGACGAATATCAAGAACTGGTAAAAAACAGGTTAACAATTTATTATGTTTCCTCCTTTAATCTCTGTTATAAGAAGATTATCGAAATGCGAATTTTCAAAGCAGGATAGCAATACTGAAAGTACAATTAATCCATGGAATTCTCTGCACCATTTACCATTCAATCCGCCAATTGGCGCGATCTGCAGGACCTCTATCATTTGGAGCACGTCTGCTTTAATCAAGATGCCTGGCCGGCGCTGGACTTGCTGGGGGTGCTGACCTTTCCGGGGATAGTACGCTTGAAAGCTGATTGGGATGGAAAGATGGTCGGTTTTATCGGTGGTGAAAGCCGTGATCACCAGCAAACCGGATGGATCATCACCCTGGGTGTGCTGGAAGAATACCGCGGAAAGGGTGTGGCAAAAGCTCTGCTGGAAGAGTGTGAAAAAAAACTGGCTGTACAAATGGTGCGCCTTTGTGTTCGCGTTAGCAATGAAGCAGCCATTCACCTGTATAAAAACCAGGGTTATATTCAAGTAGAAATCTGGCCACAGTATTATCGGGGCGGGGAAGATGCCCTGGTTTTTGAAAAGTATATGGAATGATCCACAACGAAAGGATATTATGCAAGCGAAATCGATCGTTGATTGTCACAATGAATTAGGCGAAGGACCCATCTGGCATCCCCTTGAGAGTCGACTCTACTGGCTGGATATTTTGGAAGAAAAGATCCAGCGTTATGACCCGATCCGGTTGGAATATCAGGTCTTTTCGGTCGGTCAAAAAATCAGCGCCATCGGGCTGCGCGGTACAGACAGCTTTATCACCGCCGGTGAAAACGGGTTCGCTTTTTGGGATGTGGATATGGATACCTTCCGTCTCATCTCTCACCCTGAAAAGGATAAATCTAATGCTCGTTTTAATGATGGCAAGGTCGATCGGGATGGACGCTTCTGGGCGGGCACCATGACCACCACAGATGCCAGCAGTACTCTCTACAAGTTGGATAAAGATCTTGAAGTGACTCCCATGATCCACAACGTCACCATTTCCAACGGCATTGGGTGGAGTCCGGATAACCGCGTCATGTACCATGCGGATACGCGGCGCTTTACGATCTTTGCTTATGATTTCGATAGTGAGAACGGGGAGATCAGTGGAAAACGCGAATTTGTGCGACTTACAGGGAAGGACGGTTCACCGGATGGTTTGACAGTGGATGCAGAGGGGTATGTGTGGTGCGCGCTATGGGGTGGTTGGCGCGTGGAACGCTATTCGCCGGAAGGCGAACATGTACAAACCATCGAAGTTCCGGTAGCGCAGCCCTCTTCCTGTGCTTTTGGAGGGGAAGATTTTGACACGCTGTATATCACATCTGCCAGAGAAGGGTTAAGCCAGGCGCAATTGGCTGACCAACCGCAA
>DHHD01000021.1 GCA_002403105.1 Anaerolineaceae bacterium UBA4781 | reverse complement strand
CGGATGCGCGGTGAACAATTGGATGAGTATGGACCGGTATATCTGGAGTTGCCTGAAAATTGTGCGGATATTCGCATTCCTGAACCATTCCTGCGCAGTGATGGGAACCAGCATCCTCTTCCACCACTTGTTTATACTCCCGCAGCAATGTTAAAAACTTCAGTGGTAAATAAAGCAACCAAAAAGGTTGATGCAGTTAAACTGGTTTCCGGGAAACCTGCTTTTGCGGATGATTTCCAACCGGAAGGTATGCTTTTCGGTGCATTACTCACCAGCAATGTTGCGCATGCACGCATCCGTTCCATTAATACCGATAAAGCCAAAGCTCTGCCCGGTGTTCGTGCAGTGCTTACTTATAAAGATATACCACGTGTTAAGTATGCGTCCGGAGGGCAAAGCTATCCACAGCCGCTACCCTATGACCAGGTTTGTTTGGATAATAAAGTTCGCCATGTTGGAGATCGTGTAGCGGTCGTAGCCGCTGACACTCAGGAAATTGCTGATAAAGCACTGCAGTTGATCGAGGTGGAGTATGAGCTACTGGACGTGGTGGTCGATCCAAGGGAAGCCATTAAAGATGGAGCTCCCGTCATTCATGATGAGGATGATACGGAAGGCATTTATGATGCCAAACATAACATTGTGTATCATATTGAAGCGCAAAACGGCGATCCCGATAAAGTGTTTGCAGAAGCAGAGCATGTCTTCACAGGTGAATTCCGTACTCCCAAACAGCAGCATGCACAATTGGAGCCGCATATTTGCATCACCTATTTTGATCCTGACAATCGCTTGATTGTTCTATCCAGTACGCAGGTTCCATTTCATGTTCGTCGCATTATCTCGCCTTTGATCGATATCCCGATAAAAAATATCCGCGTTATCAAACCCCGCATTGGAGGTGGTTTTGGCGGGAAACAGGAGATCTTACTGGAAGATCTNNCAAGAATTCACAAGCGGAAGGATCAGGCATCAACACTATATCAATTACAGGGTCGCCGTAAAAGACGAAACGATCACCGCTGTTGAATTAAAACTGCTGGCAGATACCGGTGCGTATGGAACACATGGATTGACTACCAGCATGGTAGGTGGATTTAAAGGATTGACTCTTTATAACGCTCCGGACTCCCGCTTTATTTGTGATGTTATGTATACTAATACCCCCACCGCTGGAGCTTACCGCGGGTACGGAACCATGCAAGAACTCTTCGCACTGGAAGTCCTGACCGAAGAGATCGCTGAAAAATTGGGTGTGGATGTGGTTGAGTTTAAACGCAAGAATTGGTTGAAACTCGGTGAACCCATGCACATGGCAAAGAAACTCGGCGAAGGACGAGAAGGCTTTGACCAATCCCTGGCAACTTCCGGGTTGACACAATGTGTCGATATTGGTTTGAAAGCCACGCGCTATTACGATAAGCGAGCAGCCTACAAAGAGCAGCAGGGAAATATCAAACGCGGAATCGGTATGTCTATTGCCATGCATGGTAGTGGTATCGCAGGTTTGGATATGGCATCTGCAACCATGAAAATGAATGACGATGGATCATTCAATCTTCTCATTGGCGCAACCGATATTGGTACCGGATCGGATACCATACTCGCACAAATTGCAGCCGAAGAGTTAGGAATTCCGTTGGATGATATTATCGTTTATTCCTCGGATACAGATTTCACACCTTTCGATAAGGGTGCCTATGCCAGTTCCACCACATACATATCCGGTGGCGCTGTGAAAAAGACTGCCGAAGCAATAAAAAAGCAAATTCAGGAACAAGCAGCCCTGCTGCTTAAATGGGATGATCCTTCTAAACTAGAATTAAGAGACTGTCAGGTATTTACGCCTGAAGGAAAATCCGTTAGTTTACGGGAAGTAGCCCTCAGCAGCCTGCACCAGATGAATCAGCACCAGATCATGGCAACGGAATCGCACCGCAGCTATGTCAGTCCTCCACCCACCGCTGCTCAATTTGTAGAAGTTGCTGTGAATACAGATACCGGTGAGATCAAGGTTGAGCGGCTCTTGATGGTAGTGGATTGTGGGCGTGTAATTAATCCCCTCACTGCTGCCGGTCAAGTGGAAGGTGGTATGGCGCAGGCTTTGGGATTTGTTCATTGTGAAGATACTTATATTGACGAAAAAGGGCAGATCCTGAATCCGCGTTTCGAAACCTATCATACTTACCTCGCCAATGAAATGCCCCCAACCGATGTCATCTTCGTTCAAACAGATGAACCAAGCGGTCCATTTGGAGCAAAATCGGTAGCCGAGATATCCATTGACGGTGTGGCACCTGCCTTTGTGAATGCCGTTCATAATGCAACCGGCGCGTGGCTGCATCACCTGCCCCTCACACCTGAAAAGGTTTGGAAAGCATTGCATCAGTAAAGTGAAAACAAAAAACAAATTTTACGAAGTAGCTTTTCTGTTCATTAAATTGGGGACCATCGGATTCGGTGGTCCTCTTGCCAATATTGCCCTCATGGAACAGGAGACTGTCCACAAAAGAAAATGGGTTGATTCGCAATACTTTCTGGATATGCTGGCGATCACCAACCTCATCCCGGGTCCCAATGCAGTGGAAATGGCGCTGCACCTGGGATACGCATATGCAGGTATGGGAGGTCTGTGGATTGCAGGATTGGCTTTCGTCTTCCCTTCTTTTCTACTTAGTCTTCTCATGGGAATTCTTTATGCGAATTATGGGAGTATCCCTCAGGTAGAAGCCATCTTTTACGCCATCAACCCTCTTTTGATCAGTATCATCATCACATCTGCTTTCCGCATGGGAAAAGAAACGCTGAAGGATTGGAAAGCAATTGTGGTTTTCGTTGTTTTTCTGGTGGCTGCAATTCTTGGTTTAAATGAAACACTTGTCATTATCCTTTCTGGCGTTGTTTGGGTTCTTATTCATTTATTGCCGAAACAAAAAATAAACTTGAACATGCTTCTTCTTCTTCCGCTGGTTCCCGAAAGCATTCTCAAGCTCACCAATACCTCGGTTTCATTCATCTTTTTTTACTTCTTGAAAACCGGAGCTGTGCTCTTTGGTAGTGGATTGGCATTACTGGCGTTGATCCAGAATGATGTGGTGAACAACTTTCACTGGCTGACCCAGCAGCAGCTCATTGATGCCATCACGGTCGGTCAGGTCACTCCAGGCCCGGTTTCTTCCACTGCTACGTTTATCGGGTATCAGATCGCAGGTTTCCCAGGTGCTCTGGTTGCTACCGTCGGGATTTTCTTGCCTTCCTTTATTATTGTCATTCTAATCATGAAATTCCTCCCTAACATAAAAAATGATGGAATTTTCCATAATTTTTTGCAAGGTGTCACGATTGGTGTAATCGCACTGGTCCTGGTGGTGGCATATCGCATTTTCCAATCTGCTATAACCGATGTATTCACACTGATCATTGCTCTGGTCGGACTCTTTTTATTATTGAAATATAAAACCGAGACTGTCTATCTGGTTTTGGCAGGCATTGCCATCAGTTTGATAAAATTCTATTTATTTTAGCGAGAAGGTAAAAAATGACAAACAAATTCACGGATCTTTTGAATTCAAACAAGTATCTTGTTTCAGATGGTGCTACCGGTTCGAATCTTCAGCAGCGCGGTTTGGATAAAGGTAAAGCTGCTGAAAACTGGATTTTTGAGAATCCCGAAGCAATCAAACAACTTCATTTAGATTTTATTAATGCTGGATCGGATATCCTGCTCACCTGTACCTTTGGGGCGAACAGACTACGGCTTGAACACGGAGGGTTGGGTGATAAAGTGAAAGAAACCAATATACAAGCCGTACAGATTGCCCGCGAAGCGGTTGGAGATAGAAATATTTTGATCGCCGGTTCCATGGGTCCACTTGGGCAAATGTTGAAACCTTTGGGATCGTTGGATGTAGAAGATGCACACCAGATCTACACAGAACAGGCGCTGGCGCTATCGACAGCCGGTGTTGACTTGCTGATCATTGAAACGCAGTTTGATATCGATGAAGCCACAGCCGCCATTCTGGGAGCCCGCTCTGTTTGTGAAACACCCATTATCTGTTCCTTCAGCTATGATCGTGGAGTGAAAACCATGATGGGTATCTCACCTACGAAGATGGCGCAAATGCTCTCAAAATTTGATCTGTCAGCAGTGGGTATCAATTGTGGAAAAAGTCTTCAGGATAACCTGACCTGCTTGAAAGAGCTGCGACAGGTCACTGGCCTTCCCATTTGGTTTAAACCAAATGCCGGCTTACCCACTGTGGATGAAATGGGAAATGCCGTTTACACTACCACACCTGCAGATATGGGAAACGAGGTTGTAAATTGGATCGCAGAAGGTGCTGCGATCATCGGCGGCTGCTGCGGTACCAGCCCCGCTCATCTGGCTGCCATGGCAGCGGAAGTAAAGAAAAGCAGAGCGTAGTATATTTGCATACAACTGCATATTGATCCATAACAAAAACGATTGAAAATTCGTAGCGATATCTATGGATACAGTTCAATTTAGAATTGGAAATATTCCGGTCGGTGAGGGATTGGTGGTCGCTCCCATGGATGGGATCACCGATTCTGCTTTTCGCTGTATGCTGCACAGGCACGGCGCTGCATTATGCTATACAGAATTCATTAATGCACGTGATGTGCTGCATGATTCGATCTTCTTTGAAAGAAAAACGGCGCAGTTGCGGGAAGAAGAACATCCCATTGGTTTTCAGATCTACGATAACGATCCAATGAATCTTCTGCAAGCAGCAAAGAAATTGATTCCTTTTCAGCCCGATTTTTTTGATATCAATATCGGCTGTTCCGTTGCAGGGGTAGCAAATCGCGGTGCCGGAGCTGGTTTACTGCTCGATCCTGATAAGGTCGCTGAGATCTTCGACCGTATGACGGATGCTTTTTCAATTCCTATCACAGCGAAGATCCGCCTTGGTTGGGATGACCGTTCTCAAAATTATTTACAGATCGCCCACCTGATCGAAGAACATGGTGGCGCCATGATCGCGGTGCACGCGCGTACAAAAGCTCAGGGGTTTGAAGGAAAAGCGAATTGGTCTGCGATTCGCGAGATTAAAGATTCTCTTCGTATTCCTGTGATCGGAAACGGTAATGTCACCCGTGTGTCTGAAATTCATAAAATGGAAGAATTAACTCACTGCGATGCAGTGATGATCGGTCGAGCTGCGATGCCTAATCCATGGCTGTTTACTCTGAGGGATCGTGAAGAAATTTCCAATTCAGAAGTTTTTGATTTCATTCAAAAACATTTTGGTTTGATGCTGGAAGATTATCCACCAGATGCTGCCATGATCTTGTTCCGTAAATACCTCAACCAGTATCTAAAACCATTCGCTTTGGATCGGGAACAAAAGATCCAGTTATTCAGCCACGCACAACCTCTCCCTCTTCTCAATGCTGTCAAAACTATCCTCCGTTTATGATAAAACTCATAGATTCACCATTACATTCAATATCTATTTTTCTATTTAAATTTTTGTATCCTTTAACTGGTAAGACCACTTACCAGTTAGGAGCTTATGAACTGGAATCCCCCTGAAAAACCCACGTACTTCGCCGAAAGGCGGTTGATCGAAGCTATTTTACAAAATGTCTATCCTGCTGAAACTTTTTTGCCTTCCGAGCGGGAATTATGCGAGCAGTTGGGAGTCACCCGACCTACACTGCGTGAAACGCTGCAACGTATGCGCCAGGATGGATGGGTGGAGATCCACCAGGGCAAGCCCACTCGCGTGCGTAACTATATGCAAGAGGGGAATCTTAACGTTTTGAATGCCATTGCCAATGCTAACGCTGAAGTCTCCCTGCATGTGGTAGAAAGTCTGCTGGAGATCCGTTTGCTTTTGGCTCCTTCTTATTTTTCAAGCGCTAGCCAGCTTCATCCACTATCGTTGATCGATTTTCTGCAAACCATCATTCCAATTTCTACTGATCCTAAAAATGCAGGCTGTCTGGATTGGAATCTGCATAAAAAAGCCGCACTTCTTTCGGATAATCTAGTATTTCTCTTGATCTTGAACGGATTCGATCAGGTCTATTTGCAAATGGCAGAAAAATATTTCGATCAACCAGATGCCCGAGCAGCATCTGAAGCATTCTATCGCCATGTTCTTCAGTTCACGCAAGACCAGGCGTTTGATTCTGTATTTCAATGTACCAGAGAAATGATGCAGGATAGCATTCAATACTGGAAGAATTCGATTCGCAGTAAGGAGGAAAAATGAAACGTTGGAATGGTTGGGGAAGGACCGATTATGAATATCATTTTGCAGATAGTTCCAAAGCATTTGTTGAGAAGAACGTTGGGAAAGGTGAAATTATCCCGGATGCAACCCTGGAGTCTGTGTTAAAGAAAGTTCCCAAATCTCGCTTGCCTGACCATGCTTTGTACACTTCGGATGCTGAAAGCCGTGTGCGCCATGCACGCGGTCAGAGTTCACCCGATTGGATTGCCATGCGCTATGGAACAGTAGATCATTTTCCGGATGCGGTGGCAATGCCTGCCCAGAAAGAGGATATTGAGACAATCTTGAATTTGGCAAAGAAGGAACACTTCAATATCATTCCGTACGGTGGTGGCACTTCGGTCGTTGGGCATATCAATGTGGAAAATAACGATTCTCCCACCCTCATCATGGATCTCAGCGCATACAACCGGCTGCTTCATTTGGATGAGATCAGCAATACCGCCACATTCGGCGCAGGTGTGCGCGGACCGGATATGGAAGACGCGCTCAAGCGCCATGGTTTTCGTTTTGGGCATTATCCGCAATCGCATGAATTTTCCACTCTGGGCGGTTGGATCGCTTCCCGCTCGGTTGGAACGCAGTGCTACTACTACGGCCGGATCGAGCAACTCTTTCTGGGTGGCTTGATGCATACCCCCCAGGGAAATTTGGAAATGCTGCCCTTCTCCGCTTCAGCGGCCGGCCCTGACCTACGACAATTCGCATTGGGCTCAGAGGGACGTATGGGGATCATTTCGGAAGCTACAGTACGAATTTCTCCCATTCCCGAATTTGAGCACTTCTATGCGATCTTCTATCCGGATTGGGCGAGCGGTTTTGCCGCACTACATGAAATGGTTCAGTCGCGCCTAGATGTTTCGATGTTGCGTTTATTGGATAAATTTGAAACTGAAACCACCCTGCAATTATCTGGAAAGGACAAACTTGTCAATTTGGCTGATAAAGGTCTGCGTTTGATCGGAATGGGTGAAGAACGCTGCATGATGTTGTTCGGAATTACGGGAACCTCTGCCGGGGCACGGGCTACGCTGCATCAGATGCAGCATGTTGCACACCGGTATCATGGATTTTTGGAGAAGAGCTTTGTTGGTAAAATGTGGTTCGCTTCTCGCTTCACAACCCCCTACCTGCGCAACAATCTTTGGGAATGCGGTTTTGCTATGGATACCCTGGAATCCGTCTTTCCATGGTCAAAAATCGCTGCTGTTAAAGATGAGGTCGAAACAGCTCTCTTCAATGGTCTGCAGGATGAAAATGAACGTTTGATCGTGTTCAGCCATCTTTCTCACATGTATACCGATGGAGCCAGTTTATATGTTACGTATCTGTTCCGCAGAACTGCGGATGCTGATCAAACTCTGGCGCGTTGGAAGAAATTGAAGAAAGCTGCCAGCGAAGTGATCGTGAAGAATCATGGAACCATCAGCCACCAGCACGGTGTGGGAATGGATCATCGTCCTTATCTTCCTTTAGAAAAAGGTGTTTTGGGTATGCAGTCTATACGGAATTTTTACAGCACTTTTGATCCGCAAGGACTTATGAATCCCGGTAAATTGTATAAGGATGGGGACAATGACAGCCGCAAATCCAATTCCTGAAGATATCGAATCCATGCATCAGATCTGGGATGCCATCATTATCGGTGGCGGTATTACCGGAGCGGGTATCTTTCGCGATCTGGCAGCTCAGGGATATCAAGTGCTGTTGATCGACCAGAATGATTTCGGATTCGGTACTTCCAGCCGGTCATCCAAACTGGTGCATGGTGGTTTGCGCTATCTGGCAAATGCCCAATTTCACGTCACTTTTGAATCGGTTCGCGAGCGAGAGCTTCTTCAAAAAGAATATCCTGAATTGGTACGCCCGCTGCAGTTCCTGCTCCCGATCTATGATCGTTATAAATACAGCGCATCTTTTTTCAGAGTTGGCATCGGCATGTATGACCTTTTCGGATCGAAATGGAAACATGGAACATATACCAATACACAGCTTGATAAAGATTTCAGCCACTTAAATCGCACTGGGTTGGATGCCGTGCTGTACTATTACGACGCCGAGGTGGACGATGCTCGCCTGGTTTACCGGGTAATCAGTGAGGGGTTAACACATGGTGGGATGGCGCTTAATTATCAAAAATGCACCGGGCTTTCACGCACAGCTTTCGGAAAAGTGGAGGGGGTACAGATCAAAGATACCCTTTCTGGAAGAGAAAGTGAACTGCATTCACAGGTCGTGATCAATGCCACCGGACCCTGGACAGATAAGCTGCGTTCGCAGCTTACCTCAGAAAAGGTGATCCGCAAGCTGCGCGGCAGTCACATCCTGTTCAGTCAGGAGCGGGTGCCGGTCAAATATGCATTTACGCTTTTTCACCCATCGGATGGAAGAGCACTTTTTGTTATTCCATGGCAGGGTATGACCATGGTCGGTACCACTGACCTAGATCATCCTGAATCCTTTGAACGGGAAAAACCGGAACCCTTTATGACATCCAAAGAGATGGATTACCTTCTGGAAGCCGTTAATGCTCTTTTTCCTGATCTGGATATCAGCGAACAAGATATTATCTCTTCTTTTGCTGGTTTACGCCCGATCGTTTCTATGGGAGCCATGAATCCTTCCAAAGCATCGCGCACACACCGTATCTTTGAGGATAACAATATGTTTTCCATCGCAGGTGGTAAATTGACCACCTTCCAACGCATGGCAGAGGACCTCATTAAACGTGTTCGCCCGCTGCTTCCTGATAGAAAACCAACACAAGTCAAACGAACCTCTATGCAGCAGGATTCTGCTATTTCGATCGAAGATGATAATCTTGGGAAACGTCTGTCAGGTATTTACGGAACCTCACTTCCGGATTTCCTGGTAGAAGCAAAAAGTGATGAAATCCGATTTCTGGCAAGCACTCCCTACACTCTGGCTGAAGTGCGTTGGGCTGTGCGGCATGAAATGATTCGCCATCTCTCTGACCTGATGCTGCGCCGAACGCGACTCGGCTTGGTCAGTCCGCATGGTGGAACAGACCTGTTGGATGCCATCAAACCAATAGTCAAACAAGAATTGAATTGGTCAGAAACGACCTGGAGGAAAGAAATGCAGGATTATAAGAAGTTATGGAAAGATTGTTATTCAGTCCCTTTAAAATAAACCTATAATTGTATTGGGTCAAAGGAGGATTACACAATGTCCGGAGAGTTGTTACTAACCATTGATAATGGAACACAAAGTGTACGGGTTATCGTTTTTGATCTGCAAGGAAATATCGTTGCGAAATCCAAAGTGGAGATCGTACCGTATGTTTCACCACAAAATGGCTGGGCAGAACAGGACCCAGAATATTTCTGGAGCAAACTATGCGAAGCGTGCCAGAAATTATGGAAAGAGAATAAGATCGATAAAAAAGCGATCGCCGGGTTAGCCATAACGACCCAGCGCTGCACGGTTATCAATCTCGATAAAGATGGAAAACCGCTGCGCCCTGCTATGGTGTGGCTGGATCAACGCCGTACCAGCGGCTTGGAACCCGTGCATGGATTGTGGGGCACCTTGCTGAAAGCTTCCGGAATGGGAGAAACAGTTCGTTATTTACAATCTGAAGCGGAAGTGAACTGGCTGCGTACCTATCAACCGGAGATATGGAAGCAAACCTATAAATTCCTGTTCCTTTCCGGCTATCTTAACTACAAATTCACCGGGCAATTCCGTGATTCCATAGGCAGCCAGGTGGGGTATTTCCCGTTTGATTATAAAAAACAAACCTGGTGCGGAAAATCGGATTGGAAGTGGCAGGCTGTACCTGTTGAAAAGGAGAAATTGGTTGAACTGGTCAAACCAACCGGTCTGTTGGGTGAAGTAAGCCGCCAAGCTTCACTGGAAACAGGAATACCGGAAGGTCTACCCGTAATCGCCGCTGCAGCGGATAAAGCATGCGAAGTGATCGGCAGCGGCTGCCTGGATCCACATATCGGCTGCTTGAGCTTCGGTACCTCCGCCACGATTAACACCACACATTATAAATATACTGAAGTGATCCCCCTCATTCCCCCTTACCCATCTGCAGTACCCGGGGCATACAGTCTGGAAATTCAGATCTACCGTGGTTTTTGGATGGTGAGCTGGTTCAAAAATGAATTCGCTGATAATGAACAACGTGTTGCGAAAAATCGCGGCGTAATGACGGAAGAATTATTTGATGACTTGCTGGCATCCGTTCCGCCCGGGTCGCTTGGCTTAACTTTGCAACCTTATTGGTCACCGGGATTGAAGCAGCCAGGGCCCGAGGCGAAGGGCGCCATTATCGGCTTTGGGGATGTGCATACCCGCGCCCATGTCTATCGTTCCATTCTGGAAGGGCTTGGATACAGTCTGCGTGAGGGAGCTGAACGCACCGCACAGCGCAGCAAAGTTCCGATCACCGAAATCCGCGTCACCGGTGGTGGCAGCCAGAGCAAAGCTGCCACACAGCTTACTGCGGATATCTTTGGGCTGCCGACTGCAAAACCGCACACCTATGAAGCTTCCGGTTTAGGTGCTGCCATTGACCTGGCAGTTGGATTGAAATTACATCCGGATTTCGAAACCGCTATTTCCAGCATGACACGCATTGGTGAAACCTTCGAACCCAATATGCAAAATCACCGCATTTATGATGAGCTGTATCACAATGTGTACCGCAAGATGTATAAACTGCTCAAACCACTCTATGAGAACATTCGGGAAATAACCGGTTATCCTGCGGATTAAGCATAAAGTGTTTTGAACCAATTTTGTTTTAAAAAATATCTGCTTATAAAACAGCAGATATTTTTATTTTGATAAAGATTTGTTATCCTACAAAATTGGCTGGCTCTTCTAAACCATTATACGGTGATCATTTCATTGGGTATGAAATGATGGCGGTTCATAAAAGGTACTCGAATATGATCTTCCTTGAAATCAAATAGAGTTACTGAACAGTTCATTAATTCAAACCAAACCGGGAAAGAATCCGGCATGGAGAGAATATGTTTGATGAAATAGTTAAAGAATTCTGCATGGCTGACAAAAATGACCACTTCATCTGGCTGGTTGTGATTGTGAAGCAAATGCTCAAGCACTCTGCTGGCACGCGCGTGCCGTTCTTCTTCCGCTTCATGCGGTCGGTTCCACCAGCCATCTTCACGTGCATCCTGTGGAAACTGCAATAATGGATAGTGTTCTTCCAGAAACGCTTTGCTCTTCCCGGGCATTCCGATGTGTTCCCCGGTATCATGATTGATCAAATATACGCCCCCTACCTCATGCAGATCGGTATATCCATATAGTGGAAGCTGGCAGTTTTCCGCTACGGCAGAGGCAGTGGCAACTCCGCGTTCCATGAGACTACAGTACAGAGTAACCGGGACGTTACGATCACCACCCTGTCCATCTGATTGAATTTGTTTCAGTTCATTCTCCATAAAAGCTGCCAGATATGGCAGTTGTTTTTTCCCGGTTTCTGAAAGGGGTGCATCTTCATTGCGTTTTTCATAAGACCCGCTAGTGTCGTAAAGGGCATTATTAATGGATTGTCCGTGTCGAATATAATAGAACAGCATGCTGAACGATTCTCCAAATTTGATTTATTCTAAACTTCCCTATTGTACTCGATTCGTGCTTTTCTTTCCGTTTTTCCGTTCTCTTGCGTGGTAAAATCCTCTGGCATACACAAGTCCCTGTAGCTCAGTGGATAGAGCGCTGGCCTCCGGAGCCTGAAGCGGGAGTTCGAGTCTCCCCAGGGACGCTGTATTTTTAATAAACCGTATCATAAACCTGCATTCACTATGGACTTAACCAATCCTCTCCTGCTCATTCTTGGCTTAACCGTCGTGGTGGCATTGTATTATGCCTTCCCCGATCAATGGCGCCGATATTATTTGTTCCTCATCAGCCTCGTTTTTTTATTTCTGGCGACACCGCAGGCAAGTTTGCTGCTCGTTCTCCTGAGCCTGTTCAATTACGGAATGGGTATTTTCATTGAACGCGCATCCAAAAAAAGATGGATAACCACCCTTTCCATCTTTATTAACTGCATTGTTTTTCTTTTCCCTCGTTATTTAAATTTAACCGGCACTGCTGCAGTTCCTGTACCCACCAATTATCTGATTCCACTGGGGATTGCTTTTATCACGCTCCAAAACATCAGCTATCTGCTGAATGTGAGTCGTGGGATCCTACCAGCCGAACGGAACTTGCTTAACTTCCTGCTGTTCATTATTTTTTTTCCAAAAATTACCGCTGGTCCCATCGAATCCGCACGCCATTTCTTACCACAGGTACGTCAAACACATCCGTATAAGGCTGAAAATATCCATCAGGGTCTTTTTCTCATCGGATCAGGCATTTTTAAAAAGATCGTGATCGCAGACCGTCTGGCATTGATAACCGATCAAGTTTTCAATAATCCGGGGCAATATTATGGTCTCACAGTGGTCACTGCTGTATTCTTCTATTCTTTTCAGATCTATTTTGATTTCAGCGGATACACCGATATTGCGCGTGGCATCGCCTGTCTTTTCGGTTATGACCTCTCCATTAATTTTAACAAGCCTTTTTTAGCAGAAAATATCAACGAATTTTGGAGCCGCTGGCATATTACATTCACCACCTGGCTGCGAGAAAATATCTTCTTTCCAATCCGTCGTTTTTTGCTGCGCCAAAGCAACAACGCGACTGCTTTCCTTGCATTGTTCATCCCGCCACTAATTACGATGCTGGCAAGCGGTTTATGGCACGGATTAAAGCGACCCTTCATCCTGTGGGGACTGTATCATGGCTTATTGTTATTTTTCACTGTCCTCTTGAACAAGAGTAAAAAGCCCCAAAATCCTAAAAATCGCTGGGGCAGACGCCTTACCACGTTCGGCTTGGTGACTTTTGGATGGTTTTTCTTCCGCGCTTCCTCCATCCCGGAAATCGGTATATTTCTTCAGAGTATTTTTGTAAAAAGTACTACTTTCCATGATCTGCTGCTCGATATTGACGCTTTTGATCTGGTGATTGCCTTTGTCGCGATTCCAATGGTCATGGGATTTGAAATATATCTGCATGATTCTCAAAAAGCTTGGAATGAACTCCCTGCTGTAATACGCTGGATCGCATGCCTGGCAATTTTGTTATCCATCAGCATGTTGGGAGTTTATCAACCCGGGAATACGGAGTTCATTTATGCCGGCTTCTAATACACCGCGCCGCTTGAAATTCCGTTCTCTTATATTCCTGGTTTTGATCTTTTTATCGATCAACCTATCTGCTTTTTATCTGATCCATGTACGTTATCAAGATAGCTATTATGCCGCCATGATCGATAAAATAAACATCCTCGAAAGTACAGACTCGCCGCGCTTGATCTTTGTAGGCGGCTCGAACGTCGCTTTTGGTATCGATAGTAAGTTGATCAGCCAACAAACCGGATATAGTGTTGTCAATATGGGATTGAATGGAAATTTGGGGATGCGTTTCATGCTTGGAATGATCGAGCCCTACCTCCGATCCGGTGATGTGGTACTGGTCATCCCGGAATATGATCTCATTCTGAACACGAATGAGAGTATCGGTCCTGCTTTTATCCAAGCGATCATTGCAAATCCAAACCTTTTACAATATTTTAACTCCCCTCAAGAATATTATTATTTCCTGAAATTATTCCCCTATGTATACACGCAAGCCATTAAAACGATGGTTTCAGATTCCATTGAAAAAGGCTGCATTCTTTGTGAAAATGAGGAACAGATCTATTTCCGATCGGCTTTCAATCCATATGGAGATATCATCAGTCACGAAAAGATCCACCCCATCTGGGAAATTGGGCATTTATATCTTTCTTTTGCACAGGATGATTCCAACCTGCACACCTATATTGACATCGTCAATCAATTTTCCGAAAGAATAGCGGAAAGTGGCGCAAAAATGGTCATGCTGTATCCTGCTACTCCCGCTTCGGGGGATCAAAAAACACAGGAAATGTTATCTCTCATGGATGAAATATTAAGGGCTGAATTGACCATTCCGGTTTTGGGGAACCCCGATCAAGCCTGGTATTCGCGCAGCTTATTCTTCGATAAACTGTATCATCTTTCGGTTGATGGCCGAGCGTTGAACACTCAAAGGATCATTGATCAAATCTCTGAATATTTCATTGAATGAAAAGGGATTTCTTGCGGTACAATCACGCACGGATTTATCTTGAAAAGGAAACATGAAAATATGAAGATTTACATCAGTGGTATCAGCGGTTTTTTGAGCATTAATCTGGTGCGGTATCTATTATCCAAAGGATACAAAGATATCGCAGGTATCGATCTGGTTGATTTTATTTATCCTGAACGGGACCTGATCGAGTTCACCCAGGGTGACATCCGTGACAAAGAAGCCGTGCGTAAGAGCATGAGCGGCGCTGATATCATCATTCATACCGCCGCTGCGCTGCCGCTGTATACGCCGGAAGATATTTACACCACCGATGTGGTTGGAACGCGCAATTTATTGGAACAGGCAAAAGCATACAGCGTAAAGCGTTTTATTCACATTTCTTCAACAGCCGTATATGGTGTGCCCGATCACCATCCGCTTTTCGAGACTGACCCTGTTCAAGGCGTTGGTCCTTATGGAGAAGCGAAAGTGCAGGCAGAAGCGGTTTGCGAAAAATTCCGCAAGAATGGAATGTGTGTTCCCATCATCCGCCCTAAATCATTTGTCGGTCCAGAAAGATTGGGGGTATTTGCCATCTTCTATGAGTGGGCATCCGAAGGCAAAAATTTCCCCAATATTGGCAATGGAAAGAACCGCTATCAATTATTAGATGTGGAAGATCTATGCTCTGCGATTTTTGCTTGCATGACGCTGCCCGAAAAACAAGCCAATGATACCTTCAATATTGGCGCAGCGGAATTCACTACCATGCGCGAAGATTACCAGGCAGTGTTGGATGACGCCGGATTCGGCAAACGTATTGTGCCCTTCCCTGCCAAACCTGTTGTAGCGGCATTGAAAGTGCTGGAAGCCTTGAAACTTTCACCCCTTTATCCCTGGATCTACGAGACCGCATCGAAGGATTCTTTCGTGTCCATTGAAAAAGCCCAGCGCCAAATCGGATTCGCACCTCTTCATTCAAATAAAGATGCCATGATTCGCAATTACCGCTGGTATCTGGCAAACAAGGATAATTTCACAGGTGAAGAAGGCGTCAGCCATCGCGTGCCCTGGAAACAAAAAGCCTTGAAATGGGCAAAGATTTTTTTCTAGAAGTAATTGTCGAATTTTCATAAAAAGAAGAGTGGGAGCAACGATTCTTCCCACTCTTTTTGAATATTTGAAGTGCCTTATTTTCAAACTGTTCATCTTTTTTAACCAATTAACCCAAATACCATCATTACACCGACAATGGAGATGAGCGCTCCCAATACTGCTCTCCAACTCAATTTTTCACCACGCAACGCTGCCATAGGGAGAATAAAAATAGGGCTGGTTGAAAGAAGCGTCTGCGTGATCCCAGCCGGCGCACCCTGCACTGCCAGCTGCTGCAGCCACAAACAAATATAGGTTCCGATAAAAGCGGTCAATACCAATAAGCCCCAGGTCTTTTTCCGATCCACAGATTTTTGCCATTGCCCCAACGACTGTTTGCTAGCAAATACCCATCCAAGCGTGAAGAGTACTCCGGCACTTAATCGCAGTGCTGCACTTTGCAATGATGTGATCACCCCATCGCTCATGGCAGAACGGGAAAGCACCAATCCCACCGCTTGACCCAGAGAAGCCAGTGCACCCAGCAGAATACCCCTTCTCAATATTTTCGGATCATGCTTGATCTTTTCTTGCGGAGTGCGTTCTGTCACTACCCAGGCTACTCCACCCACAGTAACGAAGATACCCACCCAGGAAAGCAGATCCAAACTTTCTCCTAAGAAGATCCATGCGATCAAAGCGGTCATGGGGGGTGCCAGGGCAAATAAAAGCAGTGCTCGACGGGAACCGATATCCTTCAGACCTGCATAATAAGCAGTATCCCCCAATCCAATACCGATAATTCCACTTAAAAACAGCACGGAGACTTCGGACCAGGGCAAATGATGATAATCTTCCCCCAGCAGCAGGGATGTAGCCACCAGCAGCACAATAGCGATCGCACCTTTGATAATGTTCAATTCCTTAGGTGGAAGGCTTTGTGCGATTTTTTCCAACATGAAAGAGGAAAATGCCCATAGAATGGCTGCCAGGATGGCATATCCTCCGCTCAGCAATGCAACAGGCATGATTGAATGAATTCTCCTGATCTAGAATGAATTTATTTAATGGAACGAGTATATCACGCTCACTTCTGAATTGTGATCTCTATTTTGTGATGAAAGTTTTTATGCCTGCTGCAATTTCTCCATTGGCAAGCTGAACCAGCGCTCTGGCTGTTTTTCCAGTCAATGAACCATTACTGAAATTCGTGAGGTTTTGCAGTGGTATTTCCAACGTGCTCATTTTTATTCTTTCGTTGAGCTTTTCATTTACAGTGGAAGTGGTATGGCGTGTTATTTCTTTCTTTAGAATCGCGAATATTATCTTTCCAAAAAAGGTCTTTCGAAAATCCACCAAAGGAGTATTGAGGGTGAGTTTATTCTGTTTTGCAGATTGATTTTCAGGCAAAGCTTTCCCATACAAGGCTTGAAAAGCGTTTTTATCAAAACGATTATCTTTAAGTGAAGCATAACCTGTGAAACCAATCGTTTCTTTTACTCTTTTAACGTCTTTCGTTTGTCCGATCGAGATGATCTGAGATGTTCTCAGGTCTCTTGAAGAAGCGCCCACCCAAATTTGGTATTCGCCGGGAGCAACCATCCAGGTTTTATGCTGCACATCGTAGTATGCAAAAGAACGTTCATTCAAATGAAAAGAGACCTTTTTCGTTTCTCCGGATCGAAGGAACACTTTCGCGAAATCTTTTAATTCCCGAATTGCATAAAATCCGGATGCATCGGTACGCCCTACATACAATTGAACGATTTCTTTCCCTTCCCGTTTCCCGGTATTGCGAATTGTGCAGCTCACTTCTACTGTTTCGCCTGGTTCGATCTTCTTTTTGCTGACCTTCAAATCCTCGTACGCAAAACTGGTATAGCTCAATCCATGACCAAAGGGGAAGAGCACATCACGAGCTGCTTTATCATAATAACGGTATCCCACATAGATGCTTTCTCTATATTCCACGTTTTGTGGACCGCCCGGAAAATAATGGTAAGAAGGGTTATCTTCCAGTTTCAGCGGGAAGGTTTCCGCTAACTTGCCGCTGGGATTGACAGCACCGAATAGCACATCCGCTATCGCTCCACCGCCCGCTTGTCCGCTCAAATAGGCTTCAACGATCCCTTTCACATTCTCTACCCACGGCATTTCAACCGGCGAACCGTTGCTCAATACCACGACGATATTAGGATTCGCTTTAACCAATTCTTGCATGATATGGTTTTGATTCTCTGGCAGCCTCATATCTTCACGATCGATGCCCTCTGTTTCATAACTTTCAGGCAATCCGAGAAAAACTACCACCACCTGCGCCTGTTTTGCAACTTCGCAGGCTGCCTGCACCAGGTCTGGACGAACAGCAAAGTCCTCGCGTAAATATCCTTCCGCATAGATGATGTTTTCCAGGTTGGAAACATATTTTTTCAGCTCATCCAGCGCACAATTCAGATAGGTTGGATTGATCACAGAACTGCCGTAGCCCTGATAGCGCGGTTTCTTTGCAAAATCACCGACCACTGCAATTTTCTGTTTCGCATTGAGCGGGAGAATATTCCTCTCATTCTTTAACAGAACAATGCATTCTGCAGCCACTTTTCGAGCAAGCGCATGATGGATCTGTGGGTCGTAGTGAAAATCAACTTGTTTATTTTTCACCCCCAATTCGATCAATTTCAATAATCGCATAACACTTTTATCGAGCACGGCTTCATCCAGCTCTCTGTTTTGAACAGCCTGGATGATCTTTGTGTCATTTTCAGGGTTCCCGCCGGGCATTTCCAGATCAAGCCCTGCGGTTAATCCAGCCACACGCTCATTCACCGCTCCCCAATCTGACATCACCAATCCGCTGAAACCCCACTCTTCTCGTAGAATAGTATTGAGTAAACGGTTGTTTTCGCTGCAATACGAGCCATTCAAGCGATTGTATGCGCACATCACCGTCCACGGCTGCGCTTCTTTCACTGCTTTTTCAAAAGCACTGAGGTAGATTTCCCGCAATGCCCGTTCATCTACTACTGCATTGATGGCCATGCGCCGGTATTCCTGATTATTGGCAGCGAAATGTTTAAGAGAAGTTCCAATTCCCTTACTTTGCACTCCTTTAATATGCTGGATAGCCATTTCTCCGCTGAGATAGGGATCTTCGGAAAAGTATTCAAAATTTCGACCGCATAATGGAGAGCGCTTGATGTTCGTTCCCGGACCGAGGATGACACTCACTCCCTCCTGCAGACATTCTTCTGCCAGGGCATTTCCAATTTCAAAAAGTAGCTCGCGATCCCAACTGCATGCCAGTGCAGAAGCGGTAGGGAAACAGGTTGCGGGGTAACTGGGCATGAAATCCTGAATGCTGGTGGAGGGCTGCTCCTTGCGCAATCCGTGCGGTCCATCTGCCACCATGATGGAGGGGATATCCAAGCGTTCCACCGGCTTGGTACGCCAGTTGTCCAATCCGGAACACAAGCGCGCTTTTTCTTCCAGTGTCATTTTTGACAGAATGGTTTGAATATTCATCCTCTTAGCCTCCCATACGACAGGGTTAATTATAAGATCATAGGTATGGAATTCAAAACAGAATCTGCAATATTTTAGAAAGAGATTTCCTGCAGTTCCAATTTCGGATAGATCTGCCCGGGCGCTGGCGGCATGGGGTTGTACACCCATTCCACTTCCAGAACACCACACTTTACACCGCCCACACGCTGGATCCCCAGATAAGTACCGCGGGTGACCACATCTTCCATATCGAAACTCATTCCCAGCATAGCTACCTGTGCACCCTGTGGAATGGCTTTGATTTCCTCTCCGTACGCACCCAGCGCAAAGATGAGATGGTTCGCATCCAACACCTGCAGCTGTACCACCGGGATGATCTGCGGGTATCCATCGCCATCCACATATCCCAGGAATTTTAGATTATCCACTTTATTCAGCAGATTCTGCCCCCATGTATTGATTGCAGTGGCTTTCTTATCTTTCTTTCCCAATATGCGTGCTGCCATGGTCGCCACCGCTGCGCTGATCACTTTTCCCATCGGAAGCGCTTGCCGTCCGTGCAGCTCGACCAGATCCATATAGTAAACGGTATGCACACCGAAATACGCGTTGTAGCGGAACATGTTCATGTTGTTGTAATTATCATATTCCAGTCCATTTTTGCGTTTTTCACGATAGATGGCTTTTCCGCGCCATACTTCTTTCCCCAGACTCATGATCAAGAATCCGGTTTTGGGATTCTCGAGGATATACTGCTTACTCATGCCCTCGGTGAACTGCCCCCACGTCACTACTTTGGGAGCGCAGGGTTGAATGCTGGAGAGAAGTGTCAAATGCGGCAGACCCTGCGGTGTAACCGTACCCAGCATACCTACTTTCAATTCCACATTCAGATCGCGGATATCGTTCTGCGTGAATTCTTGATTAAGTTTTATTTTGTCAGCCATTTTTTCCATCCTTTTTTATTCTTCTACACGGGCAGCACCCGTCACATTCACTGTGTTGGGTTTGTGATAAACCTGCCTGGCCCATTGCTGGCAATCATCCAGTTCTTCCCGGTTCATAAGTGCTTGATCGCGATATTCCCAGTCCATTCCAAGTCGAACATATTTATCCCGGCACAGGTTGTTGAAGGCACACAATTCCCAGCGTTCCACCAGATCGGTTAGATTCTGATTCAAAAAATTGGCAATTGCCTGTACGTTCTCTTTCGATGCAGTAGCATTGGGAATTAGTGGAGTGCGGATCCATAATGTCAGCTTTTGCGATCTTTTCCGCATGACCTGCGCCAACCAGAGTAGATTTTCCAAGATCCGTTCGTTGCTGGCGCCCGTAAATTGTTGATGCTGCTGGGCATCCATCAGTTTGAGATCGTACATGACCAGATCGGTGTACGGCAGGATCATCTCCAGATTGCTTTGCGGAACCAGTCCACAGGTATCCAGGGCAGTATGAATATTCTGTTCCTTTAGAATCTTCATCAATGCAGCACAAAAATCAGGTTGCAGGGCTGGTTCCCCGCCGGAGAAGGTTACTCCCCCACCGGACTGTGTGAAAAATACACTGTCTTTTAACAATTCTTCGCTTAACTCTTTCACATGTATCTGCTTTCCCAACAATTCCAAAGCATTGGCAGGGCAATCTTCGGCACATTTCCCACACAGCACGCAAATACTGCTATCTATACGCAATTTACCATTTTCCATGGAAATGCAGCCACCCGGGCAGGAAAGAACACAGGTTTTACAGCCAATGCACAGGTGGGAAAGCCACTGTAAATGGGGTTTTGTAATCATACTTTCCGGGTTATGGCACCAAGCGCAGCGTAAAGTGCAACCCTTCAGAAAGATCGTGGTGCGAATGCCCGGCCCATCTTCTGTGGAAAGCCTCTGCAAATGAAGATAATTCGCGGTTAGAGTGTCATGTTCCATCATCCTTATCCCCTTTTCCCTTATAAACGATGCGTTTCGCGAGCGATGATCTCATCCTGCAGTTCTTTGCCAATGCTTGTGAAATAGGCGTTGTATCCGGTCACGCGCACCAGCAGGTATTTATAATTCTCAGGATGCTGTTGAGCATCGCGCAGCGTATCGGCGTCAATCATATTGATCTGCAGAGCAGAACCACCATTTTCGATATATCCGCGCAAAAAGCCTTTGAATTTTGCTCGATGTTCTGCATCACGCACCAGTGATGGGTTGAAGGTCATGGTATGGCTTCCGCCGTTGGGCAGGCAGTTGAGATATTCTTCCCAATCTCCCTGACCATTACTTGCTTTTCCACCCAGTACCTTCCCTACCGAATTAACATTGGCAGTCGGTCCTTTACTATCCGCTCCATTGGAAGGGCACAGCGCATTGGAAAGGAACTTGCCCTTGGCACGTCCATCCGGGCTGGCAGCTAATAAATTGCTATCAGCCACCCAGTAGTTCCAGCTCAACATACCCGGTCGGAATTGTCTGCCGGTGGATTTGGTCTTATAGTGCCAGGTCTCTTCGGTCCACATATCCATTACAGCTTTTGCCATTCTATCGGCAGAATCGTCATCCCGCCCATATTTCGGGGCTTTATTCACAGCACGTGCTTGCAGCACTTCATGCCCTACCCAATTGTCTTTCAAAGCTTGCAGTAATTCAGCTATAGTGCATACTTTCTCATCAAAAACAAGGTATTTTACTGCCAGCAGAGAATCCACCGTAGTGGCATAAGTGACGGCTTCGATGGTCACAAAATTCAATTCCGCTCCACCCTGGGTAACGTCCTTCCCCTTTTCCGCACAGCCACGTACCAGGCAGGAAAGGTAAGGTGTAGGGGAATATTTTGCACGATTGGCTTCTGTTAGTTCATACAGTTCGACAATGCGGTGGATAATGGATCGTGTCTGGTGGACATAAGCATCCCAAAATTCTTCCCAGTTTTTAAACTCGGTTACATCCCCGGTATCCGTTCCCCAGCGTTGCTGTTTTTCAGTTTTCCCGCTCATTCCATCCACATACGGATTGAGATCATATCCACCGGTCATGGTCAGTTCCACCGCTTTCAACAGGTTAAGATTGGCATCCACAGTACCCGAACGATCATTACCGACCATGGTATTTTCCAAACAGCCCACCGGCGCATATTCGTGCACATTCGCA
>DHHD01000062.1 GCA_002403105.1 Anaerolineaceae bacterium UBA4781 | reverse complement strand
CTCCATTCATGAGCAGATCCATTGTCCACCTGGCCATTCTCTCTGGTGAGTAGGGTAGATCGTTTTTCAACCACCAGGTGGTGATGCCAAGAAAAGCGCTGATGATATACTGCGTATGTACTTCCAGTGGCATCCCATTACGTTGATCGGGAATCGAAGCCTGGAAACGGTTATGAAGAATATTCCCAATGGTCTCTTCAAGAAACATGCGGATCGATAATGAGCCATTGTTGCATAAAACCGCTCGATAGAATGATTCCGAATCTGCTATATGCGTGAAAAGCGCCAACCAATCAGGGTACATTTCAGTGATATTTCTTGTATTGGCGGTTGGGAATTGGGATGCCAGTGGATAGATCCGTTCAGTGAGCATGGTTTTTAGTAGAATGTATTTATCCTCATAATAACGATAGAAGGTTGCCCTTCCCACCAATGCCAGATCTGTAATTTCAGTGATAGAAATATCCTCAAAGCGCTTTTTTCCCAGCAATGCAAGCATGGCCTTTTGAATATTCGCTTTCGTTTTTATAACACGTAAGTCAGTGGAATTGTGAGTCATAAGAACTCTCTCTGTATCATAAGAAACAAAATTTGTTTTTTGATACATAGTGAATAATATAATACATAGTGTATCATAAAAATTTCATGAAGATCACATGGATTGGAAACATTCATAAGCGAAATTTCTAAATTGGAAAAAATTAATAAGACGGATCATTCTGGAAGTGATTTTAGAAAAGAGGAACAGAGTGTAGGAAAGTCTGAACAGGGAATGGATAAACTCCATTGATCCACTCTGAATAACCATTCACTCCGGTGCACAATTTTTTTCAGTGTTCGAGAGGATTTGTTAGGAAATGATGAAGTAACCTCTTGAATTACTCTTCCAAACTCAGGGCAATGTTGTAAGCATGGTCGCTGATGCGCTCCAAATTACGTAATGTATCAGTAAAGATCGCATCTGCTTCGGGGTGGCAGATCTTCTTTTTTAACCGGCTGATATGATTTCGCCGGTATTTTTTCTCCAAATCATCGATCGCATCTTCTCTTCTTGCGATCTTCGCGGTCATTTTCTTGTTTTCGGTCTTCAGTGCCTTTAACGAAGCTTGATAATTGTGGATCACTGAGGTTGAAATGGTCTTTAGCTCTTTCTTGGCATCCTTGCTAAAAGAAACCTTTTTATCAGCGATTTCTTCAGCATATTCTGCTAGGTTCGTGGCATGGTCGCCAACCCGTTCGATATCCGTGATCAAATGTTTCAAATCTTCCAAAGTATCCTGATCGTCTGGATTCAATCTATCGCCGGGGATGCTCTCTAAAAAATCATTCAGGGAGCGGGTGATCTCATCTACATCTTTCTCGTGTTTGAATACCCATTTAACATCATCTTTATTCTTGTGCAGCATGGCCTGGCTGGATCTCTCGACCATTTCGCAGGTGATCTCACCCATGCGCAGCACTTCTTCTTTCGCCAGTTTTACTGCCATCATGGGCATATTAAGCAGGCGCGGATCGATGAAGCGGGTTTTACTCTTCTTGGCTTTCTCATCCTCATGTTTCGGGATAAGTTTCTCAACAAAATTAGCCAGTGGTTTAACAAAGGGCAGCATTATCAGGCTAACCGCTACATTAAAAATAGTATGGGCGTTGGCAATTTGTCTGGAAAGCACACCTGAAGTGGTGGCGATAAAATTTGTATAGGGGCTGATAAATGGTAAAAAGATCAGCACTCCAATAATGTTGATGATGATTTGAGCATACGAAGCGCGTTTGGCACCGGTTCCTGATTGCAGAGCCGCCATCCAACCCATGATGCAGGAGCCGATGTTGGCACCCAGGATGATGGCAATCGCAACTTCCAGGGTGATGCTTTGGCTGATGCCCATGGCGATCACCAAACCGGTCATGGCTGTGCTGCTTTGAACAAGAGCGGTGAATGCTGCGCCGACCAATACTCCCAACAAAAGGTACTGTCCCATCACGAAAAGTGCTTCTTGGAAAAATGCGGTCTGACTGATTACTCCTCCCGCTTTTGACATCATGTTCATGCCAACGAACACGATCCCGAATCCCAGAAAAGGCTGCCCGACCATGCGCAGTTTGCGATCTTTCGAAAAGAACATTAAAAAGAAACCCATGATGAGGAAAATGAGATTAAAGCCCTTGATCTGAAAAGAAACCAGTTGCCCGGTGATGGTTGTGCCGATCTCTTGCCCGAGCATGATACCAATGGCTTGCTGCAAAGAAAGCATATTAGCGTTGATCAATCCGATCATGGTCACCATAAGCAGACCGCTGCTCTGCATCAGGGCAGTCGCAACAGTGCCGAATAAGCCTTGTTTGAGCGGATGATCGAGCGATTTATTTAAAAATGTAAGCAGTTTGGATCCGGCTACTTTTTCCAAGCCCTCACTGAGAATATGTACCCCATAAATGAAAATTGCCAGACCACCAAATAATTCCAGAATCGACTGAAAAATTTCCATTGCCTGATTGTATTCTGAAAGGTTGATTTAGAAAAGGACTTCAGGTACAAACACATGAAAAGTATGGTTCCTATAAAAAGGAAAGCTGGTTTTTGAGCATTGGTAGGATCTTTTCGTTGTAAAAATAACCAGCTAATAAAAACGAATCCTTAAATTACCTCCCCTATCCAAGAATAGGGGAGGTAGGAGGGGCTTTATTTAGAGATTTTGTTTCAATTATTTTATCTTCCACAACTCTACAGTGGCATTACTGCTTCCCACTGCCAGCGTATTCCCATCTGCTGAAAAAGTCAGTGTAGAAATGCTGTCATACCCGTCTACTTTTTGAACGATCTGACCGGTAGCGGTGTTCCACAAAATGATCGTGCCATTACTGTCAGCGCTTGCCAACAGATTTCCAATGGGGCTGGCAGTTATCGTCATGACCATGGCTTCGTGTCCACGCAAAGCGTCGCTTTGCTCTCCACTGGTGATATCGTATAAACGGATATCATTTTCTTTGGCTACGGCAACCGCCAGAATGTTCCTATTTCCAAGCAATGCCATATCTTGAACTCGCACACCTTCAATATGTGCAACCTGTGTTCCATTTTGAAAATTCCAAACATAAATGCCATTGGACTGCCCGTTTGCGCACGTATCACAACCGTACGCGGATGCGATCAGGAAGCGCTCGCCAGAACTGAACAGGATGCGATTCACGGGAGTATCCAGTGTGAAATTGTTGACTTGTTCCCCTGTATTGGCATCATAGATACGTACTCCGTCATAGCTCCAGCCCAACCCGGCTGCCAGAAGGCTGCCATCTTCAGAAAAATCTACGCTCCAGATATCGATGCCATCGATCTGTGCGACGGTGCTCCAGTTCTCGATGTCCATGATGTTCAAGCCGCCCAGATAGACCATTGCCATGTGCAGTTGATCGGGAGAAAAAATAACCGGCAGAAAGCTGGAAAGGATATTTGTTTCTCCAGATTGTTCAAAGACGATATCGTGATTGGTAATATCCCAAACCCTGGCTGAAAAATCACTGCCGGTGATCGCCATATACAGCCCATCCGGTGATAATGCCAGATTGCTCACCCCTGTTCCCTGAATAAAAATCGAGTCTTCTGCAAAGAGATCAAGCAGCCACTCGCGGTATTGCTTGGCAGGGCTGAATCCGTAATGATCACCGCCACCCACCTTCATTTGAGATGGTTCTTCTCCATAGAATGCTTCTTCAGCGACCACGGCACCATCCTCCCAGCGTACAACGCGCACTAACCACCAGATCATATAAGCACCGCCACCGTCATCATAAAAACCGGTCAGGTCGCGATGTTCTTCGACGCAGATCACCGTTTGTACTTCATCCGCTGAACGTGCTTCGGTGGAGGGATGTTTCAATTCCGATGAATTGGTCAAAACCCATCCAGTTGGATTTCCATCCTCATATAAATTGTTTGACATAGTTAACAGCGGGGCGCTGATGTCTCCTTCTTTTACGGCTGATGCGGAGGCAGTATCACAAAGTGCGGCTGCCTGATCGCTTAATGTAGATGGGGCGATAGTTGGCACTTCCGTCGGAAGGGGTGTTGCAGTGGGGGTGTCTGCAGGCTGAACAGGTACTGCGGGTTGTGCAACAGCTTCAGCAGTTTGCGTTTGCATGATCGCTTTTTCTGCTGTTCCTGGTGTGCAACCAGCCAGAACACTTAAACTTAAAATCCCGATAAAGAATATGAGAATTGAGTGCTTTTTCATAGAATCCTCTTCACCTTTAAGTTTCACCGAAATTTATATTTGTTTTGCTATTATCCGGTATTCAGAATCGAAATACAATTATGGATTTTAATGTTTACCACCATTGAAAATATCTTTGCATGGTTAAAGTGAAAATAGAATATTTTTCTTTTCCAACCAAAATGCAATGCCGCTTAATATACCGGTCAGGCCGAAGATTTGCAAAAAAATAAGATAAGGTGGCGCATTGCTGTACCACTCGGGGATTCCAGGTAAAAACACAATACCCAGAAGCAATAAATGTAGAATATAGAGAATGAGCGGATTCTTCCCCCAGGCAGTGAAAAGAACAGAATGAAGGTTTCCTTGTTTTTCCAACCAATCCATAACAAAAAAAATCAGCGCACTGATCCCCAGACTGATCAGAACATAACTGAATGAAACCCGGTTCTTGCTGACGGGAATTAAAAATGCCGATCCGATTCCAAGAACAAGTATCAACAAGGAAAGCGGAAAGAAAAATTTTCGGTTTGCAGCATCATGAAAGCAATCTGCCAGTACGGTTGCCAATATCAACATTGCCCCCCAGCTAATGGAACCGGGTAATCCCCCATGAGGCGCTTGAAGGATGGATGCCAACCACGATGTATCTACCATGTATTGATAGGCTGCCAGCAAGCAGATACTGATCATTGCCCGCCAAGAGGTTGGCATATTTATTACGATAAGCGTTAGTACCCCCGCTGCTCCAATGGACTGTAGTACTCCCCAATTAATGGTTGCGCCATCCACCTGCAACCAGATCTCCCCGGCTGAAAGAACAGCACCGATCCCTATTATTGCCATGAAACGGGTGAAAAAATGCTGGTAGGTTCTTAATCTTCCATGAATTAATATTCGTTTCTTCCACGACAATCCATAGGTCAAGCCAATGACAAAGATAAAACTTGGTGCGATGAGATCGATCACTGTCAGCCCAATATCAGGGGTGTGTTTCAGCCAGGCAGGTATGATCTGGATCCCCGCCAGATAATTTGCCAGAACCATCAATAAAATCGAAAAGCCACGAAATTGATCAATAGATGGGTTCCGGGATAGCTCAAGATTTGAGTTCGACATGAACATTCTCTACGGTTTCCAACTTTTCATAGCCTGGAACTTAGTTTATCACTGGATATTCAGAATGAAATCGAATTTCCTTTCGAATTTAATAATCATCAAATTCCTGTTGGCTGAGGAAATCTGCTGATATATAATTAGGAACAGATTCTAGAAATACAATGCTCTAGGGTGCATGAACGCGGTAGTATTTCATGGAGAGAAAATGAGAGAACAAAGTACCTATCGATGCAGCGGCTGTGGTGCTCAATTAACCGAAAGTATGAAGGGTGGGAAAATCACCTGCCCGTACTGTGGAACTGTCAATGTTATCCAGTTTAACATCATGAAAAATAATATGCTTATCTGCCCCAATTGCGGAGCTGCTAATGATCTGCATGCGGAATATTGCGCGGAGTGTGGAGATGGGCTGTATCTCATCTGCCCTAAATGCAAAACGAGCAATAAAGCCGATGCAGCCCATTGTATCAAATGCGGCTCGCTGCTGGGAGAAGAAATAAAGCTGCGCAAATTGTATTTTGCATACCTTGCGGAAGCCAAACGGGTTAAAAAGATTTATCGAAGCAAGTACAACCCATGGTTTTCGTTGTTATTAATCCCCGTATTTGCACTTATTATTGGAAGTCAAGTGGCTCCAGATAGCTTATTTTGGCCGATTCTCTTTTTTGCATCACCTATCTATCTATCGATCTTATTGCTTACTGGCAGAAAGAAAGCGATGAAAAAAGCCCAAAATGAAGTAGAGAAAATAAATACCGCCAAGGTCGGTTTCTCTGAGTTTTTTGATCTGCATCTAAAAAAACAGTATTGGTCTGAAAGCATGGTGGAAGGTGAGAAGCGCAAGCACTTTCTGACGATTGTAAAGAAATCATGATACCTCAATGAATTAAATAAAATTAGGAGTTTTATGACAGAGCAAATGGTCTTACGGTGCAAAATTTGTGGAGCGCATCTGGAAGGAGCAGGGAAGAAACGTCAGATAACCTGCCCCTATTGTGGAATTGTGAATGTATTTGAAAAGCAAACCGTCTTAGAAACGGAGATCACATGCCCTGCTTGCGGGACGACAAATAAGCGAGAATTTGAGCACTGCGTGGAATGTGGGCAAAATTTATATCAAAACTGCCCCAAATGTGGCACACGCAATGAAGCCGATGCATCCTTCTGTGCCAAGTGTGGATTGGACCTGGAAAAAGCCTTTCGCATTCAAAAAAATATTTTGAATATCTCGCTGAAGCGAATTGCATATCAAAAGAGTACATGCGAACCTACCGTTCTTATATGTGGGTGGAAATTGCAGGGATGATCGTCAGTATGATATTAATACTCACTACCGATTTTACTTCCGCTGGTTTTACCCCCACCTCCATATCGGTCATATTGGGAATGCTCGTATCCTATAGCATCGTATTGTATGGCACGGTGAAGGCCCAAAAGAAAGCCAATGCCGAAGTGCAAAGAAATAAATCTACATTAACCGGTTTTGATGAATTTTATAAACTCTATGCTAGAAAAAATAAAATCATGCATTACTGGCCAAATCAAATGGTCACCGGAAACAAATTGGATAAGTTTCTGTCTATGTCAAAATTGCATGCAGATTAATTGACCTCTGATCTCAAATTAAATCTGTTGATACAATAACACCCATGAAAAATGCATCCTCAATTGTCTTTGTTTTCATTTTCTTTTTAAGCGCCTGTTCAACTGCCACGCCATTTCCTGTTTCCTCACCTTCAGCGGTGGCGGAAAGCACTCAGACACTGGATGTCAGTGAAACAGCGGATTCTCCAACCGAAACAGCGGAGCTTGTACCTACCGACGACACTCGCCTGCTGCCGGAGGATTGGCAGAACTGGCCGGTTATCCCAGAGTTGACCGCAACCGCGCGTGCCATTTACGAACAGAGTTTGCAGATGGGCAATGACCCGCACGCTTTTTCAAAGATCGGGGATTGCCAGAACCTCAAGACGGTCTTCTTATGGAAATTCGACCATCTGGATATCTATGAATTTGATTGGGATATCACTCCTTATCTGGATACCATTGAGAATTTTCAAGGTTATTTTGATCGCGATGGACAATCTGCCCAGTATGGTTTTACGGCTGCTTCACCCCTTACTCAGATTCAAGCGGATCCCGAAAACTGCCAGCCCGATGAAACCCCCATGGAATGCGAATTACGTATTGCCCGCCCGACCTTTGTGCTGATCAGCCTGGAATTTCCTTTCAATGGACGTACTCCGGGTTTGTATGAACAATACCTGCGCCGCATTATCGAATACACGATGGCGCAGGGCGCAGTACCCATTCTGGCGACCAAGGCGGATAATGTTGAAAAGGATAATTCTATCAACTTGATCATCGCGCAATTAGCGTATGAGTATGATCTGCCCCTCTGGAACTGGTGGGCGGCTGCTCAACCATTGGCGGATAACGGCATTGACCCCTACCGCGACGGTTTTCATATCAGCGAGCAGGCTTGGGAAGAACGCAGCAAGACCTTTTTGCAGGTACTTGATCATTTATGGAAGCAAGCGAATGCAACGGGTGAATAAAAGATATTTTTATTCGCGAATTTCTTCGATCACCAGATCTTTAAAGATGATAGCATCAGGGGCGGGCTCTCCTCCGGCTTTGGTGAACAACCCGTTGCGTCCAAAGTGCAACCCGTAGCGTGTATCGGTCAGTGTTTCTACCTGTATTCCATTAATATAAAAATTGATCTGATTCCCGACGCATTCCAATTTCAAAGCATTGTCTGCTGTCCCGCTAAAAATGGCATCCGACTTTCTTTCAGCCAGCAATGCAAATGGGTGCGTGGGAGTATCTCGATAAACAGAGTAGGTACCGTCAGCGCGTATGACAGCCATGTACATACCATCCTGACTTGAGCGGCAAACCAATCCAGCATAGCGGCTGGAGCTTCCGGATGGATCGATCTCCATGTGAACCACCGCGCTGACCATCCCATTCGCCAGTGAAGGATTAACCTTGGCGGAATAATATTTATAGGGAATGAGGGGAGAGAAATGAAAACCATCAGCATCATAAATATTGAATGCACCACTCAATCCGGATTGCGAAAAGGTGGCGTGATCTGTACTGAGATCATCTTCGATCTGAAAAAGTGAGGATTGAAAAGCTGTATTCTCTGCTGCACCAACGCTGAAATCCTGAAAAAATACCTGGCCAAACTGCTCATTCCAGGCAGATGCAGTGAAAATTCCAATTTCAATTATTTTGCCACCCAGATCTACAGGAAAACGTCCGGTGAACTCTGTGTTGATAAAAAGATCACAAAGTGCATCAGTGCATGTTAATTGAATTTGGTTTGACGTCCCCCCGGTTTGTAGAAAAGGAGAGTAGCTCATGTTGTACTGCTCACCTGCTTTTACCTCATCACCTTGGGTCCAGGTTTCAAGATCAAAATAGGATCCCTGAAATCGGATTGCGTATTTTACTCCCTCTTCATCCAGTAGGAGGATTCCGTACTGATTTTCATCTATTTCTGATCCATCTGCGGGCAGGGATGTAATAGTTATATCCAAGGAAAACGGCGTAGAGTAGTTTGCCGGAACCATGCGCTGCATTAAAATGTCCATCCGCCGCCTGTTTTCATTTTGATGAATATTCAACATCTTATCTGCACATTCCAGATTGAAAGCGCTATCTGCCTGTTCCACCTCGCATAGTGGATTCTCCGGCTGGAGAGTGATTTGATCCAATAAGGGCAGGGATTCGATTAAGCTTTCTGTTGGTGTGATCGGAGCAATGGCAGGCTCAATTGTTGTTTCTGGGTGGATTTTTTCGCTGGGTATTTGTTGTGAAGTGCAGGCTTGCCCTACCAGGCATACCATAAAAAACAGAACAATGGGTATTTTGAATGATCTCATGTCTTCATTATATATAAACAACCTGATACTGAGATGTAAAAATAGAAATTAATTTTTACGATTAACTACAATGTTTGTGCTGTCAACAAATACTTGGTTGCGTCCGTTATCTTTTGCTTCATAAACGGCTTTGTCTGCTCGCCGAACAAGATCTTCAAAAGGCGATGTTTGGTGAAAAATTGCGTTTGCTACGCCAAAACAGGCTGTGACCTTAAAGGTTTGCCCTTCAAAGGGGATAGTTGATTTTTCAAGCAAATCTCTCAATTTTCCTGCTAAAGCCTTAGCAGTTGTTATTTCCGTTTCCGGCAACAAGATCAAAAATTCATCACCACCAAAGCGACCGATGACATCATATTTTCTAAGCCGTTGGGCGAAAAGGTTAACCATAAATCTCAAGACAGCATCCCCCGCAGAGTGACCATATGTATCGTTGATCGATTTAAAATCATCCAGATCAAGAAGAATAAGGGAGAGTGGTTTATTCATTCTCTCCGCTCGCGCAATTTCCTTGTTTGCCAAGTCGTAAAAATGCCGGCGATTGTAGATGCCGGTCAGGTAATCGAGCGTGGCCAAATCGCTGAGCTGCTTAACCATCTTTTCCACCTCCGTATAATCCTGGAGGGTGATCACTTTTCCGACAAACTTTTTTTGTGGATCATAAAGTGGCAGCATCGTACATCGATATGTGGATTTACCAATTTGCAAATTGATGGTCTTTTTATAACCTGCCCGAATTAACTGCATCAGAGAAGAATATGTACCAAAAATCGTCTTCGCTGTTATTCCCACAGAACTATCTCTAATTTCCGGAAAGATCTTTTTGGCTTGAGGATTAAAATCCACAAGCCGTTCATCATTATCAAAAACCAACACGCTGTCTTCCATCCCTTCGAAAACGATATCGCGCGCGAGCGGTACGATATCCAGGATTTGAAGGCGGCGGAAACCAATAATAAAGAATATTCCACTGATGTTCAGAGAAAGCGGTGCAAGATCCAGATTGTATAAGGATGAACTGGTTGCAGTAATGATCATACCGATGAGAGGGAAAAGAGAGCCGAGCGCGAATATTAAAGCCTGCTTGCGAAAAGTTGGGACAGCCCGTAGATACATTGTTGAAAAGAAAATAAGACTGAGAATGAGATAAAAACATACGGTACCAATTCCAATCCAGGCTATTAACCCACGCGTATATGATAAAGTTGGAAATGGTGCATTCGCGGTAAGCTGTGGATTCAGATGAAAACGGTTGGTTAAAACTGCGAGGAGTATCCCCAATGGGATAATAAAAAATATGATGATCCTTTCGGGGGTGAGTATCTTCTGCCTACCTGTCAGACACAAGGTGAAAAGAAACCAGGTGGGGGCGATGAATTCAATGCCGAGATGCTCTATTTTTACCCAAAAAAGGATTTGAGAGAGTGTGTTGCTGGCGAGCTCCATGGTGTAACCGAAAGCATAGATCGCAGTACATGCCATACTGAGGGAAAGAAATATTGCTACCAATCCCGCTTTCTCGCGCCTTTTCCAAGCGTTGATACTGGAATAAATCGAGAAAACAGTAGAAAGGACGTTTATGGAAATAAGGATAATTCTGATCGGGATCATATTGTTAAGATGATAATATCATATCTGATTGTGGAAAAATTTGGTTCAAATTACCTTAATTATTCCAGATCCTTCCAATTTGAAAATTTCAGAGTTATGCAAAGGATCTTGCACTGATCTGATACTAATAATTCAGAAAGAAATTAAAGATGGAGGATAATTTATCCTCCATCCCTATTGAACCTTCACCTAGAAAAAAAAATTAAATGATTGGTTATCGAATTTACGCCTTTTTGAATTTATTAATAACCAATAAGAGCACAACAGCTCCCACAACTGCAGCGATGATTTCCCCAAAGAAAGATCCTACTGAGATCCCAATAAGCCCAAAGATCCAGTAGCCGAGGAATGCCCCCGCAACGCCAATGAGCAGGTCTCCCCACAAACCGAAGGTGTTTTTGACGATCTTGTCAGCAATAAAACCTGCAATTAAACCAACGATGAGTATTGAAATAATATTCCACATGATTCACTCCTTTTATTTTCTATATATTCATTGTATAACCAAACTTTTCTGAGAATATTAATAAATTCTAAGTAATTTATGCCTTTGCGAATTTATTTTTTCTTTTTGTTTGGATATACCTTCGATAATAAAAACACCCACATTCAGAAAACGATTCTATCTATTCGGCGGAAAGCACGCAGTGCATTCCCATTAGAAAGAGCTGCTTCTAAAATTTATTAGTGCAGTTCTTAAATTTATATTTGGTTCATCTTTCAATGACCAGGGTATTGGCGTTTATACGTGTACCATTGCGCAAAGTGTCAGTTACCGGGCAACGGCTTTCCATGAACTTCTGGAACTCGTGTAATTTGGCTTCAGGAGAATTGGATTTAATGTGGATGGTGAAATGCACGTCTTGGAATCCGGGACGTACTCCTTCTATCCCCCTTAAGAAACCATCTGTATCCAAGTTACCTTCTGTTTCGATCCACAGGTCTTGAAGATCGATTCCTTGTGCTTTCGCGAAAGCTGCTCCGACGATCACCAGGCAAGATCCAAAAGAAACCAACAATCCCTCAAGTGGGTTCATCCCCTGGTTTGTTCCACCTAAATTCTCAGGTTCATCCATGACGATCTTGAATCCATGGGTTTGGCTTTCAACGATCAATCCACCTTTCCCTTTGTGTGAAACGGCTTTAAATGTAACGGCTGCCATTGTTGTCTCCTTATATTAAGAATAGTATTGGGATAATCATAGAAATAGTATCAGAGAATCCTACAAATTATATTGGGTTGAAATATTGGTCGATTTGTTTAAAAATGTTTTATCCGAAAAGTCCGCTCTTGCACGAAAGAAAATACCACAGTACAATATATTCAAAAATACGAATATGAAAAATTATAATTTTGAAAGAAAAGCCAGTGATTTGCTGGCACTGCTTGGCAATCCTTTCCGCATCCAAATAATTTTAACCATCGGGGAAGGAGAAGCTTGCGTTTGTCATCTAGAAACAGCTTTGAACAAGCGCCAGGCATATATCTCCCAACACCTCATGGCGCTCCGCGATGGGGGCATTTTGGAAACACGCCGGGAGGGAAAATATATTTTCTACAGACTTTCTAACCCGAAGGTCTTTGAATTGATACGAGCAGCAGGTTTGCTCGCTGGCGTACAAGAAAAGGATCTTCCAATGCTTCAAATACCATTACAGGTAAACAAATGCGTTTGCCCGTATTGTGAGGGAGAGATTCCAATGTTTGAAAAAAAACTTCATTCAGTTGTGCCAGAAAATGAATAAAAGGAGAATGCGATGATCGAAA
Organism: Anaerolineaceae bacterium UBA4781; assembly: GCA_002403105.1. Classification (GTDB taxonomy): domain Bacteria; phylum Chloroflexota; class Anaerolineae; order Anaerolineales; family Anaerolineaceae; genus UBA4781. The sequence continues at coordinate 16,594 of DHHD01000062.1, read as the reverse complement.
TTAGAGTACTTGGACCAGGATGTGCGAACTGTAAGCGCCTTGAACAGATCACCCAGAGAGTGGTTGATAGTCTGGCGATTGAAGCCAATATTGTTAAAGTCACGAATTATGCAGAGATCGTTGATCTGGGTGTGATGAGCACTCCCGGTTTGGTCATTAATAACAAGGTGGTTTCCAGCGGACGAATCCCATCCATGGAAGAAGTTGAGGATTGGGTCAAAGAAGCTCTTTGATTTCTATTAACCATAAAAATCCCTGCATTGCAGGGATTTTTTATCAGATAACATATTCAGAATAGTGAATATTTATAAAAGGAAATACTATGAATTCAATCATTAATGAAATCCCTGGATTATTGTTTGGCGGATTAGGAAATCTGGCAGCTTATCTGGCAGCTCATGTGCTGCTTTGTTTAGTACCGGCATTCTTTATTGCGGGTGCTATGACCGCTTTCATTCCCAAAGCGATGATCACGCGCTATCTTGGTCGCAATACGTCAAAATTCATATCCTACCCCGCTGCAGCCGCCGCTGGTTTCATGCTGGCGGTTTGTTCCTGTACCATTGTTCCCCTCTTCGCAGGGATCTACAAAAAGGGTGCGGGATTAGGACCAGCCATCACTTTTTTATTCGTTGCCCCGGCTGCGAATATTCTCGCGATTACCTATACTGGCACCATCATCGGGCTCGATCTGGCGCTCGCGCGTTTGGTGATTGCTCTTGTCTTCGGAATTGGCATCGGACTTTTGATGGCTACGCTTTTTCAAAAAGAGGATGTGGAACATGATAAAGCTACTGATGAATTGTTCGCCGGGCAGGCTTCCATGCGACCGGCAGCGCTGACTTTTCTGTTAATCCTGTTGGCTCTTCTCATCATCGGTACATTTCAGATTGGTTTATTTAAAAATTCATATTTCCAATTCAATATACCCGTTGGTGGCGCGCAAGAATTCAATGATTTTCTATATAACCTGATCCCTTTTGATTCATCCAAAGGAGAGGAAGGTGTTACTGTACAGGGCGCTCTCCTGATTGGCATGCTTCCGCTCATTGGTTTAACAGCCTGGAAAGGTATTGAAAAGATCCATGAGAAATTCAATGGTTGGACTTGGTTTTCATTGGGTTTGGTTGGATTCACATTATTGATGGCTTCCTTGAGATTAAATCCCTCTATCAATGGATTGCTTGTGCAGATCACCGGCAAATCTATCGGCGTATTGATTTGTATCTTATTGTTAGCCTGGATGTTGAAGTACAAATTAACCAAACAGGAAATCCGGGATTTTCTCTGGGAATCTTGGAAATTCATTAAACAGATCTTTCCATTGTTAATTGCAGGTGTATTTGTGGTGGGGGTGGTACGCGGCTTGATCAAACCGGAGTGGATCGAATCATTGGCTGGCAGTAATACCCTGTTTGGAAATTTTGTCGGAGTTGTTTTTGGAGTATTTATGTATTTTCCAACCCTGGTTGAAGTTACCATTGCGCAGATGTTTTTAAATCTGGGCATGCACCGCGGTCCGCTGCTGGCATATCTTATGTCTGACCCTGAATTGAGTCTGCAAAGTATTCTCATCACATCTACCATCATTGGAAAATTAAAAGCCTGGGTTTATGTAGGTTGGGTAGCATTGTTCAGTACTTTAGCCGGTCTTTTATATGGCATCTGGGTGGATGGCACCAACCTTGGTGTTATTTTGCTTTATCTGGTTCTATTTCTTGCTATCCTTATTACCATGTTATGGATAATAGAAACCCATAGAAAAAGGGAAAGATCTATAAAAAAGAAGTAATTCAGGGAACAGGCCTCCATTTAATCTGTACAAAAGTGCTTTTGGAATACCAAAACATTTAGCTTAGAATTGAAATGGAGGGTATGCATGACACTAATATCAAAAAGAAATTCGATCTTGGGATTTCTGCTGTACGCATTGATGTTCATGGCAGCAGCGAATCTTATAATCATCTTTTTTTATCGATTACATAATAAAGTATTCATCTCTGATTTATTATTTATCATCCTAAATGCTTTATCTGTTATCGCAGTTATTTTTGCTGCAGCCTATTCAAGAGCTGAATCAAAAAAAATCTCTAGTGCTTGGTATTGTATTGCTATTGCACAATTATCTTTTGTCATTGGCGATGTTCTGTGGTTCATTTTTGAAGCGGTTTTAAAAATCGAACCATTTCCTTCACTTGCTGATCTCTTTTATATGCTGTATTATCCCTTGATACTTATAGGAATATTTCTGTTCCCACGGATGAAAACCAGCAAGCTTGAATTAACTAAAAATAGAATTGATTTGATTTTGATATTATTTTCCTTCGGATTAATTCTTTGGTTCTTTCTATTAAGTCCATTTGTATCCGGTTTAGGGGAAGAGCCGTTTTTAATTAAATTCCTGTCTCTCGCTTATCCTGCCGGAGATCTTGTCTTATTTGTAGCACTTTTGGTATTGATCTATAATTATCCAAAAGAGAAAGAACAAAGTGCACTGTTCTTTTTGATTTTTAGTATTTTTATTCAAATTATTGCAGATATCATTTTCAGCTACCAATCACTGGTGGGTAGTTATGTCAGCGCTACTTGGGTGGATAGCGGTTGGGTTTTTGGGTATCTCTTCCTCGGATTCGCTGGCATTATTCGATCAGGAGCAGGTATTGAGATTCGAAGGTCAAATATTCTAAATAGCCTTCAAAAAATTTCACTTTCCAAATATATAAATAAGATCCAAAAATACTTACCGTATTTCTTTATTGGTTCTTCCTATGCCTATCTCATTTTCTATACACTAAATGAAATTCCCGGAAAATTTATCAACCTTTTGGTGGTAATCGGGGTAGTTATTTTTCTGTCGTTGATCAGACAGCATCTTGTAATTGTGGAAAATGAAAAGTTAAATAATGAATTGGAAGGAACCCTTTCCAATCTAGCTGCGAAGTCAATGCAACTCGAAAAGACAAATGAAGATTTACGCCATGAGATCATTGAAAGAAAGAAGATCGAAGAACAGTTATCTTTTGATGCTCTGCATGATGGGTTGACGAAATTACCGAATCGAACCTTGCTTTTAGATCGCTTAAATCATGCGATGGAAATCTCTAAACGCAATGGCGATTATTCCTTCTCCGTGTTGTTTATAGATCTTGATCAATTTAAGAATGTCAATGATACGCTCGGACATTCTATTGGTGATGAGCTTCTGATCAGTTTTACAGCGCGTGTGAAAAAATGTATAAGAAATAGCGATACATTCGCACGGCTGGGTGGTGATGAATTTGCCATCTTATTAGAGGATCATGAAACAAAAAACAAAGCGGTGGATGTCGCAAATAGAATTCAAAAGAATCAATATGAACCGTATTTATTATGCGGGCAAAAATTCTTTGTTACCGCCAGCATCGGTATTGTCAATGATATTTCAGAGACCTATGATAGCGCTGAAGCGATTTTACGAGATGCTGATATTGCCATGTATCGTGCAAAAGAATTAGGAAAAGCACAATACCAAATATTCAGCACTCCTTTAAGATCTGCAATGCTGTCAAGAATTACACTGGAATCTCAAATGCGCTCTGCTCTTTCGGAAAAAAGTTTTGTTATTCACTATCAGCCAATTTATACACTAGAAAATAATTCATTAATTGGTTTTGAGGCATTATTGCGCTGGAATCATCCCCAATTGGGTTTGCTGATACCTGCAGATTTTCTATCGATTGCAGAAAGTTCAGGAATGATCATTGAAATTGGCAATTGGGTTCTCGTAGAAGCCTGTGCACAAATGAAAAAATGGATAGGTCAATCACCGGAGTTTCGAGATCTTTCAGTGAATGTTAATTTTTCAGGGAAACAGTTTGTGCAATCCAATTTTGTTGAACGTGTTAAAGAAGCTCTCCGTGTAACGGGGTTACCTTCCCGCTGCCTTCATTTAGAGATCACTGAAACCATACTCATAGAGAACCAGGACATGGCTGTAAAAATATTTAAAGAATTACACAAAATGGGTATTGAGCTACAAATTGATGACTTTGGATCTGGGTATTCATCAATGGGATACCTACAGCGGTTTCCGGTGGATGCCGTAAAAATCGATGGGATGTTTATAAAAGATGTTGAGAAAAGTAATAAAGGAGCCCAGATCGTTCAGACGATGATAAAAATGGCGAGTGATTTGGGAATGAAAATTATTGCAGAAGGAATCGAGACAAATATGCAACTGCAAAAACTGAAAACAATGGCATGCGATTATGGGCAAGGTTTTTATTTGTCTTACCCCATGCCAACTGAAAAAATTGAAGAATTATTAAAAGGCCTCCAAAAACATAATTGTTTTCCTATTTGATTGATAGTAATGCATCTATTTTCACAAAGAAATCCTATTACAATAATAAATCTTGGAAAAATATTGATAAGGAAAAAAGAGATGAAAGGAAAAGTTTTATGAGTATTCACATTAATGCCAAACCCGGGCAGATCGCTCCCACTATCTTGCTTCCCGGTGATCCGTTGCGGGCAAAGTATATCGCTGACACTATGTTGGAGGATCCTATCTGCTTCAATGAAGTGCGCGGAATGCTTGGTTTTACCGGTACTTTTAACGGAAAACCTGTCTCAGTAATGGGAACTGGCATGGGTATGCCTTCTCATTCAATCTATGTTAATGAACTTATTCGTGACTATCAGGTTAAAAACTTGATTCGGGTTGGTACTTGTGGCGGCATACAACCCAATTTGAAAATAGGCGATGTATTATTGGCAATGACTGCTTCAACGGATTCAAACATGAACCTTTTACGTTTTTCCGGGATGAATTTCGCACCCTCTGCCAGTTTTGACCTTCTTTTAGCTGCATACCGAATTGCAACAGGAATGGGTGAAACGGTGCATGTTGGCAGTGTTCTCTCCAGCGATACTTTCTACAACGATAATGATAACTGGTGGAAGACCTGGGCCGACAATGGAATTCTGGGTGTGGAAATGGAAACCTGCGCCTTATATTCGCTGGCTGCTAAATTTGGTGTCAGGGCATTATCCCTGCTGACTGTCAGTGATGGCATTGCTGTCCAGCAAACTGCTACCACAGAACAGCGTGAAAGAGGTTTCCCTTTGATGGCAAAGATCGCTCTACAGGTAGCACAGGAAATTGGATAAACGAAAATCCAAAATGCTTTGTTATTGCAAGAGCTTTTTTCAAGATAGAGCTGAAACTAATTAGTGACTGATCGCGCAGAGAGTGGTGATGTGTACTGCCGAATATTTTGGTTTTCCTGCGCGATGTGAATCCTTGATACAAGACGAGAATTCTGTGTTGATGGTTGATAGACAGCGAAGTATTTACTAGAGAAAAATTTATTGTTGGAGGGTTGCATGGACGAAAAAAAAGTAACAGTTGGGTTGGTCATTCCCCGTTCGGTCAAGGATAGCGATTCGCCATTTTGTGAGTTGGAAAAATTTACAACCGATACAAAACCCGATGTTTTCCTTTTCCCTGAAGACCACATCTATTCCGAGAATATCGATGTGCTTCGGAATATTGCGAAAGAAAAACAAAAGTGGATCATTTGTGGAATGGAAGACCGGGATGCAGGAAAAGAAAAATTCAAGCATGCGGTTGTTGTCAATCCACATGGTGAGGTCATCGGGCATCACCGCAAAACATCTCTCACTTACAATGAACTCTCAAAAGGATTCAGCCATGGTGATGCTCTTCAGGTGGTGAATACTGATTTTGGAGTGATCGGGATATCTATTTGTTATGAGGTGCATTTTCCAGAGGTGGCGCGCACGTATGCCCTGCAGGGAGCGAAGGTCACTTTTAACCCTATTGGCACCGGTATGTGGAATGAAACACAATTTGCGCAGTGGACTGCTGCCGGGCGCAGCCGGGCAGCTGAAAATGGTATCTTCGCGGTTGGCTGCAGCCATTACAACGATGCTGTCCCGCTTGCCTATGCCTACGCTCCTGATGGAAACTGCCTGGTTCAAACCCGCGATGCGAATCGCCTGGTCACGGTCACGCTTGATCTTTCTCAATGTTTTGGAATGTTTCTCGAACATCGCCAACCGCATTTATATGGCAAACTGATCGAATAAAGAAAAACCATTTAACAGGTTTACTCATAGAGAATTAGATGTACTTCCCTATTGTTTAAATCCTTCAATTGACCAATATCTTCCTGCCTGATCTGCCAATGCGCATTAAGCGAGATACAAATAGAATTGGTTTCATTAATTATTCATCTTACAGAGAATTGAAATGATAATAACCGTTGCTTTAATGTTTCTATGGATTTGGTTTTGGATCAAGTTTGTAATCATGAAAGTTTTTCCTTTTATGGATAGAGTAGATCAATTCCTACTTGGATTGGTAGCAGGGATCGTTACCCAATTATTATTGAATCTTGTCTACTTAATGGTCTTTATTAAGTAGACAGAAAAACAGAAAATAATTTTATCTCTCCCTTTTTTATCTATAATATTATGAAGTAGATTAATGGGATTTGGAAGAAAATAACTTAATCAAGGGAGCGTGAATCATGGGATTATTCGGACCGAAGAAAATTGAAGGAAAAGGCACTCCAATCGCTGCAGAAGAACTGCGTGTCAAACTGCTTCAGCTTTTACCGCAAAAAGGGGAGATCAATCAACACCTATCCATTGAATTGAATGAGAAATTCCCCCTGGGATTTGTAGCTGTTTGGGAAATGTATACAAAAGAACACCAAGAGAATAATTCTTTCAAATTTGATTACTTTTTGTTTACTTTTACTCTGAGTGTGGATATTGATCCGCAAGAAAAAGTGGTCCATTTAAAAACAAAGGAATTTTCGAAATCAGTGCGTGTGCCAGAGGGTGAACAAGTGTATAGTCCATGGTATGGGCAGGTGCGAATCGGAAAGTGGGAGGATGTACAGGGAGAGGTGAAGCCGGAAGGATTAGTAAAGGTGTATACCTTTACTAATAAGAAACTTCTTGAACCGCTGGTTGAGTGCAGCACCCAAAATGGCTGGGGCGTGTACATCTAAAATAAAAGGAGCAGGTCATTGAAAACCTGCTCCTTTCTTCACTCGATAATAGAAGAAATCCGTCTTTAATTGCTGCAATTATTGTGTCGATAAAACTTTACTGTTTGGAGTATATAATGTATTCAGGAGTTTTTAAAGTTAACAGGGTAGTAATTATTCAGCATTCGATTGTTCCACCGATATACCGGAGAAAAAATCGATGAGACTTCGCAAGAAATTACTGGTTATTTATCTGGTCATTGGCAGTCTGGTTCTTCTATTCATGGGGGCATGGATGTATGTCGAACTGCGAAAAAATCTCATGGAAATAGTTCAAGATAATGTAGAAAACCAGCTGGAGCTTTTTGATTTAAGCTTGGTCAGTTTTATTAATGATGCTAAAAATGACGTTCAAACACTTGCTGAAAATGAAATTGTCCGTTCGCGAGACGATGAAAATTTTACAAATTTTCTAAATGCTGATGAAGCCACATTCGAATATCATATCGGGGAACTGGAACAGAGTATTGTGAATGTACTGAACACATACAGAACAACTCATCCGTATGTGAATTCTGTCTATATGGGGCGTGAAAATGGGAGTTTTGTTCGCTCTCATCCCAGAAATTTACCGACACAATATGACCCCCGTACCAGACCTTGGTATATCCTTGCTGCTGAGAACCCCGATGAAGTGATGATAACGGAACCCTATCAATCGGTGACGATCACGGATGTGAATATTGGCATCGTTAAAGCGTTATTGGACGAAAATGGGGAGTTTTTCGGTGTGGTCGGCGCAGATATCACACTTTCCAATTTAACAAACTATATTTCCAGTTTTGATATCGGTTATTCGGGGCAGCTTCTTTTAGTAGATGAGAAGGGCACAATATTGGCGAACAAAAATGAAGAACTGCTCTTTCAGAATATGAATGCCATTTTTGGTGAAAATTCTATTGAATTCATGGAACAATCCACGGGTCGTTCCACCTTTGGAGAAAATTATTATTTCGTTTACACATCCCCGGAACTGGGTTGGAAGATCGCGGCAGAAATCCCAATTTCTGTGATCGATCATGAGGTACAAAGTCTGGCATTCTATCCACCATTACTCAGCCTATTTCTGACGATCGTTCTTTTTGGATTATTCACGAATTTGGGGCTTTCTAAATTTATTTTGAAACCTTTGAGGGAATTAAGTGATGGTACCCAACATGTTACGAAATCAGGAAAACTGGATGTACAGGTTGATATACACTCGAAAGATGAAATTGGTATGTTGGGGAAAGCCTTCAACCATATGATCCTGGGGCGGAAGCAAATTGAAGAAGCACTGCAGCAAGAGCGCGATCTGGCAAAAGCATTGGGGGAAGCCATTGCAGTCCTTGGAACAACCCTGGAAATCGAAAAAGTGCTTGACCATATTCTTGAACAGGTCAGCCGTGTTATTCCCAATGACGCGGTAAACATCATGCTGATTCGAAATGGGGTTGCGCATATTTCTCGTTCCCAGGGGTATGAACGTTTCGGGCTGCAGGAATTGATGTCAAAAACCACATTTAAGGTTGCTGAAGTTTCGAATCTTCAACAAATGGTTGAAACACAAGAACCGATCTATATTGCAGATATCTCGAAATCTCCCGAGTGGTTTCATCTTGAAGGAGAGAAATTTCTACGGTCCTATGCCGGAGCTCCCGTTATTGTTCGAAATGAAGTAATTGGATTTTTGAATGTTGATAGTGCCACCAAGAATTATTTCACCCCTCTTCATCTTGAATCACTTACTACTTTTGCAAATAATGCAGCCGTTGCACTTGATAATGCTCAACTATACCAGCAGGTACAGAACAATGCAGTGGAATTAAAAAAACAAATTGCGGACGCAACAAAAGAACTGCATCGGCGTGCAAACGAATTGGAAGCACTCTACCAAATTGGTAAAGAAATTACCTCCACTCTTGACTTGAAAGCCATGCTTCAGATTATTACGAACAATGCCGCTGAAATCGTAGGTGCTGATCGGAGTGCTATTTATCTGGTGGATATTGGAAAGATGAAAATAGACTATCTGGTGGCATTTGGTTATTCACCAACCGACCTGGAGGATTATACATTTGAGGAATTTCAGGAAAGCATCAACGGATGGGTTCTCCAAAAAAAGACCCCCGTCCTTGTAAAAGATGTTCAAAAAGATAAACGTACTCAGGGGAAAGCATTAGAACGTGCGAAACGGGAAGGGAAGAGATCGGCTGCCATTGCACCATTGGAAATCAACGGGGAATTCTTAGGAACGCTTGCGGTTGTCAATAATAATGAAAAGAAAATTATTACAGAAAAAGATTTGGATTTGATCATCCGTTTAACCGGACAAGCGGCCATTGCGATTCAAGATGCACGTCTCTATGAACAGGCGCAGGAAGCGGATCGCTTGAAGTCGGCTTTTCTAGCCAGCATGTCGCACGAATTGCGCACCCCTTTAAATTCGATCATCGGTTTTACAGGCATCTTGCTGCAAGGATTGGTTGGTTCCTTAAATGAAGAACAAACGAAACAATTACGGATGGTTCAAAGCAGTGCTTCTCATTTGTTGGAGTTAATCAATGATGTGCTGGATATTTCTAAAATAGAAGCGGGTCAATTGGTGACCACATCTGAGAAATTTGATCTGAGCCAGTTGCTTGAAAAAGTAGTACAGACGGTAACTCCACTGGCGAGCAAGAAAGATCTGAATCTATTACTGGAGATCGAGACCGGGATTGGTCAAATTACAAGTGATCGTCGACGTGTGGAACAAATTCTCCTGAATCTCATTAACAATGCGATCAAATTCACCGAAAAAGGAGAGGTCAGGATTATTTGTAGAAGTAAAAAACAATGGATAGAAACAAGTGTAGTTGATACAGGTATTGGTATAAAAGAAGATGACCAAAAATACTTATTCAAACCATTCCAACAGGTGAACACAGGGCTAAGCAGGCTCTATGAAGGTACCGGATTGGGATTGGCGATCTGCAAACGATTGGTTGAAAAACTAGGTGGGACGATCGGGGTTAGAAGTGAATGGGGAAAGGGAAGCACATTCATGTTTACATTGCCCAAGAAAGTGCAAAGAAAAGAAAATGAACCGAAAAATATTGTTAATTGAAGATAACGAACAGAATATCTATCTTGAAACTTTCATTTTAGAAAAACATGGTTATGAAGTTTTCCAAGCGCGCACCGGGCCAGAAGGAATAGCATTGGTAAAAAGAATCGATCCGGATATGATCCTGCTTGACATCCAACTCCCCGAAATGGATGGGTATATGGTAGCGAGTGAATTAAGAAAATTGCTGGTGAAGAAAGTAATCCCCATTATCGCAATCACTTCGTTTGCCATGCCGGGGGATCGCGAGAAGGCTTTGGCAGCCGGTTGTACTGATCACATAACGAAACCCATTGATCCCGATACATTTATTTCTAGCATTGAAAAATATTTTTAAAGCGGATTCTCAGAAAGTGGTTGGATAATATGACAAAAATTCTAGTTGTTGATGATAATGAGCAAAATCGATATATTCTAAAATTGCTTTTAGAAGGGCAGCGGTATGATGTAGTACCTGTTCAAAATGGGATCGAAGCTTTGGAAGCAGCTCGCACAAATCCCCCTGATCTGATCATTTCTGATATTCTCATGCCAGGCATGGATGGTTTCAGTTTATGCCGACAATGGAAAACGGATGAACAGCTGAGAGGAATTCCCTTCATTTTCTATACCGCCACGTATACAGATCCAAAAGATGAAGATTTCGCGCTCAGCCTCGGGGCGGAAAGATTTGTTCGGAAACCAGCAGAAGTAGATGTATTTATCAGGATCGTTAAAGAAGTCCTGGATCAATTCAAAAAGAAAAAACCAGAATTCCCTTCCAGCCCGATTACAGAGGAGAAAGTTTTTTTTAAAAAATACAATGAAGCCTTGATTCGCAAAATGGAAGATAAAATGCTGGAATTGGAACAGGCTAATAAGCGGTTGTCTGCGCTTTTCCAAACCAGTGTAGATCTGACCACCTCGATTCCTCAAGATGAATTGCTGGCTTATATATTAGAAAAAGTGATTGGCGCAGTCGGCTGTGATCATGCTTTCTATTTCGAATATAGCGAAGGGAAAAAGAAGATCAACTTGAAAGCGGCAATTGGTTTTGGTAAAACGGATCTTGAAAAACTACAACTCGAATGGGTATTTGATCTGGGTGAAAAGCGGGGATTAGTGGGGATGGTTGGGCAAACTCGTGAACCACTTACCATTAATGATGGGTTCACTGACCTACTTTGGCTCACTGAAGTACCTACAATTAAATCCGCATTATTTCTCCCGGCAGTTTATGAAAAACAGTTAATGGGGGTATGGTGTTTTTTAAATGATGATCCTGAGAAATTCGATGAGAAGATCGTGCGTGATCTGGAAACCATAGTTAATAATGTGGCTGTTGTGATCGAAAAGAATCACCTTTTTGAAAAGATCAAACAATCTGAATATCGCTATCGTATTCTGGTTGAAACATCTATCGATGCCATTGTAACGTTCGATGACGATGGATTCACCACAGATTGGAGCCGGGGTGCCGAAGAGGTTTTTGGTTATTCAAAAGAAGAGCGAATTGGAGAATCAACCCTTGAATTTGTTCCGGAACAATATAGAAAACAAATGGAAGAAATTGTAGAAGAGGTTCGAAAAAAAGGATATAAACGCGCCTGGGAATCTCAACTGTTCACGAAAGATGGACGACTTCTGGATGTAGAAATGACCTTTACCTATCTGGGAGAAGAACTTGGTTTTACCACCATTATTCGTGACATTACCAGGCGTAAACAAGCGGCGCAATTTTTTGATGCGTTAAACAACGCCTCGGTAGTTACTGCCACTGCGCTGACACCTGATGCGATATTTACTACCATGGTGGTGGAACTTGCCAAACTGGATATCAACTGTCGGTTATTTCCAATTGATGATATCAAAACCGGAATGTTCTCGATCTGTTTGCATTGTGATCTGCCTTTGAATGAATCCTCCAGATCAATCGAATTGTTGCGGGAAAATTTTTCCTTACCAATTGATGCGATCGATCTGTTCAAGAGGGTTGTGCGTAAAAAAGAATCTATTTTTGTGGAAGACATACAAAAGATACTGGATCAAATATTTCCAAAATTTACTGACCAGGTCCCCGCAAGCTTTAAAGGATTTATACGAGAACCCAGAATCATTATTGCTCCTCTTATAGTGGAAGAAACGGTAATTGGTGTATTTTCAGTACAATCAAAGAATCTGATTAGTGAAGATGCTCCAGCAGTCACTGCATTTGCCAATCAATTGGCTGCCGCATGGGCTAAGGCGAAATTAACGGCGAAATTACAACAAACCATGAATGGGATTATTCAAACCATCGCATTGATTGTGGAAATGCGTGATCCCTATACTGCGGGTCATCAAAATCGAGTGGGTGATCTGGCTGCTGCCATTGCTGCTGAAATGCAACTATCGAGCGAAACAATAGAAGGGGTACGCATTGCGGGCATCATCCATGATCTGGGTAAAATTGCTGTTCCTGCTGAAATTCTCAGTAAACCGGGAAAGTTAAGCGTTAATGAATACAATCTGGTGAAAATGCACCCACAAGTTGGCTTCGATATGCTAAAGAATATTGAATTCCCCTGGCCTTTAGCTCAAATAGTTTTTCAACATCATGAGAGAATGAATGGATCTGGTTATCCGCAAGGGTTGAAAGCGAAGCAAATTCTTTTAGAGGCGAGAATTATTGCTGTAGCGGATGTGGTTGAAGCCATGTCTTCTCACCGACCCTATCGCCCATCTTTGGGATATGCGATCGCTAAAGATGAAATATTTAAAAATAAAGGCACTTTATACGATGCGGAAGTTGTGGATGCTTGTTTGCATGCATTTGAAACGGGTTATAAATTACCTGAAGTGATAAGCAATCGACCCTAAAGCGATGCATTGCTGCTTAAAACCGTGACCAAGCATTTTTTGATGATGAAAATCCAATTGTTGTTAGCAAGGAGGTTATGGGACTGATAGGATTAACGAACGATCTTTTGATTTGGCTCTGATCGAATTCTAAATTGAAAAGAATTGAACTCAAAAAACATCCCGATTGAATTTCTATTAAATATCAGTATAATTTCAGATACCGGGGGAGAGGATTGTTCATTGCTCCCTCATTGAAAGTTTTTAAGTTGAAATGAAGTTGGGAATATTCCTAAGGAGGTAAGCATGCATTTATCACAATTTGCGGGAGATCTGGTCTGCCAGCATTGTTGGAAACACCATGCGGCAAAAGAATGGCCTACGAATGGTGATTATGTCCCTTTCTTTTACCAAACGGAACCGGGTAATTTTTCTTTAGAATTGACCTGCCCAAATTGTGGCAAGGTTTGGTACGTGGTTTGGGATAGCAACCCTGGACCGATCACACCGTTATCCTTCTAAGAAACCAATAGAAAGGGTTCTGAAAACACGTGCGGGAAAAATATTTGCATTCTACGCGTGTTGCCCTAAAAAAATACTCCCCTGAAATTGAATGTGACATCAGAGGAGTATTTTTAATATCAGTTATTTATTCAATCTGACAAAATGTCCTTCAGAAAACTGGTGCCTATCTCGGGAGTTCTTACTTTGAATGTTTCGCCAATGGTGGCTGCTACATCCGCAAATGATTGGCGTATGCCCAGATTGACATCGTTTTTAATGGGGTTTCCGAAAACCAGCAGAGGAATGTATTCGCGTGAATGGTCAGTGCTTTGGGTTGTTGGGTCTACTCCGTGATCTGCTACGATCATGGCGAAATCGGTATCCTGCATTTTTTCTCGAATGGTTGGGATATACGCGTCGAATTCTTCGAGTTTTTGACCAAAGCCTTTTACATCATTACGATGACCATAGGTCATGTCAAATTCAACCAGATTGGCAAAAACCAGCCCGGTGAAATCTTCATCCATAAAATCGACCATGGCTTGAATGCTTTCCATATTAAAAACAGAATGGTGTGTTTGGCTGATACCACGGTTGCCGAACAGGTCATCGATCTTGCCGGTGGCGTATACTTTGTGCCCGGCTTTCAGTAGTGTATCCAGCATGGTGTCAGTGGGGGCAAGCAGCGGATAATCATGCCGCCGTTTGGTGCGTGCAAAGGTTTCAGCGCTGTCTCCATTAAAGGGGCGCGCGATCACCCGCCCTACCGCATGGTCACCTTTCAGCATCTCGCGAGCGGTTGCGCATAGGCGATAAAGCTCTTCGACCGGGATAACATCTTCATGCGCAGCGATCTGAAAGACCGAATCTGCTGATGTGTAAACAATGGGCTTTCCGGTGCGCACGTGCTCTTCACCCAATTCTTTGAGGATCTCCGTTCCTGAAGCGGCTTTATTCCCCAACACTTCGTATCCGGTCAAGCGCTTGAATTCGTCCAGCACTTCTTTTGGGAATCCGTTAGGGTAGGTGGGGAAAGGTTTTCTTACCTCGATTCCCATTAATTCCCAATGCCCGGTTACGGAATCTTTACCCTTGGAAGCTTCGCGGCACTTACCGTATGCGCCACGGGTTTGCTCGCGGGGTGGTACGCCTTTCATGGGGGTAATGTTTCCCAATCCCATTTCACCCATATTGGGCAGGTTCAATCCACCCAGCACGCGAGCAGTATTGGAGAGTGAATTGCTGCCGATATCTCCATAATCATCGGCATCCGGCAATTCCCCGGCACCAACCCCATCCAGCACGACAACTGCAATACGTTTAATGTTCATATTCCAAATCCTGTTCGCTAAAAGTAATTTTCTGATTATACCCTGCTCGATAAAGCTGGAAGAAAAAATATATTATTTTCAAATAAAACCTCTTTTTTCATGAATTATTACCTATGTAGATGCAGGTTTGAATCATAGAAACTGTTAACACACAGATTTGAAATATGAGGTACACTGAATTGCTGGTTAACAAAGGTTCTAATATAAAGAGTAATATCTTGATTTGGAACAAATACTTGTAACGGCAATACTATACAAGAAAGGAGTTTCAAATCATGTCTGAAAAAGAACAAGGTACGGTTAAATGGTTCAATGGTAGCAAAGGCTACGGTTTCATTACCCGCACACAGGGCGAAGACATCTTCGTCCACTTCAATGCCATCGTTGGTGATGGTTATCGCAATCTGGAAGAAGGACAGCGCGTAGAGTTCACAGTTGCTAAAGGCCCCAAAGGCTTGCAAGCTGAGAACGTCGTCGTACTCTAAGATCTTCCGAAATAACGAAACAAAAACGGAGCAGAATTTTTCTGCTCCGTTTTGAATTAAATATGAAGCAAATAGAAAACACCTCATTCTATATTTATAAATGGAATATTTTCCGGTCGCTGTATTATTCTTGATGCGTGGGATAAAATAAGAAGGAGTCGACGGTCAATGAATAGGATTGAAAACCAAACAGGGAATTTCGATGGAAAATAAAAATGTGGATCTCTTTAAAATAATAGTCTGTCCGCAATGCCACAGCCTCTTGAGCCTTAAGAACGCTCAGATTCACTGCGAAAAATGCAGAAAGATCTACAAAAAGGATGGAAATGCGATCCTCTTTACAGAACCCCCGGCTGCTATTAATCCCTCTGAACTGCGCGAACGTGGGGCGGGTAAAGATACCGCTTGGCGGAATGCCAACGGTGCTTTTCTGAAAGAACAACTTCAACAATTAACCAAAGATTCCCTGATCCTGGATGTGGGCGCCGGGCGTGGTGATTTCCTTTCTTTCTATACAGATTTCCTACACATCTTGCTGGATGTGTATCCATACCCAGAAGTGGATGTGGTGTGTGACCTCACCCAGTTGAATCCCTTTCGCGATGCGAGCCTGGATGCGATCTTACTGATGAATGTGCTGGAACATGTTGCTTCGCCGCTGGATTTGCTGCGTTCCATGCATACCATGTTAAAACCGCACGGCAGGATCATCATCGCCATCCCCTTTTATTTAAAAATTCACCAAGCACCTCTTGATTTTCAACGCCTGACCCATTTTGCCCTGCGCGACCTGGCAGCGCAAGCCGGTTACTCCATCAGCCATCTGGAGGGTTTTTATGATCCATGCGGGGTGATCCAGGAGAGTCTGCGCTATTACCGCTTCTGGGCGATGGCAGAGCAGGGTTGGTTTGCCCGTAAATTCGATCAGGCAGTGCTGCTGCATATGCAAACGCTGGCGAAACTGCTGCAGCATACTTCGACCAAGCCATACCTAAAGGATCCATTTAAAAACGAGTATCCTGCTCCTACTGGGTATCATCTTGTGTTGGAGAAAGATTGAAATTGAACGACCTCTCCTATCCTATTTACAAATAAATGACATTGTGTGAGTAATTGAGAATCATGTGATGGGTGAGGGATGTGAAATACTGCTTCATCCATTTTCTATTAATTAAAAATAGCATTGTTCTGCATGGAGGGTACAATACCATAGTTTAAACATTAGGAGGCCTTTATTAAAATCTTTGATTTCTATCCATTTCCATTTCTGGCAGGGCTGGCTGTTCTGCTGGTTGTGGCGATTCG
>DHHD01000092.1:942-3799 GCA_002403105.1 Anaerolineaceae bacterium UBA4781 | reverse complement strand
CTGACCATAACCGTCTCAGCGACCTGTGTAAACACAATATTCGGATCCTGGGTTGGTTCTGCATTGGCACCGCCTGAACAAGCGCTGAACAGGATGGCTGCAAGACAGAAAATGAGGAATCCGTTGATCTTTTTCATTTGTTTAAGCATATTTCTCTTTCTCCATCAAAAATGAATATGTATTATACACGAAGAAATAGACCCAATTTTTCAAGACATAATACACAATCTAAGCATACCACGTGGCTGGAAATGTATCAAACTAACCTTATTCTTCAAAAAGAGTATATTTTTTCTCCCGTTCCTGTCTGAACTGCTGTGTGTATAGATGGTAATATTTCCCTTCTTTTTGAATGAGTTCTTTATGGGTTCCCATTTCACTGATCTGACCGTTTTCAATGACAAGAATACGGTCGGCATTTTTAATGGTTGAAAGCCGGTGGGCAATGATGAAGGTTGTGCGGTTCTCCATGATGGAATCAATACCACGCTGGATGGCTGTTTCCGTTAGAGTATCCACCGATGAGGTGGCTTCATCCATGATGAATATCTCGGGGTCAGAGAGCACCGCTCTTGCCAGGCTGATGAGCTGTTTTTGCCCAACTGAAAGCAACACACCACCCTCGCCTACCGGTTCTTCATATCCATGTTCCATTTTGATGATGAAATCATGTGCACCAGTAAGCTTTGCGGCAACTTCGATATCTTGATCGGTGGCATTCAACCGTCCATAGGCTATATTTTCTTTAATCGTCCCTGAAAAGAGATGTGGTGTCTGTAAGACGACCCCAATGCGTGATTGAATGGCGCTTAGTGAGAAATCGGTGTAATCTTTTCCACCGATCAAAATTCGTCCGCGTTTGGGTTCGAAAAAACGACAGATGAGATTGACAATGGTGGTTTTCCCTCCACCGGTGGAGCCAACCAGGGCGATAGTCTCTCCCTGTTTGACCCTGAAACTGAGGTCTTTTATTACCGGAGAATTATCTTCATACCAGAAGGATATTTTTTCAAATTCGATATCACCACGCATGGATCCCGGATCATACGCTTCCGGTTTATCCTTCACATCGGGAGTTGTATCTATCAATGTGAAGATACGTTCTGCAGAAGCAATAGCGCGCTGCATTTCTGCAATAACACGTGCCAAGTCTTGAATTGGCCACATCATGAAAGTGATGTATGCCAAGAATGCCTGCATACCGCCAATGCTAATCCCGCCGATCGTTACCTGTGTTCCACTGTACCAAATCACACCCCCTAATGCCAGCGAAGAGATCAACTGTACGGTGGGTAAGAAAAGTGCGCTGATCCAGGCTGCTTTATAAGAGGATGTGTACATGTTTCCTGAGAGTTCACTGAATTCTCGCAAGTTTTCTTTTTCTCGCCCCAGTGCTTTGATGATCCGAACACCAGTGATGTTTTCATTATAGGAAGCTGTGATCTGTGAATTGATCTTGCGGACGACGCGATACTGGCGCAGAATACGAGTTTGGAATTTAATGCCTACCAACAGCAGTAAAGGCAGAATTGCCAGAACGATCAATGCCAGGGTAGCATTGATCTTGAACATGAAATACATGGAAGTGGCAATATTCACTATTCCCCAGGTGGAATCCAAAATACCCCAGGTAACCAATTCTGCAACGCGCTCCGTATCATTCGTAACACGCGACATGATCCAACCAACCGGAGTCTGGTTATAATAGGAAAGGGAAAGTTTTTGCAGATGATTGAACATTTTTTGGCGCAGATCGAATCTGACCTTTTCACCGACAATGCTGACCACGTAGACAAAAGAAAACACGGTGCAGGCTTCAAAAAGGATCAACGCTCCGTATTGTTTTAAGATATCCAGCAGGACTTTAACCTGTCCGGAAAGAATCCCTTCATCAATGATGCGTTTGGTCAGGTATGTAATGTATGCATCCATGATCGAAGTGAGAATAACAGCGATCAAAAATACTGCCATCAATCCCCAATGCGGTTTCATGAATTTAAAGATACGGAGGAAGATCTTGCCGGTCGCTCCTTCGCGCGCGTAATCGGTTTCTTCAAATGTATTAACTGGCACTGCTGATCTCCTCCTGCAGATCTTCTTCAATTCTGGTTTGAATGTCAAAAATACTGCGATAAACTCCTTCTTGATGGAGGAGCTCTTGATGGGTACCTTTTTGAATGATCTTTCCTTTATCCAACACGAGGATAAGGTCTGCTTTCATGATGCTTTGAACCCGGTGCGCGATGATGAATGTGGTGCGATTTTGCATCAACTTTTGAATTGCAGTTTGAATGTGCGCTTCTGTTTCTGCATCCACAGACGAGGTAGAATCATCCAGAATAAGAATGCGCGGGTCTTTAATAAAGGTTCTGGCGATCGCGACCCGCTGCTTTTGACCACCCGATAAGGTAACACCCCGTTCTCCGACCAGAGTTTTATACCCCTGGGGGAAGGAAAGGATCACATCGTGAATCGCTGCCATTTTCGCAGCCACTTCCACCTGCTCCTGGGTTACTTTCTCTTTTATTCCAAAAGTGATGTTCTCGTAGATGGAGCGCGAGAAGAGGAAGGGTTCCTGCTCAACAATACCGATCTGTTCGCGTAAAAAGCGCCGCGTATAAAGGCGCAGATCAAGATTATCCAATAAGATCGCTCCATCCGTTGCATCATAGAAACGTGGAAGCAGATTCACCAGTGTTGTTTTGCCAGAACCTGTTGAACCCAGCAGCGCAACTGACATCCCGGATTTGCAAGCGAATGATACATCATGCAGCACTTCACTGCCATCTTCATAGCGAAAAGAAACATTTCTAAAGGAAATATCTCCCTTGATCTTTGTATGCGATGGAACGCTGCC
>DHHD01000092.1:0-890 GCA_002403105.1 Anaerolineaceae bacterium UBA4781 | reverse complement strand
AACCCTGCGTATGCCATATAGGTGCCAACTGTGATGGTACCTTCGATCGCCATCTTCGCGCCGATATAATAGCCCACCAACAGTTGCGCGCCACACAGAATATCAGAGATCGGCCAGAATAGAGAATGAAGGGTCATCAACTTTCTTCCGCGTTTGTATTTTTCGAAATTATCTCGCTGGAATTTATCAATTTCAAAAGGTTGGCGTGCGAAGGCTTTTACGACGCGTACCCCACTGAGATTTTCCTGCAGGGTTGTGGTAAGCACCGCATCTTGGTCTTGATAGGCTTCATAGGCTTTGGTAACTTTTTGGAAAAAAAAGATGGATATAAAAACAACAACCGGCACTGCAACAACCGAAACAAGGGCGAGTTTCACGTTCAACTGCAATAGCGCAATGAAGTTAACAAGAAACAAGATAACGATACGACCTACACCGATCGCCTGGTCTGCATAAAAGCGCCGGATGGCATCAATATCGGATGTACAGCGCTGGATGAGATCACCTGTATCTGTTTTTGCATGATAGGAAAAAGTCAGGTTTTGAATATGATCGTACAGATAATTTCTTAATCGACGAGTGGTGCCTTCTGCAGTTTGAGCTGCCATTTTTTGACTGAGGAAAGTTGTGAGCCCTTGAAATACAAAGAGAAGGAAAAATCCAACAGCAACCACCCAGACATCAATACCCGCGGTTTGTGCCAGGAGGAAATTATCGACAAAATATTCGACCATCAAATATGTTCCCGATTTTGCCAGAGCTGAAACGATCTGGTAAATCATGGAACCAACGTATTGCGCTTGAAATCCGCTCATCAACGTCCATAAGCCTTTTAACCGTTTTTCGCTTAAGATATTTTTGAGATCCAGGTATTGTTTTGTATTGATCAT
>DHHD01000065.1 GCA_002403105.1 Anaerolineaceae bacterium UBA4781 | reverse complement strand
ACTTGTCAAGCTATGCAAAATTGGAAACCAAATTTTTAATAAAGCGTATATAAATAGAATCAATCGGAGGAAACCATGCGAAATAGAATTTTTTGGGGTGCGGTTCTTATTATTTTGGGATTGATCTTTTTATTTTCTTATCAATTAGGCTTTTCCATGTGGAGTATGCTTTGGCCGTTCGCTCTCATTGTTATAGGCAGCTGGATTCTGCTGATCCCTGTTCTTTCACAGGGTATTGAAATTGTCAAAGATGAATTATCGATCGCTCTGGAAGGTGCAAAACAAGCGACCATTAAGATCGAACACGGCGCGGGTACGATCAATCTTACAACTGCTGATCTTCCTTCTATGTTACTGAACGGTAGTTTTCTTGGCGGAGTGAAGTCTTTTAACTCTCTATCAGATGGAAAAAGTCACGTTAAATTGCAAAGCAAGGTAGAATTTATGAACTTCTTACCGCGTTTTCAAAAAGAGCAAAAGCTTATCTGGGACCTCTCTGTTAATCGTGTGATCCCATTAAAAATAAAAATGGAAACCGGAGCAAGTGACAATCATTTGGATTTAAGAGATTCTCAATTAAAAGAGCTGCATCTAGAAACCGGGGCATCTACAACAGAGATCTTCTTGCCGGAAAATGCCGGTGAAACGAAAGTCCAGATCGAATCAGGGGCATCCACTATTCGGATTCACGTTCCTCAAAGCGTTGCGGCAAGAATTAAAGTGGAAGGCTTGATCGGAAAGTCGATAGATTCTAAACGTTTTCAAAAAGATGGTGATATTTACCAATCGGTCGGATATGCTGATGCGAAAAACCATGCTGATATAAAAATTGAATCAGGCGTTGGTTCCATAGAGATTAACTAGAATAAAAATTGCTGGAGGTAGCTATGAAAGAAAGACTGTATCGCAGTTCACAAAATAAAATGATCGGGGGCGTGTGTGGAGGTTTGGCTGAATACTTCAAGATCGATCCCATCTATGTGCGTATTTTCCTTATCCTATGGTTGGTTGTTGGTGAATGGGGAACGCTTATCTACCTGTTGCTATGGTTGATCATTCCACCCCAACAATATGAAGGGGCAGGGTTTCAACTTAATGATCTGGGTGCACGTTTTCGACTGATCGGAGACGATCTACGTGATCTGTTCCAGGATCCCCCTTCTCAACTACTCACATATGGCGGAATTGTTTTGATTGGATGGGGAGCAGTGACTCTTACGCGTGCTTTGGGTTATGATTTAAGCCAATATTGGAATTCAACGTTGGTATGGGCTGTATTGTTGATTATCGGTGGCATCTTTGTACTTGTGAAAACATATTGGAAGAAAAAATAAAAGAAGACCTTCCCAACCGATTGAGGGGGGCAACCGGCTGGAAAGGCAATCCCATAATATCATGATACAACCTGCCGTGCAAGCATTCTCAAAATTATTAAGAAAACCCCGGAACTTTTCTGAGGGTTTTTCGTTTATAAGATACATATTTACGGAGGTAAAAATGAAAAACAAATATTTACTTGCAGGATTGACGATTTTGATGATGGTTCTCTTTGCAGCGTGTGGCGGAACCCAGTCCACACTCTCCAGTGGATCTGAAACTGCAAAAAGCATTACTGTAACCGGAACTGGAATTGTAAAAGTCGTTCCTGATATTGCTTATATTAATGTTGGTATTACCACACAGAATGAAAGTGTAACGGATGCGATCGAAGAAAATTCCAACCAGGCACAGATAATTAAAAATGAATTGATCAGTTCTGGAATTGCAGAAGAAGATATTCAGACATCCAGTTTCAGTGTATATCCGCAATCCAACTATGACTATAACGGGATTATCACCAATACGACCTTTGTGGTGAACAACAATGTATATATTACCGTGCGTGATCTGAATACCATGGGCGAACTGTTAGGCAAAGTAACTGCATCTGGTGCGAACTCTATTTACGGCATCAGCTTCGATGTGCAAGACAAAAGCACTGCATTGACCCAATCGCGTGAACTGGCAATCGAATTTGCCAAGCAGCAAGCTGAAGAAGTTGCTGCGGCATCCGGGGTGAAACTAGGAGAGATCCTTACCGTTTCTGTATACTCCAATGATGTTCCCTATATCGTTTCAGATTCTTATGGCATGGGCGGTGGTGGATATCCAGTATCGGCGACGAAGATCCCGATTTCCGCGGGAAATTATGTAATTTCCTCGAGTGTTACTATCCAGTATGTAATAGACTAACAAAAAGGGAAGAGCTGTTTCATTTTTGAAGCAGCTCTTTTTTTATATCCAAAAAAAGGTGATCACGAAATAAGCAGCCGCTCCACCCAGCAGCCAGGTATCAACACGATCCAGAATTCCCCCATGCCCTGGGATGATCTTTCCCGAATCTTTTCGATTGAAAGAACGTTTTAATAAACTTGCCAGTAGATCACCAAGCGGGCTGACGATACCAAGGATCACTCCAAGAATTGCAGCTCGTGCAACAGTGATATTGGCTGCTCCAAATGTAAATACAAGTGAAAAAAGCAACGCATAAATCACTGTAAACAAAATTCCTCCCATGTATCCTTCAATAGATTTATTGGGGCTTACTTTAGGCGCCAATTTATGCTTTCCAAACCGGCTTCCTATGAGGAATGCACCAATATCGCCGCAGCCAATAGCAGGGATTGCCAGCAGGATCCACATTTTTCCATCTGGAAGAAACCGCAGTGAAACAAGATAAGACCCAAAATAAGCGATAAAAATTAAACCGATCAATTCCAAACCCATGGTTGTAAGACTGTTAGTATCATCTTCCTCATACCGCGAAAGGCTGATGATGACGCTGGCGATGAATATCAGGATGAAAATAGATTCAAAATAAACACCAGAAAAAATGTATCGTGAAATTGTGCATACAAATGTAGAAATGATTAAAAAATATTTATGAGGAGCAAATTTGCTCTCACGAAAAAAATTCCAATATTCCCAAGCTGCAATTGCAAGAATTGTAGATGTTCCCAGGGTGAAAATCCAACCACCGGCAATCACCAAAAAAACACCAATTGGAACGATAATCGCAATGCCCAAAATCCGTTTAGCCATTGTATGCTTCTTCTTCCTCTTTTTTTGTTCTTCCCCCGAATCTTCTTGAACGGGTGCCGTAATCGAGAATTGCTTTCTTTAAACTCTCCTTATTAAAATCTGGCCAGTATGTTTCTGTGAACAACCATTCAGAATACGCACTCTGCCACAAAAGAAAATTAGAGGTTCTAAGTTCCCCCGAAGTTCTGATCACCAGATCAGGATCTGGTAAATCAACGGTGTAGAGATGTTCTTTGATGGTCAATTCGTCAATAGCATCTGCAGGAACGCCTTGTTTTACGATCTCCTGTACCGCATGTACGATTTCATCACGGCCGCCATAATTGATGGCAAGAGTAAGTACCAAACGATCATTTCCTCTGGTGATCTCTATTCCGTTCTGAAGTTTCATCTTTAGATTGGAATTCAATTCTTTTCTACTCCCGATATGGCGGATCTGTACACCCTGCGCATGCAGTTTGGGAATCTCCTTATCCAGAAAATCGACGAAAATATCCATTAATCCATTCACTTCATCGGCTGGTCGTTTCCAGTTCTCAGTCGAAAAAGCAAAGATCGTCAAATATTTAACTCCAAAATCTGTACAAGCTGTTACGATCCGTCGCAGGTTTTCTGCCCCGGCGCGATGCCCTGCCATCCTGGGTAATAGGCGTGCTTTTGCCCAGCGCCCATTACCATCCATAATGATGGCAATATGCTGTGGAATTTTCTCAAACACCTGTTCTTTTGTTTTTTTCATCCAGGTTGATCAAACTTCCATGATTTCTTTTTCTTTATGCTCACCGATAGTATCAATTTCGGCAATCATTCTATCGGTAAGTTTTTGTATCTCATCCTCTCCTCGCTTAAGGTCATCTTCGGAGATCAATTTTTCTTTCTCAAAATCACGTAAATCCTTAATGGAATCTCTGCGAACATTGCGAATGGCGATACGAGATTCCTCACAGTGATTTCCAACCAGTTTTGTTAATTCAATCCGACGTTGTTCATTCAAAGGAGGAATATTCAGGCGAATGACTTTTCCGTCATTGAGAGGGGTTAACCCCAGATCAGAAGCAAGGATTGCTTTTTCTATATCTTTGATCGAGGTTGCGTCAAAAGGTTTGATCAACAGCTGGCGTGGTTCAGGGACACTGATCGTAGCCAATTGCATAAGCGGAACAGGTGATCCATAATACTCAATCGAAAGCCTTTCGATAAGTGCTGGGCTGGCGCGTCCGGTTCGAATACCGGAGAGATCTACTTCCAACGCTTGTACAGCACTCCTCATCCGTTTTTCTGCATCCTGTATAGCTTCATTTATCATCGTATCCTCCTTGTGCGAAACATGGACGGTTTACTATAACATTTAAGGATACCTCAAAAAAAGTAAAAATGCCATGAAAGGCTGTTGATTTTATAATACACTTGATAAAAAAGAACAAAAGTTCTATAATGAAATTGAGGTTGCATGGAAAATGGAATGTTGTGGTTTGATGGTCGGAAAGATATTCCCACAGAGCAAAAGATTCAAAATGCTGTTGTTTTCTTTCAGAAAAAATATGGATCTAAACCTGACTGCTGCTATATTAATGCGACCTCACGACAAAAAGAAAATTCCCAAAATCTAGCAGGTTTGAGAATTGAGATCAGCCAGTATGTATTGCCCAACCATTTCCTGTTGGAAAAAGATCACTGACTCTTTTTTTTCTTGAATGCTTTCTTAATCTTTGCCAGGAATAACTTGAGGAAACCGGGGTGAAATTTCGACAAAAAATCACCGGCTGCTTCTTCATAACTAAAATCCTTGTGATATTCCGCTTTAAGAAACGCCAGATGTTCAATGATCCAAAAATATAGATCTGCTTCGGTACGCTCAGGAAATTGATCCAAGATTTTCTGTTCACAGATGATTTTCACTAACGGCAGATAGATATTTTCATACCAGCTGCAAACGGCTTTTTCGTAGCTGATTTCATGCTGCAGGAATTCACTTGTATAAAAGCGATGCGCATCAATATGCTCCTGCAGGCGATCGAATAAACCGGGTATGCTCATTTCAATGTTCGCATCCGGATACATTTTCTTGATGTTCGTCTTTTCATAAAAACGATTTTTTTCTTCCTTCAAAATCAAATGGTTGAAATCGAAGGATCGGTCAATTTCATAAGGAACTTCTATCTTCACCACGTGTGCATCGATCCATTTCTGTCCGCGCTTCCTTGCTACTGATACGCGATGATTCCCATCCATTACAAAATAGAAATCCCCGATTTGATACACATCTACAGGTGGTAAGATTTCATCGCGCAAATAAGCGCGGTCAATCTTTTCCCAGCGAGAGCGGGTGAATTTTTGACGCGGTAGAAATGCACTATCAAAATCTGCATACCGATTCACGCTACCGATAATGGCATTAATCTCTATTTCTTGAATACCAGCATCATATTGCCCTTGGATGGAGATGTGCTTAAGGATCTCATTGAAAGCGAGCAATCGGGTTTTATCTAATTGCAACCAATTTTCGATGGAGCGCAGAAAGCCGCGAAAATAGGCATCATCAAAATCCATTCTGGATTGCTGTTTCAGAGAGTTGTAACTCATTAATCCTTTAACGGTCCTCTCATTTTTTTGATGATTGGGATTTCATGAATACGATATCCATATGTGTTCACGATCTCGGTATTTCCAAACTTCGTGATCATCTGTGTGTTTTTCCCAAAATCATATACATGTCCATGAAAATGATAAAGCGGTTTAAATACCTTTAACACCCATAAAAAAGCTTTGATACCCTGGTGCGCTATATCTTGTTTGTCATGAATTCCCCAAGGTGGAGCGTGTGTAACGAAAATATCCAAATACCTACCAGAAAGTGCAAAGTTTGCCATTAAAGAAGGCATCAATCGAAAGACAAATTGCCACATGGCGGCTTGTGAATATTGATATTGTCCGTAATTATAAACATGGCTTCCTTGTACCCCTGCTAAAAGAAATCCGGAAGGATCTTTCAAAGAACGTACATGCAGATCATTGCAGCCCCAGGGATGTTCATGAATGATACCTGTTTCACTTTCGTAAAACTTCGCATGGTTTCCCCGTACAAAATACAGTGGAACATTATAAATACTTACTAAAGTTTCAAGATAATCATAGGGTAGATCACCGGAACTGATGATGAAGCGAATATTATGCAAGCTTTTTTGCTTGGCGGGATCATACAACTGGTCTGAAATCGTATCACTGATAACCAGTATTTTATGGGTCATGGTTTTCAGCCTTCGGAGAGGAACCTATTGCGACAGCGAACGCAACTGCGTTTTGCTTGGAATGGGATATGCTCAGCGACCATACATCCAGACCCAATTCCGCGCTGATCTTTTTTGCCTTGGCATGCAAAATTAACAGCGGTTCGCCGCTTTTCCCCTGCAAGATCTCAATATCCTGCCAGCGAACTTCTCCAATTCCACATCCCAGGGCTTTTGCCACGGCTTCCTTGGCTGCGAACCTGCC
Source organism: Anaerolineaceae bacterium UBA4781 (assembly GCA_002403105.1). Lineage (GTDB taxonomy): Bacteria > Chloroflexota > Anaerolineae > Anaerolineales > Anaerolineaceae > UBA4781. The sequence goes on along the minus strand of DHHD01000065.1, from coordinate 21,220 downwards.
GGCAGCGGAAACGGTTGAATTTCGAATTAAAGTCATTTCGCGAATGGTAAATACCCTTGTAAGAAAACGTTTTTGTATTTCTGGCTTTTGCTCCGCGAAACGTTCTATTTCAATAATATCAACCCCGCTGCGAATGATCATATTATGCTTCGGCTCCTGCACTAATGATAACCAATTTTTGGGGATCCAAATACCTTCTGGATGCTTCCAGGATTTGAGCCGGTGTTATGCTCTGAATGCGCTCGGCATAGTTTTGGAAATAATCCAAACCCAGGTTAAAACGTTCGATGGAGAGTAACGCGTTAGCGATACCTGCATTCGATTCCAGCGACATGGGCAGTTTTCCTATCAGATGCGATTTAGAATTTTCAAGTTCTTCATCTTGAAGTGGTTTATTAAGATAGCGCGCGATCTCCTCAATGATCAATGCAATTGTTTTATCCACATTCGCCGGGTTGACACCTGCGTTGAATTCCCAGCTTCCTGTATCCGGAAGTGCATTGAGGCTGCTGAATGCATAATATGCCAGCCCCGCTTTATTGCGTACGGATTTTCCGATCCTGCCGTACAAACCGAATTGTCCCAAAACATGATTTCCCAGGAAGGCTGCATAATAATCAGGTGAAATTCTCGAAGGGCCAAGGGTACCCATCTGGATATCGCTCTGGCTTTTGCCTTCGATCGGGATATGGGTCCGTGTTTGGGCTGGAAGCGGTTCAATTTTGGGATAAACGGGTTCCGAAATTTCTGAAGCCGGATTCCATCGTTCAAACAGGGTTCTGACAAGAGTCTCTATTTCCTGAAACGGGAGTGCCCCCGAAATTGCCAGAATGGCATTGTGTGGATGATAGGTATTGTGATGTTTGATGAGATCTTCGCGTTTGATCCGTGCGATGGTATCGGGATATCCATCCACGGGCATGGCATATGGATGACCTTTGAATAAGACTGTGTCGAATTCCAGGGCGGCTCTTTCCTGTGTATCCTGATCACGAATGAGCAGTGAGGTAAGCAGCTGATTACGCAGACGGGAAATATACTCTTCTGGGAAGACAGGTTTTGTAAGATTGTCGAAAACTAGTGAAAGCAACATGGAAAAATCTTTAACAAGTGATCGCCCCTGAAACCAGGTGTTTTTTGTTCCGGCACTGAAGCTCAGGTTTGCTCCTACTGATTCGAGTTTATGATTTATTTCTTGAAAAGAAAGCTGTTCATTCCCACGCATGAGCATGGATGCCGTAAAGTTTGCGGTTCCAAGTTTATCGGGTTGATCCCTGAATGACCCGCTGTCAAGCATACCGATGATGGTGAGTGATTTGCTTTCCATATTACTGTAAACCAGAACGGTGATGCCATTTTGAAGTCGAAAGCGTTGAATGGTTCGCGCATCTGGTAGATGATTCTGCAAGGCTCGATTATTTTTCTGCATGATGACCTTCTTCCCGAGTGGGAAAATAAATTCCAACGGTTCTATTTTGAACTGCGAAATGATTTTGAACGAGAGTCTGAATATCGGAACTGGTAACTGCCAGTAAGCTCTGAATATAGCTTTCATACCAGTTATAATCTGCAAAGATGCTGCTGTAACCCATCCAAAAAGCCTGGTTGGTGATATTCTCGCTGCCATAAGCAAACATGGCTTCTGCTTGCTGGATGGCCCGCTCAATTTCCTCAGCAGGGATCTCTTCCTGCTGAATCTTTTTAATCTCTTCATCAAATACCTGCAGAGCTTTTTGCGAATCAGCATTCGGATTGAGTGTAAGGATAAAGGTATGCAGGAACGGGTCAATGGTTGCTTGAATATCGCCATTGACACTGACTGTAATATCTTTTTCTACCAACGCCTGGTATAAACGGCTTGTGCGGTTCGAAATACTGCCACCACCAAACATTGCCAGCGGAGATGGGCCAGCCAGTAGACTATCGAGCACAGAAAGTGTGAAAAATTCACGACTGTCAGCACATGGAGCACGGTATGCTATTTGAATATATAGAGCATCACCGGGTCCTTTTATTTCAAACCTCTTTTCCTGTTTTTGAACAGGTTCCTGTGGGATTTCTTCCGGGGTATTTGACTGAGTTGGAATGGGGGAGAAATAATGCTCAATTTTCCGGGTCAATATTGCTGTGTCGAAATCCCCGGCAATGCTCAGGATAGCATTGGCAGGCTGGTAATGGCTGCGATAATATGCGAATAATTGATCGCGGGTCATGGCTTGCAGATCCTCTAATGTCCCAATCACATCGTGGTCGTAGGGATGAACATGAAATGCTTCTGCCTGAATGGCTGAATTGAGACGAAAGAGTGGTTCATTCTCATTGCCTTCCAATTCCGACATGACCACAGTTCTCTCGGCATTGATTTCTTCTTCGTCAAAAATACTATTTTGCATGCGATCGGCTTCAAGATCGAGCGCCAGGTCAATTTCTCCTGCCGGAAGAGTTTCATAATAGGTTGTCCAATCCAGGTGTGTCATTGCATTCCACATACCCCCCACACGTGAAATGGTCTGATCCAATTGCTCGCCTGGGTATTTCTCAGTTCCTTTGAATTGGAGATGTTCCACCCAGTGTGAAATTCCCCGAAAACCCCGCTTTTCATTGCGTGATCCAACGCGATACCAAATCCACTGGCTGATAATGGGGGTAGTATGGATCTCTTTTAGCAATACCCTTATCCCATTTGAAAGTTGAAAAGTATTGATGTCATTTTGCATATCAGAGTTCCTTAATCTTGTTACTGTAGTTTAGAATAGAAAGAGAGGCGTTATCATTTTATTAGTAAATGTTAATACAAATTATGCCGAGGTGTATATGAATCAGAAAACTGTTGCTGTTGTTGGCGCTGGACCAGCAGGTTTGTTTGCAGCCAGAGCTTTGGCCGAGAAAGATATCAAGGTAGCTCTCTTTAACCGGGATATACGCCCGGGAGGATTGGCAGAATATGGCATTTATCCCGAAAAACATACTTTAAAAATCGGTCTACGGCGGCAATTTTTAAATATTTTAGAGCAAGAAAACATTTCCTATTTTGGAAATGTAGAAATCGGAGAAAACAAAGATCTTTCACTTTCTCAATTGCAAGCTATGGGTTTTCAAGGGATCCTGGTAACGGCCGGAGCTCAAAAGATCAAAGAATTGGATTTAGAAGGGGAGACCTTGCCGAGAGTATATCATGCCTGGGAAATTGTATCCAGATACAACAACCTGCCTCCCTATTCTCAAATTGAGTATCCGCTTGGGAAGAAAGTGGTGATTGTAGGGGTAGGGAATGTAATGGCAGACGTAGCGCGCTTTTTGCTTCAAAAGGGAGGGGTCGAAGAGATTTTGGCAATTGCACGCAGAGGACCAGCTGAAATAAAATTCCATGAAACCGAATTTGCTCATATTGCGCAAAATCTGGATAGGTCTGATTTTGATGCTGAAATGGAACGGGTAACACCGTTAATGTTGAAATTAGGGCAAGATCCCAATGAAACCTGGGCGTTTATTGAAAAGGCCTGTGAAAACTGTGAAGAAAGAACATCATCAACAAATCTGAAATTACGATTTCTAAAATCCCCCATTCGCTTCATTGGAGATGAAAAAACAGGTTTGCAGGGTGTGGAATGTGTTGAAAACACGTTGATCGAAGAAAACCATTCAATGAAAACCGTTCCAACTTCGCTGCACACCATCTTCGAAGCCGATACTGCAATTCTGGCTGTCGGCTCCAGTGTGGATGGTGAAATTGGATTGCCGGTTCTCAAAGATCAATTTGCCATCAGCCCATATCCTGATTACCCGCAGGATGGAATCTCTTATGAATTGATGTATCCTGATACTCAAAAAAATATTCCTGGCATATTCGTGGCAGGATGGTCGCGCTTGGCAAGTTATGGACTGGTGGGTATCAGTGGAAAAGATGGGTCACGGGGAGCACAAGCTCTGTATGAGTATATTGATGAGAAAAAGAAGAATTCGCCTGATTGGAAAGAGCTGGAATTTCAGATTCTCAATTCAAAAAACGCTGTAATAAATAAGAAAATGATGAAACAGCTCTTTTCCATTGAAGCAGAAATTGCCACAAAGAATCATCTCGCAGAATACAAATTTGCAACAAATCAAGAGATGCTAACGGCGCTTGGTCTCGTCTAGGTGCGGAAGACGTGGAAACAATCTGATCCTTGGAAAAGGGATCATTAAGAAGAATCCCAGAGCAATGGTGTATTCCCCGATCTCAATTCCGAGAACCTGCCATTCTCCCAAATACGGGAGTGATTCGGGGTAGGGGTGGCTCCCGAATCCGAAGAAATCAGCCATCGCCGAAAAAATGACGATCACCAAACCGGTGCTGATAAATCGGACTCCAATTTCAGCAGCGATACTCAGCCGGTTGTTTCGCCAGAGGTGGCGCATGCTAAGAAATCCTCCTAGGCAAAGAATTCCTAAACCGACGATGCTGACAGAAACTTGAATGAAACCGGTGACAGGGCTGCGGTCCAATTGAAAGAGATCAGGTCGTATACCCAGAATAAAAATAATGAATCCGATGAAGGTTAGAACCAGGTTAAACCGAAGGCGTTTTTTAAATACTTCGTCGGAGATCTGAGATTGTTTTTCAACTATGATGGATTCATTTTGCGGCATAATTAATCCAAAGTAGGTTAATTATAGTCGTAAATTAAAGAGCGCGAATGAAACGCGCTCTGTGGATAAACAAGAAATTTCAAAAGAACTACTCTGCTGCTTGAGCAGCATCCTCAGTGCCTGTTTTTTCTTCATCACTGGCTGTAACATGGATATCACTATTTTCAAGTTCCTGCTTAAGTGATTTCATATCCATATCAGCATAAGCGGCAGATTCGACCCGGCGCAAACTAAGACCAATGCGATGTGAGTCCGGTTCAATTTTTATAATACGTAGCGTTACTTTTTCACCATCATGCAGAACTTCTTTTGGATGTGTGATGTGCTCATCGCTGATTTCAGAGATGTGAACAAGTCCTTCGATTTCACCCTGAATCTTTGCAAAGGCACCGAACTTGGTCAGATTTGTAATGGTAGCTTCAACGAGCATTCCAACCTTGAGGTTCTCAACGTTCTTCAACCAGGGATCATCTTCGAGCTGTCGAATGGATAAACCAATTCTTTTCTTATCTTCATCAATGTTGATGACTTTAACATTTACGCTCTGTCCGACTTTGAATTTCTCTGATGGATCGCTTATCTCGTCCCAGGAGAGTTCAGAAACATGCACAAGGCCATCTGCTCCGTTGACATTCACGAAAACACCAAAGTTAGCAACACTGGTGATCTTTCCAGTTAGCACACTGCCTACCTCAAGGTCACTAATGACCTTTTCTCGGATCGTGTCTCGGGTTTCACCGCACGCCAATCGTTCAGACAGGATCAGGCGATGTCGTTCACGATCTACTTCGATAACGCTAACTTCAATTTCCGAGCCGATCATTTTTCCGTAGCGTTCTTCAGGGGTATTACCCGCAGCTTCCTTTAATCGATCGTAGCTTAATTGAGAGGATGGGATGAAACCGCGTAATTTTTCAAATGCAACCAGTAAACCACCTTTGTTATAACCGGCGATTTTACCTTTATAAGTTGTCTTGTTTTTGAAAACTTCTTCTGCTTTATCCCAGCTTGATTCTTCTACCGCACGTACATAAGAAAGCAACAGATTGCCGTTGGAATCTTCAACAGTGATCACATAAACAGGAATTTTCTGCCCAACTTCAAGACTGGCAAATTCCTCGGGTGGAATTAACTCGAATTCTTTCCCGCTAATGAGACCTTCAGATTTTGCTCCGACACCGATCAGGATTTGACCTGGGGAAATACTCGCAATTGTTCCAGTCCGGATCTCCCCGGCTTTAGGCAAATCGATACCAAGCCCCTCCTTCTCCAGCAATGAAGCCATATTCATATTTTTTTCATCGCTGTTGTTTGAATTATTAGCCCCGGTTGGGGTCTTTGCATCGTTTTGTACCATAATATTATCAATCACTCCATCCATGCGATAATGAATAGCACGATTATAAGGGGTATTGGTTCGGTTGACAACCCCTGTACAGCGAAACGAGAATTTAAAGAGCTATCTACGTCTGCGGTGCTTCTTTTGTTTTTCTGAACTTTGAGCAGGGTTTTGTTTTTGTTCAGGTTCTGCTTGTACTGCGGGATTTTTCTGTACCGGTTGTAATCTGAAGATCTGGCTCATGACACCCAGCCGGATATTTGCCAGTAATTCGCTGAACATATCTGTTGAACGGCTTTTATACTGAACAAGCGGATCGCGTTGGGCATACGATTCCAACCCAATCGAGACACGCAGTGCTTCCATTTGCGTCAGATGTTCGATCCATAAATTGTTGATATTGCTCAAGAGCACATGGCGGTGCAGCATATTCTGAACTTCTTTACCAAGAACATTTCTTAAAATTTCTTGGTATTTGGATGATAGTTCTTGAATTGGTTGTTGAGCGATATTTTCATCTTTCAATGATGGGATATTCGCCCGGATCTTCTCCACCAAAGCTGGATTTAACTGTTGAATGGATACATTGGATTGTGCCAGCCGGTTTCCCTCAAAGATTCCAAAGATATGTTGAAGGGAAGCACTGATCTTTTGTAAATGGGAAAGAATATCCTGGATGATCTCTTCCGATTTCTTCCCTTCGAGTAAATTGGCGGCATAGAAAGCATAATTGAGCAGGTTTACATTTTTTATTACACGCTGGTGGTTCTGTGGATTAATTGCTATGCGTTTCCCGGCGGTGATGCTAAACAAAGCGGTTGAGATTTGTTGTTCGGTTAGATGCTCTGAATCCAATTTCTTCACTGCTTCCTGGATGTTGCGTCCAATTTCAGACTGCTCTGCTTGGAGTGCATTTGATTTTTCAATGAAGCGTTTCTTGATCTCAGATAGATAGAATTCTTGAACTCCATCCCAATCACCAGCAGCCACTTTGAGCGGTTCAAGATTGATGGTATCCCCTATACGTTTGTTGATCGTAAAGGAAGTACGATTCAGGTAAATAGAGAACAAACCGGTTTTCACCTGTTCCTTTAACAATTTTATTGCATCCCGATCGCCATTTAATAATTGTTGAATCGTTTCTTGTGAGATTTGCAAACGGGTGTGCGCGTAATTCTGCAATTGGAGACGAAAATCTTTTTCATCGATCTCTTCGGGGGAACTATCTGAGATGCCATCAAAAAAGGCATCCATACTGTCATAGCGCTCGGCGAGCTGGTTTTTAAAATTAATCTCAGTATGTTTTATAAAATCTGCATTACTCCCTTCAACAAAAGAAGATTCTGCTTGAATGACCTCCGCTGTAAAAGCTTGTAGAAATGCTGCTTTTTCTGACTCATCGTGCAATTTTTGTATTTCACCCAACAAATGATTAGATATTAAATGATAGGAATAAGAAGGAATACTGAAACCTTGTTCCTGATTGATCATGGGAGGTTGGATTTCATCCAGAAATGCGATCAACTTCCATGGTGAATGGGATTCCTCAAGACTAAGCGGTACTCTTCTATCGAGTTCGCTTTCAACCATGCCCCAAATATCTTCGGAAAGATCATCTTTGGTGATAGCTTTATCGCGTTCTCCATAGATGCGGGTGCGTTGATCATTCAGAACATCATCATATTCCAGCAGATGTTTACGAACGTCAAAATTGTAGCCTTCTACTCTTTCTTGCGCTTGCTCCACCATTTTGCCGATCATTCGGTTCTCGATGGGGATTGATTTATCGAGTTTGAAAAAGCTCATTAAATTTTCGACCCGGTCGCCACCGAATAAGCGCATTAGATCATCTTCCAATGAAAGGTAAAAACGGGAAGAGCCGGGGTCACCCTGACGGGCAGCCCGACCACGCAGTTGATTATCAATGCGGCGGGCTTCGTGGCGTTCAGAACCGATCACGTGCAAGCCACCAATTTCGCGGACTTTGGGCAAGTTCACCATATAATCCAGAAATGCCTGCACACTCTCCCTTTGATCGAAGTACTGATCTGGAGCAAGTTTTCTGATGGCGTTTTCCATATCTTTGGGGGTCATATCATATGGATCAACCCCGTTGGCTTTTAGTACCTGCACCACTTCGGTGAGGATTTCCTCATCCAACTCACCACCTAATTTAATATCCACACCACGCCCTGCCATGTTAGTGGCGATGGTGACAGCCCCGAAAGCTCCTGCGCTGGCAATAATTTGAGATTCCTCGTCGTGCTTGAGGGCGTTTAACACCCTGTGCTGGATGCCAGAATTCAAGATATGCTGCAGTCTGGAGATATCCTGTTCAGAAAGTTGCAGTTCTTTGAGCAATAACCGGATGCTTTCTGGATTTTCAAGAGCAAGCAACTCAATACCGGCTTTCTGAGCTAAATTTCTGAGCTGAGAAGGATTTAATTTTTCGAGAGGCTCATTCAATATCTCCAACTCAGAGATAGCTTTTTCAGGTTCACGAATTTCGAATTTTTCTCGCCAGAGAGCTTTTAAAAGCAAAATTTGCATCAACAGTCGAAGTTGTTCCCTTTTTAAACGTGTTGAAAGTTCTTCAGAATGAATAATGGAAGTCGTCCCAACCAATTGCGGTCGCCCAATGGCATTAAAACGTGTGATCTCAATGCAGATGGCACGCAGCTTGGCTTCGCGATTCTGGTAGACAATATCGGGGTAGTCTTTTCTCTTCCAGAAAATTTCTTTTTGATCCGGGTCCTGTGTTGATGTGTAATACACGTAGGGGTAACCCTCGTCATCTTTTTTCTGATGGATATTCAATTCCGAAGTGGGCAAGCTGGCTGAATAATCAAGATTGGTGGGAATAGGCACTACATCCAGTTTATAGATCGTATAGAATTCTTCTGCTTCGGTGTAAGCGGTGCCAGTCATACCTGCCAGTTTCTCATACATGCGAAAATAATTTTGCAGTGTAATGGTGGCCTGTGTAATATTTTCCGCTTTAACCCGTACACCCTCTTTTGCTTCAACAGCCTGGTGTAGTCCTTCTGACCAGCGCCGGCCTGGCATTAACCTGCCAGTGAATTCATCCACGATGATGATCTCTCCGTTTTGAATGATGTAGTCTTTATTTTTAGCGAACAACAAGCGCGCTTTAAGCGCCTGTTCCAAATAACCCAGCAGGCGGGCTTGTTCGGGTGTGATATCTTCAGGTCGATCTGGATCGCGCAGGGTGGTATTTAAAAGCTCTTCGGCATGCACTTCTCCAACTTCGGTCAAAGAAACAACGCGATCTTTTTCATTGAAATCGTAATCTTCTTCATTTAATTGGTGGACAATGCGCGCCATCTTCTCATACCAGGCAATATCTTCAGATGCAGAACCAGAAATGATGAGCGGGGTTCTGGCTTCATCAATGAGAATGTTATCAATTTCGTCTACAATGGCGTAATGGTGACCGCGCTGAACCCTGTCTTCAAAGCGGCTGACCAGATTATCGCGCAAGTAATCGAAACCGAATTCATTATTGGTTCCATAAGTGATATCGGCTTGATAAGCTTCACGGCGTGGGACTATTTTTAATTGGTCATCTTCTTCTTTGCTTGACTTTTTATTGAGATCAACCAGAAAAGCCATGCGTCCGTTCTCAGTTCGACTTGCCATTTGCAGTACACCAACTGAAAGGCCCAGAGTGGAATAGATGGGTGCCATCCAGCGGGCATCACGCCGGGCAAGATAATCATTCACGGTAACCAGATGAACACCTTTTCCGGTCAGGGCATTCAGGTAGAGCGGCAAAGTAGCCACCAGGGTCTTTCCTTCACCGGTGCGCATCTCGGCAATACTACCCTGGTGCATCATAATGCCGCCGATCAACTGTACATCATAGTGACGGAGGCCAAGTGTTCGTTTACTGGCCTCTCTTATGGCTGCAAATGCTTCCGGCAGAATATCCGTAAGGCTTTTTCCATCTTTAAGTTGTTGTTTGAAAAATGCAGTTTTTTGGGTAAGTTCTTCAGTGGATAATTTTTCGAAGCTGTTTTCCAATTCGTTGATCTGAGAAAGAAGAGGAGCGAGCTTTTTAAAATCTTTGACTGAAGAAGCTTTATCGATTGATCTAGAATTCTTTTTTGCCATTGTATTCCTTTGCGAAAGCGATTATAGCATAGCGGTATTAAAAAGATAACAATGGCCCGGATGGTCAACCCATTGTTAATAAAGATCTAGCAAATCATGCTATTAACTAGATATGAATGGCATGCCCCAGAGCATCTTCGGCAGCTTCCATGATCGCTTCGCTTAAAGTGGGGTGGGCATGGATGTTTGTTGCAACCTCATTGATGGTTAATTCTGATTGCTGCGCCAGGCTTAATTCAGGCAGCAGTTCCGAGACTTCTGGTCCGATCATGTGAGCACCAAGAATTTCACCATACTTGGCATCCACGATCACTTTCACAAATCCGCTGCTTTCTCCAAGACCAAGTGCTTTTCCGTTAGCCTGGAATGGGAATTTCCCCTTCTTTATTTCCTTTCCTGCTTCAGTGGCTTCCTTTTCAGTCAATCCAAAGGATGCGACCTGTGGGTAGCAGTAGGTTGCGCTGGGGATCATGTTGAAATCTATGGATTTTCTCTTTATGCCCTTGATCGTTTCAGCGCAGTGAATACCCATCGCCGAAGCGGCATGTGCCAGCAGCAGTTTACCGGTTACATCACCGATTGCCCAGATACCGGGGATATTGGTTGCCATATTCGCATCCACGTTGATGAATCCACGTTTATCTAAAACCACACCTGCACCTTCCATGCCCAAATTCTCAGTATTGGCTTTGAATCCGATCGCCACCAGGGTTTGTTCTGCTTCGAGCACTTTCTTTTCCCCCTCGGCAGATACCGTGACTTTAACACCTTTGTCAGTTGTTTCAATTGTTTCAACTCGATGCCCGGTGAACATCTCAATGCCACGTTTTTGAAAAACCTTTTGTAGTTCTTTGCTCAGCTCTTCATCTTCAAGCGGGAGGATGTTCGGCAGCATTTCAACCATGCTGACCTTGGTGCCAAAGGAACTCCAAATGGTGGCAAATTCAGCCCCGATTGCTCCTGCACCGATGATGATGATGGAAGCTGGAAGTTTTTCCTGTAAAATGGCATCTTCATAAGTTAAGACTTTTTTCCCATCATAATTCCAACCAGGACCCATGAACGGATGAGCTCCGGAAGCAATTACGACATTGTTTGTTTTTAGCTCTTCATTTTTCCCATCTTTGAGAGCAACTGCAACAAGATTCTTGGTTTTTAGGAATGCACCGCCTTCATAAACATCGATCTTATTCTTTTTCATCAAAAAACCGACACCGCGTGTTAACCGATCAGAAACTTGGCGGCTGCGTTTTACTGCGGCACCGTAGTCAATGGTGAGATTCTCACCTTGAATTCCATATTCCTTGGCATCTTCTCTTAATGTTCGTGCGATTTCGGCGTTCTTTAGCAATGCTTTGGAAGGGATACAACCAACGTTCAAACATACCCCACCCAGCCATCTTTTTTCTACGATGGCAGTTTTCAAACCCAGTTGCGATGCTCGGATGGCGGCCACATACCCCCCGGGGCCAGCTCCGATAATGACAACATCATATTCTTTCATAATTTCAACACTCCATTTTCAAACACAGCTCTTATGATTCCTAATTTTCTTAGCGATTATACTAGTTTTCAATCCAAAGGGATTTGAAATTATGTGACTTCTTGACGTTGACGGAAAATCAGGGAAGGGTTACGATTCTAAGTTCGTTTAATGCGAGGTTTATAATCAGTATTATGAAGAAGAATGCAATTATCGAGATGAAATCACAAGAAGATCCAGCTGTCTTGCTTGAAAAAATTATGCAAGCTGAAGTTAGATCATCTGATCATATTGTGATGGCTAAAAAAGACGCCGATCGACAAATTGCGATTGTTCAAGAAGAAGCTGCAAATTCGAAAAAAGAAGCATACACAAGTGGTAGAAGAGCCAGAAGCCGTTTGGTAGAAAATGGTATTGCAAAAGCTAAAACTACGGCAGAAGAGAAACTTCATTTATCCGAATCTGAAACCTCGAAGATCATCGAAAGCGGGAAACAATTTATTCCTGATGCTGTAACGATCAGCCTAGAGTTTATCCTCGGTAGACGATCGAAGGAGAGCCTCCATGATTCGCAAAATGGCAAGAATTGAAATCATCGGATTAAAAAAAGATCTTCAAGATACCATCCATCAATTACATAATTTAGGAATCATGCAAATTGAGGATATTCGATCACTTTCAAATATTCTCTTGCAGCCCATTAACCTGACGTATGACATGACCCAAAAGCGCGAGAAAATCGAATTGATTAATGCCAAGATCAATGGGCTGGAGGATCTTTTCAAAAAGTATTTTGCGGTGGTTCCAGAGAATCTGGAAGATAACTCAAAGACTGATGAGATCGGGGAAAAAGTAGATCAGGTCACCACTATTGTTCAACAATTTACCCAGAATCGAACCAGCCTGCAGGAAGATCTGGTTTTACTTTCAAAATATCAAGAGATTCTAAAGTTAATGGCTCCTCTGTTTCCGGAATCTGCACGGAAACCCGGCAATGCGACAATTGGCGCTCTGCTGCATACCACCCAAACACATTCCATGAATATGTTGATCAACCAGTTGCACTCTATGACGCAAGGTAAATTTGAAATGGCGGTTGTAAAAGTAGCCGAATCAACCAATGCATTAATTGGGGTTCTACCGCGTGAATTTATTGTTTCTGTTGAAGATTATCTGAAGAAAGAAAAGATTACACAGCTCGTTCTGCCCGAGGAATATACACTCCTTTCAGCTTCCGAAGCACAAGATAGGATCGAAAAGAAAATCGAGAATGATCATAAAGAACTGGATGCTTTGGAAGATCAATTCCACGAGCTTGCCAGTACCTGGGGGCCTTTTCTGCACAACTGGCAGATCACCTGTTTAAACTTTCTGGATGAATATGAAATTTACTCACGCATTGGTGAAACAGAGTTTACTTTTACAGTTTATGGATGGATTCCAAATGACGAGTTCCAGAATCTAAAAGACCAACTACGGGAGAGCATTGGAAATGACCTGGTCGTTAATCAACTGGAAATTCCCAAAGAGCTGAATAAGAAAATACCGGTTGCCTTGGATAATCCCAAAAGCATCAGACCTTTTGAGAATCTTACAAAAATGCGAGCCATTCCGGCTTATTCTGATATTGATCCCAGTACCCTTATTGCTGTATTCATGCCCATCTTTTTTGGGATGATGGTGGGTGATGTAGCATATGGCGTAATCCTGTTCCTGCTCACTTTATTCTTATCAAAAAAAATCAAAACAGGTATATTTGGAGACCTAGTTCGAACAATCATGGTTGGATCGATCTGGTCAATCATTTTTGGTTTTCTATTTGGTGAATTTTTAGGCACGCTGGGCAGCAGTATTGGCCTAAAACCCATCTTGCTTGATCGCACTGATTCGGGGAGTGCTTTAACGCTGCTGTATATGGCGATCGGTGTGGGTGTTGTTCATATTCTATTTGGGTTGATCCTGGGAATTGGAAATGCCATCAAGCATAAGAATAAAAACCATCTGTTTGAAAAGGGAGGGATGTTTATCGGGTTGATCGGTCTATTGGTAATGGTAGGTACGATATTAAAGATCTTACCTGCAGGTGTGAATATTGTGGGATATTGTTTTCTGGGGATGGGCATCATCCTATTAGGAATTTCTTATGGGAAAACCGGCGTGATCCTTGGTCCTATTGAATTCATAGGGCTGCTGGGGAATATCCTTTCCTATTTACGTATCGCTGCACTTGGTCTGGCCTCTGTGTTTCTGGCAAAAGTGGCGAATGACATGGTAGGGATGATCGGCAATGTGTTCGTTGGAATTCTGGTGGCTGTTTTGATCCATTCTCTCAACATCATCATGGCTGCCTTCAGCCCAACCATTCAAAGCTTGCGTTTGCAGTATGTAGAATTCTTCAGACGTTTTTATGAAGGTGGAAAAAATGAATTCTCGCCATTCAAAAAACGGATTTTAGTTAACTCGAAAGGATAGAAAGAGAAAGGAGAACAAAATGGAACAAGGAATCATTGCTTTAGCAGCTGCTTTGGCTATCGGGCTTACTGCTCTGGCCACTGGAATGGCTCAACGCGCCATTGGTTCAGCCGGTGTCGGAGCTGTTGCAGAAAAACCCGAGTTATTAGGTTCAATCATTATCCTGGTAGCAATTCCAGAGACAATGGTCATTCTCGGTTTTGCTGTTGCAGCTATCATTTTAATGGGGTGATCGGAGATTGTTTTTATGGAAATTGACACAATTCTGGATGGAATTAATACAATAACTGAAAACCAGATTGCTGAAATCAAGCAGCAAACCGATCAGCGAATCAAAGATATTCTGTCTCAGTCTAAAAAAGAATCAGACGAAATTCGGAAAAACCTGGAGAAGGAAGGGCGTATCCGATTAAATCGGGAAGTCGCCATCATCCAACAGCAAGTTGAAATGCAATATCTTCAAAATATTGCTGATGCGCGCCAGAAGTTAATTCAAGAATCTTTAGATCAGGTCCAGAAAGCCTTGGAGACAATACGGACACAGGATACCTATCCATCCCTTTTGCAAACATTAACGATAGAGGCCATTGAAGATTTAAGACCATCTTTGGATGAAGGAAATGGAATTTTCGTGTCCATTGATCCAAGAGATAAAGGACTACTCAAAGACTTTGTGTTAGAAAGCCCCATCACCATTCAATATAAATTTGATTTGAACTGCTGGGGTGGGTGTAATGCCTCCAGCCCGGATGGGAAAGTCTGCGTATATAACACAATCAACGATCGCTATCAAAAAGCCATCCCGATATTACAACAGCAGTTGTCATTATTTTTTAATGAGAAAACAACCCGGGTGACATGATGTCAACTTTTGATTATGGGAATGCGCGGTTGCGTGCACGTTTTCCCAACTTATTAATGAAAGAAATGCTTGAAGAAATGACCCGTGCAGATAATCTGGATGGATTTCTTTCATTATTAATCAAGAGTTCTTATAAATCATCCATTGAAAAAGCACTGACATATTCCAGCGGAATCCAAATAGTGCATACAATCATTGAGCTCGAGACGGAAAAATTTTTCAAGGATTATCAAAATTTTTATACTGATTCTGCCTGGGAACAAATTGGGTTGATCTTTTCTCACAATGATCTGCAGAATATTCATACCGTTGTTAGAGGGATTCTTGGCGGTGTTCCCCATCGCGAAATTCAAGAGTTGCTGAATCGCTCTGGAATGATCCCGATGCAGACGCTTCAAGAGCTTTCCAGAAGCAGAAATTTCAATGATCTTATTTCGAAAATGACTGCATTTCGTCTGCCCTATACGGATGTTTTATTAAAAAATCAAACAAACCTGCAGACCATGCAGGGCGCACAGATTGAATTATTACTTGAAAAAGAGTTTTACGAAAATATCCTGAATGTGAAAAGACATATTCTAAACCACAGCACTCTTCTTAAAGAATATTTCGATATGAACGCCGATCTGGAAAACATCATCTGCGCACTGCGAATTGTTAAAAACCCTGACATGATCACTCGCAACGAATTAAATCTTAAAGAATGTTTCCTGAATGCTGGAACTTTCAATCGGACGTTGTTCTTATCTACTGTGAATGAAAAAGAAATAGAAAAAGCGATTGGTCATTTTAAAGGCTCTATCTATTTCCCCAGTTTGCAGGAAGGGTTGCAAGCGTATAAGCAGACCGGTTTATTGATGGAATTCGAGGAACGATTGCGAAAACAGCTTTTGGAATGGGCTTCCCGATATCCTTTTAAAGATCCCATTGATATCGGTGTTCCTATCGGGTATATGGTTCGCAAACAAAATGAAATGCAGAACTTGTGGTGGATCGCAAAAGGTATCCAACTTGGCTTCGATTCCGCTGATATTATTGAGCACCTGGAAATATTGCAATGAATAAGCTAATTGTAATTACGACAGTAAGCATGGCCAACGGCTATCGATTAGCAGGCTTAGAAGCGCATGGCGTGGCAGATACTGGGGAACTGACAGTGTTGTTGAAAGAGTTTATTGAGAAAAATGAATCGCTCATATTGGCAATCGATGATGATTTATTTTCTCATCTTGATCAAAAAATAAGGGCAGCTTTATACAACTGTAAAAATTTAGCTTTGGTGACGATACCAGGAAAAACAGGAAAAATGAGCAAGAAGGTCAATCGCGAGTATCTTTCCACTATGATCCAACATGCAACTGGTACGCAAATCCATTTTAAAGGTGAAGAAAATGGAAGCGATCGATAACGTAACAGGTACGATCAACCGTATCTCTGGACCGGTGGTTGGTGTAAGCGGTTTGGATGGAGCCCGTCTGCATGATATGGTGTTGGTAGGTGAAGCAAAACTGGTTGGTGAAGTAATTCGGATGTCCGGTCAACAAGCTACGATTCAAGTGTATGAAGAGACATCTGGTTTGAAAATAGGAGAACCCATTACAGGTACGGGGCATCCACTGGTTGCACATCTGGGACCTGGATTAATGGGTCAGATATTTGATGGATTGCAGCGGCCACTGAATAAATTAGCTGAGATAGAAGGTGATTTCTTAAGAAAAGGTGTCACTGAAGATTCTCTACCTAAAGATAAAAAATGGAAATTTACTGCTCTGGTAAAAGAAGGTGATTTTATTAAACCAGGCAATCTGCTGGGAGAAATTCCTGAAACCCAAAGTATTACACATCGTGTGCTGGTTCCACTTCAAATTAGTGGAAGGGTTGTTGAAGTGCATGCTGGAGATTTAACTCTGGCACAGCCCGTGGCCATGATCGAAGACGCAACAGGAAAAATAATTCCTATTGGTATGGAACATGTTTGGCCTGTGCGCAGTCCCCGCCCCTATAAGCGCCGCCTTGACCTGGCAGAACCACTTGTAACCGGCAAAAGGGTGATCGATGCTTTCTTCCCAATTCCTAAAGGAGGTTCTGCTATTATCCCTGGTGGCTTTGGGACAGGAAAAACTGTGATTCAGCAATCTCTAGCACGCTGGGCAGATGTGGATGTGGTAGTTTATGTAGGCTGCGGTGAACGAGGCAATGAAATGGCAGAAGTTCTTATGGAGCTTCCGGAATTGGAAGATCGCGTGAAAGGAATTCCTCTGATCAACCGTACGGTTCTCATCGCCAACACATCCAATATGCCGGTGGCAGCACGCGAAGCCAGCATTTATCTGGGAATTACAATCGCTGAATATTATCGCGATATGGGATACGATGTGCTCATGCTGGCTGATTCAACCTCTCGTTGGGGTGAAGCGCTACGTGAGGTTTCAGGGCGTCTTGAAGAGATCCCCGGTGAAGAAGGTTACCCGGCTTACCTATCTTCCCGCTTGGCTGAATTTTATGAACGCGCAGGGCATGTTGATTGCCTTGGTAATGGAGAAGATAAACCGTATGCTGGTCATCGCGAAGGCTCGGTTTCTTTGGTCGGAGCTGTATCTCCCCCGGGAGGTGATTTTTCAGATCCGATAACCCAGAGTTCGATGCGCATTGCAGGCGTCTTCTGGGCGTTGGATTATGAATTGTCCCGCAAGAGGCATTTCCCGGCTATTAATTGGATCAAAAGTTTTTCGCTGGTAGACCTTTCGCGCTGGTTTGGAGATATGGTGGAAGAAGATTTCCCAAAGTTAGTGCAAGAAGCGAAGTCTCTACTGGGTCGGGAAAATGAATTACTGCAGGTTGTGCAGTTGATCGGGCAGGATGCTCTTTCTGACATGGAGCGCGAGGTTCTTGTTATCTCAAAGTTGCTGCGCGAAGATTTTCTGCAGCAATCCTCCATCCAGGATGTAGATACATACTGCAGTTTGGAAAAATCATATTGGATGCTTAAAGTGATCCTTACATACCACCAGAGAGCTCAATCTGCTTTGGATAAGGGAATTGATCTTTCTGAAATAACAAATCTGACCGTACTGCAGCGTATTGCGCGCATGAAGGAAATCCCTTTGGAAAAATCTGTTCCGGAATTAAAGAGATTAGCCGGAAAGATCAATGACGTTTTTGACAGCCTTGTTTCAAATTGGGAGGCTGAAAATGTCTGAACGATTAATGAATACCAAACTGGCTACAAAAGAATATCGTACACTTTCTCAGATCAAAGGACCGTTGGTCTTTGTCGAACGGGTGGCGGATGTAGCATACGATGAAATGGTTCAGATCATAGACCCGGATGGTCACCCCCGTGTCGGGCGTGTGCTGGAGATTTCCGGGGATATGGCTGTGATCCAAATGTTTCTTGGCACAGAAGGGTTGGATATTTCTCGTACCGGCGTGCGTTTTTCAGGTGATGTGGTGCGCTTGAAGGTATCCCTTTCGATGCTTGGGCGTATTCTCAATGGAATGGGCGAACCGATTGATGGCGGCCCCGCCATTGTTCCGGAAAAGATGGAGGATATTAATGGGTCGCCCATCAATCCGGCGGTCAGAAATGAACCAAGAGAATTCATCCAAACTGGCATCTCCACGATCGATGGATTGAATTCACTTGCTCGAGGGCAAAAACTGCCAATTTTTTCAGGGTCCGGGTTACCAGGGAATGAATTGGCAGCTCAGATCGCTTCTCAAGCTAGAGTGCTTACCGAGGGAAAAGACAGCGATGAACCTTTTGCTGTAGTTTTTGCTGCTATAGGAATCACGCACCGCGAATCCTCATTTTTTATTGAACATTTTCGTTCAAGCGGTGCCTTGGATCGAACTATTGTTTTTTTGAATCATGCCGATGATCCAACCATCGAGCGCATCATGACACCCCGTGCAGCTCTTACCACTGCTGAATATTTAGCGTTTACTCACGATCTGCATGTTCTCGTCATCCTCACGGATATGACCAACTATTGTGAGGCTTTGCGCGAATTATCGGTGGCACGTGAAGAACTACCTGGCAGGCGTGGCTATCCTGGATATATGTACTCAGACCTTGCTAGTTTATACGAAAGAGCTGGTCGTATCAAAGGGAAACAGGGTTCCGTTACACAGTTGATCTTGCTCTCCATGCCCGATGACGATATCACACACCCCATTCCCGACCTGACCGGATATATAACCGAAGGGCAGATCGTGCTGGGAAGAATTCTCAACCAAAAAGGTGTTTTCCCGCCCGTGGACGTGCTCCCTTCCTTATCGCGGTTGATGAAAGAAGCGATCGGTGAGGGGCATACGCGTGAAGACCACCAGTCTTTGGCGGACCAAATTTATTCATTTTATGCAGAAGGACGTGAACTTGAAAAATTGGTTGCCATTATCGGAGAGACATCTCTGACTGAACAGGATCAGCGTATTTTGAATTTCTCGAAAAGTTTCGAGCAGAAATTTGTCAATCAAGGGAATGAAAATCGCAGTATTGAGCAAACCCTCGACCTGGCCTGGGAATTATTATCCGAATTTCCGAAAGAGTCCTTGAAACGTATACCTGAAGTTCTCATCGAAAAATACTATAAAGGCTAGCGAACATGATCGACGTATCCAACATCACCGTTACACGCAGCCAGCTTCTGGCAACAAAAGAGCAATTGGTGTTAACCCGCCAGGGCTATGAACTGCTTGATAAAAAACGGATCGCTCTCATGTTAAAGATCATAGAGTTGGAAGAGAAAGTCCTTGAAAAAGCAAAACAGTTGCAAGCATCCACCAATAAAGCGCAAATGGCTTTAGCCAGAGCAGAAGCTTTTGTTGGGGAAGGAAGAGTAAAAGCCGCATCACTGGGGACCAAGGATGAATATTCCATTGAATTGGATGAGGAACTGGTGATGGGGGTACGCGTTCCAAAGATCCAGAGTAATCAAAGTCGCGAAAAACAATTCAATAGTCCTTATGTTTTTAATTCAACCTCAACCATGCTTGAAGAAGCAGGAGATGCCTTTCGAAAAAATGTAGATGGAATTTTACAGTTGGCAGAAAGTGAAGTGCAATTAGCTGCACTCTTAAAAGAAATTGCCCGTACTACCCGTAGGTTGAAAGCATTGGAATTGATCGTGATTCCAAGATTAAAGGGAGAGTATTCCTACATACGGGATGAATTGGATGAGCGTGAACGTGCTGATCACTTTCGCTTGAAATTAGCTAAAGAGATCATTGAGCAAAAAAATAAAGGGGATTAACTATGCAGTTAACTGCGTACGATCGCGTCACTCATCTTGGCGACCCGTACCATGGCACGTACGTCGTGCACCCGGATGATATCCGCTCCGTTATTGATCCCTACGGCAACCGCTGCGGCAGTACCCTCCAGCCGTTCTTCCGGTGGCAGGTCCAATGTATACCCAATAAATGATTTACGTGATACGCCCAAAAGGATCGGGAACCCCAGCTTACGCAATTCAGTCAAATGATGGATGATAGCGAGATTCTGTTCGACCGTTTTCCCAAAACCGATCCCGGGATCGAGAATGATATTTTGATCCTGAATCCCAGCTCTTTTCGCGCTGGTAATGCTTTCTTGCAAATCGCTGCAAATCTCTTTCATCAGGTCCTGATAAGAAGTACCAACGTATCTTCCACCCAGTGCTTCGGATTTCTGTAAAAAGTGGGAATGGCTGCGGTTATGCATGAGGACGATCGGAACCGCATATCGGGCTGTCACTTCAGCAAGCTGGAGATCTTTTTTTAACCCCCAGACATCGTTGATCATATTTGCGCCTGCTTCCAGGCATTGTTCAGCGACTGCTGCTTTATAGGTATCAATGGAGATGATCGCCTTGAGTTTTAGTTCAAGGATGCGTTTTAAGGTGGGGATGAGTCTTTCCAATTCCGTGTCTGCTTCCACCGGTTTGGCACCCGGGCGGGTGCTTTCTGCACCCAGATCCAAAATATCTGCGCCTTCCTCAACAAAACGCGCGGCTTGCTGTACTGCTGCTTCCACCATATCAGCGCTTTTCATCAATCCATCCCCTGAAAAACTATCCGGGGTGAGATTGATGATGCCCATGATAAAGGTGCGGGTTCCAAATGGAAGAATGGGCTTGTTTTCCATCATTGCTCCTCTTGGGGTGATCCTTCATACAGACCTACGTCTGATACATCCATTCCGGCTATCAGATCATGAATGGTACGCTGCAGGCGTGGATGAATAAGTTGGGGGGCAATCTCATGGAGCGGTACCATTACAAAAGCTCTTTCGATGATATGTGGATGTGGAATGGTCAAA
>DHHD01000076.1 GCA_002403105.1 Anaerolineaceae bacterium UBA4781 | reverse complement strand
C
The DNA here is from genome assembly GCA_002403105.1 of Anaerolineaceae bacterium UBA4781. GTDB lineage: Bacteria > Chloroflexota > Anaerolineae > Anaerolineales > Anaerolineaceae > UBA4781. The sequence continues at coordinate 3,046 of DHHD01000076.1, read as the reverse complement.
CTTGATACGGACCACCATTCTCGTTGATGGTAGCATCTTTATTTAGAACACCGATCATGGGCAGATGGTGATTGATACCGATCTCATAGTCGTTGGGGTCATGGGCAGGCGTGATCTTTAAAGCACCGGTGCCGAAAGCTCGATCCACATAGGTATCGGCGATGACCGGTATTTCACGATCCAAAATCGGGACGAGCACTGTCTTGCCAACATATTTCTTGTACCGCTCATCTTCCGGATGAACTGCCACAGCGGTATCGCCTAAAATGGTTTCGGGGCGAGTGGTCGCGACCGGAATGAAATCTCCAGATCCATCTGCCAGGCGATATTTGAAATAATAGAGCGTGCCATTTTCCTCCGAATATTCGACTTCCAGGTCGGAAACGGCTGTGCGCAATTTGGGGGACCAGTTGATCAAGCGCGGACCACGATAGATCAAGCCTTTTTCGTACAACCGTACAAACGCTTCACGCACGGCAACGGAAAGACCATCATCCAACGTGAAACGTTCCCGATTCCAATCGCAAGAAGCGCCCAGGCGCCGAATCTGCTGGGTGATGTGACCGCCGTATTCTTCTTTCCAAGCCCAGGTCAGCTTTACAAATTCCTCACGGCCGACATCATCGCGGGTTTTACCCTGTTCAGCCAGCGCTTTTTCAACCTGGAGCTGGGTGGCGATTCCGGCGTGGTCGGAACCGGGCACCCACAGGGTGGGGATGCCTTGCATACGCGCGTGGCGGATCATCAAATCCTCCATGGAAATAAACATGGCATGCCCAAGATGCAGTTTGCCGGTTACGTTGGGAGGAGGGATGGAAATGACAAAAGGCTTCTGGGTGGGATCGAAATTGGGTTGGTTGGGATCATTGGTGGGTTGAAAATAGCCCGATTTCTCCCAAAAACCATAGATCCTTTTTTCGGTTGCTTGAAAATTATACGCTTTCGCCAGTTCAAATTCTGTCATACCTTCCTCCATAAGATAAAAAAAACCTTTCATCCAGAGGACGAAAGGAGTAATCCTTGCGCGGTACCACCTCACTTCGCATTGCTGCGCTCTTCTCCGGAACCAGCATTCCGGCTGCGCTGTAACGGGCTTACCCGTGCTGGTCTACTCTCCTGTGGATTTCTTCAGCAATCCTCATCCAGCGACTTCGATCCATTCAATCCTGTGGAGGCTTTCAGCCAGGGCGTTCCTTCTCTACCAGGATGTTTGAATTTACTACTCTTGATGATCTTGCTCCGATTATACAAATATCAAAAGGGTTTGTCAATTCAAAGAAAAAAGAAGTGCAGAGTAGAATGGATACTGATAAGATTAAACCAAATGAAGAAGATGATAAAGATCATTCTGCTTTTAACTTTTATTCTGACCGCTTGCACAGTTCAAAATACTGCTGCAAGTGAAACTGCAACTTCTACTCTGATAGAAGAGATTACAACACCTACGAGCAGCCCTACCGCATCACCTACTGCAGACCTGAGTTCGGGGCAGGTGCTTACCTTCTGGCACCCATGGACGGGGATGAAAACTGACAGTATTGCAGCGTTGGTGGAAGAATACAACGAATCCAACCAGGATGGGATAACCATCGAGGTCATTGCAGCGGGAAATAGTGATTATCTGGTTTCAAAAATAACCGAAGCAATCGAAAGCGGCAGCGCACCGGATATTGTGGCAGCTCCCTCGATATTTTTACGATCTGTGTATAGCGAACAGGGATCCTTCATCGGACTGGATGATTATGTCAATGATGAAAATTTAGGGATCCCAGCGGAAGAACAGAAGACGATCCCTGTTTCGTTCTGGAACCAGGATATTGTCAATGGTGTGCGCTACGGAATACCGGCTGAATATGATGTGCATTTTCTTTTTTATAACCAAACCTGGGCGCAGGAATTGGGTTTTGAAAATACCCCCACCACTTCAGAAGAATTTCTGAATCAAGCCTGTACTGCTGCCAGCTACAACGCAGGTGATTCTGATGATGAAAACAATGGAACCGGAGGCTGGATCTACAATACCAACTCGGTGACCATGCTAAGCTGGATGCAGGTGTTCGGAGGTGGAGAAATAACCTCTGAAACCCAACGTGGTTTTGAGTTCAATACGAAAGAAAATCAGGATGCACTGGAATTTCTGCGCACGATCTACCAATTGGATTGCGCCTGGAGTGGCAAAGAAGGTGCTCCATACCGTTATTTTTCCAAGCGGTATGCACTTTTCTACAGTGGAAGTATCGATGATTGGTATCAGCAAATTACCATGGACGAAATAGAAGGAAATAGCGATGAATGGACGGTGATCGCTTATCCCGGCAATGAAGGCAGCCCCATTATGAATGGGGAAAGCCTTTCCTATGGAATATTCCAAACCACATCGGCACGGGAACAAGCAGCCTGGAATTTCATCCGCTGGATGATCTCCAACGATGTTCAAACGGCGCTGGCAGAAGAGACATTCAGTTTACCTGTCAATCTGGCGGTTGCGCAGACTCTAAGCGATTTTATGAATGAGAACCCAGCATGGCAGCGAGCATTAACCTATCTTCCACTCACCAAGCCAACCCCGGTGATCAACAGTTGGGAGCTAATTGGGAATCTGCTGGAGGATGCAGGATGGCAGTTATCGCTGTATACCGTGAAAGAAGCCGATATCCCTACCATTTTGGAAAATCTGGAAGCGATGGCAAATGAAGGCATGGATGGCAATTAAAGAAACCAATGAAGTGATCATCTATACCGATGGTGCCTGTGATCCAAACCCGGGGCGCGGGGGATGGGGGGCAATTGTTATTGAAGATGGAAAAGAAACGATCTTGAAAGGTCACGAAGCACAGACCACCAATAACCGCATGGAACTCACTGCGGCGCTCCAATCCATCAAGTCCATTAAAAAAGACAAAAAGATCACTCTCTACACGGATTCCCAGTATCTAAAAATGGGGATTGAAGAGTGGATGCCAGCCTGGATCGCACGAAACTGGAAGCGAAAAGGGGGTGCGTTGGCGAATGTGGATCTATGGCAAGATCTGTCGAAGGAGATCAC